>JAYVLI010000107.1:0-2539 GCA_043759535.1 Betaproteobacteria bacterium | reverse complement strand
CCATCCATTTGCAGCGGCCCGCCATTCATTCGATGCCACTTGTACTGGGCATGTTCAACAAACGGGTCAGATCGCGGCTTCGTGCGATCGATCCTTAATCGCTAGGCCGCGTTGCTACACGAGCCGAAGGAACGGCTGCTTGGAAACGACCGCAGCTTGTGATTTCTTGCGAAGCAGCGCAAGAAGATCGGTCTCATTTTGCAAGAGCATCACTATCTCTTGAAGTGAGCAAAGGAACATCGTTCTCTGGTTGAGGGCGCTTGCGCATTCCTTGAGTACGGGTTCTGTGAATTCGCTGTTGGAAATGAATATTCCACTCGCGTTCGCGCGCCCAAATAGTCTAACTAAATGCGGCGAGAAGTCTGCAATTCCCACCGGGTCTTTCAGCCATTTCATTTCGACGAGATATATGGTTCCGTCCAAAGCGATGACGCCGTCAATCTGTTCGAGCACGGTGCTGGAATCAGGGTCACGGCGCTTGAAATCTTCGTGGACGAGTACGCCATGAACACGAAACAGGCCGTTCAGTACGAGTTCAAGTTGCTTTCCCCGTGCCTGTGGCCTGTCGTCCATCGCAAAGAGGGCGAACAACTGGTCTCGCAATTCCCCGATCACCTTCTTGCGCGCAAGTGCCGCCGCTCGCTCAACCTGCGCTGCCGCCTGGGCTTCAAACTTCTCGTTGTCACGTTCCTGCTTCATGCGTGTGAACGAATCTTTGACGTTCACAATGCGGCGGACATCTGAAACGGCACCTTTTGCCTTGAGTTGATCCCCAGGCCAACATGACGAAAAGTCTTCAAGTTCCACAATCCGCCTTATGACTTCACGCCTGGGCGCCAGCGTGGAGTCGCCACGGGCGTTAAGTCCTTCAATCACCGTTCGGGCAATCTGATACTTGTTCAGGGACTTCGCATCCGCGCTGAGTTGTTCTGAGCGTGGTTTCAGAAGGTTTTCGGGAGCGCCTGCGCCTCGGAAGAAGACGACAACATCGGTCTTGCTTCTACAGAGAAGAGGAATCGTGTCCACCAAAAGCGAGAGCAGCTCGGGCGGATAGTAGTATGCGTCGGCCATGTTTCAGTTTACGGTGGCAGCGCGGCAGCGTGGTTTTGGTGCCGCCTAACGTCCGCCAATACTGGTGCGCGCCAGCAAGCCGCCAAACCGCTGCGCCCACAGCCGCAATCCGCTGCTGTCGCCATCAAACACACTGCCCAGAAACGCCAGCGACAAAGCCTGGGTGGCGGCCTTGACCTGGGCATTGAGCACCGGCCCACCCGGCCCGCTGCGGTCGGTGAAGATGCTGTGGGAGCCACCCTCAAACACCGCCAGGGTTTTGGCCTGGCCACCGGTGGCGTCAAACACCGCCACCCGGTCACTGGCGGGTGAAAAGTAGCCGGGCACGCGGATGATGTCTTCGGTGGCGGTGATGTGCAGGCTGGGCACCTGCACGCTGGCCAGGATGCGCTCGGGCTGGCCCTCGCCATAAAACGGCGGTGCCGAGATGACGATGGCGGCTTTGATGCGCGCATCCCGCAGGTCCAGCACCCGGCCCGCCCGCTCCACCCGCGCACCGGCCACCAGCAAGGTGGTATTGGCGCCGTAGGAATGGCCGGCCGCGATGATGCGGTTGGCGTCTAGCTGCGGCGCCAGTGGGCCGGCCAGCACCTGGTCCAGCGCAAAACGCAGGTCCTGCACCCGGGCGGTGGCCTCCACTTCTTGCGCGGCGGCCTGCAGGCGCAGGGCAATGGCCAGCGGATTGCCCACCCACACCGCACGGTCACTGCCCACATGCTGCAGATGCAGGCTGGCATAGCCCTGGCTGGCCCAGAACTGGCCCAGGTAGCTGTAACCCCGGCGTGAGCCGCCAATGCCGTGTGAAAACACGATCAGCGGCACCGGCCGCGCCGCGCTGGCGGTCAAGGGCAGATACAGCCGCACCGGCACGGCGCGCTGGCGGGTGTTGTCTTGCCAGTCAAACTCTTGCACGCTGTAGTTGCGGCTGTCGGCGGGCGTGTCGGCCTGGGTCGCCGTGGTGATGGCGGGGGCCACCAGCGCGGATGCATCGGCCGCCACCGGCTGCGACCAGGCGCAGCCCGGTGCGCCTGCCACCAGCGCACCCAAGACGACAGCAGCGCGCCGGGTCCGTTGCCACACACCGGCCAAGTGGCTAGAACAGTTCAACATCGCCCACCTTGGCATCGTCCACCAGTTGCCCACGCGCCGTCAGCTCCGCATGGCTGCAGACTTGGTCGCGGCCATGCGCCTTGGCCCAATACACCGCGCGGTCCGCCCGCTCAAAGGCCGAGTTGGGGGTGTCGCTGGGCTGGACCCGGGTGTAGCCCACCGACACCGAGATGCCGCCCACCTGCGGAAAGGCAAACGCCTTGACGCTGCTGCGCAGCCGCTCTAACGCGGTGCCGGCATGGTCGTCACTTTGGCAGCCCATCAGCACCACAAACTCTTCACCGCCAAAGCGGAACAACTGGTCGTGGAAGCGGAACACCGAGCGCATCAGCCGCGACAGCAGCAGCAGCACCTCGTC
>JAYVLI010000106.1:0-3458 GCA_043759535.1 Betaproteobacteria bacterium | reverse complement strand
TCAACACCCACCACCACATGTACCAGACCCTCACCCGCGCGCTGCCGGTGGTGCAGGACTGTGCGCTGTTCAGCTGGCTGCAGGGCCTGTACCCGGTGTGGGCCGGCCTGACACCCGAGATGGTGCGGGTGTCCACTCAAACCGCCATGGCCGAGCTGCTGCTGTCGGGCTGCACCACCAGCAGCGACCACCTCTACATCTACCCGGGCGGCGTGCGGCTGGACGACAGCATCGAGGGCGCAGCGTTGATTGGCATGCGCTTCCACGCCGCGCGGGGGTCCATGAGCGTGGGCCAATCACAAGGCGGCCTGCCACCGGATGCGGTGGTGGAGCGTGAGGCGGACATCCTGGCCGACACCCAGCGCCTGATCGAGCGCTGGCACAACCCGGGCCGGTTTGCGATGCAGCGCGTCGTGGTGGCACCGTGCTCACCGTTTTCGGTCAGCCCCGATTTGATGCGGGAATCGGCGGTGCTGGCGCGCAGCTACGGTGCGGCGCACGGCGTGTCACTGCACACCCATCTGGCCGAAAACGACAGCGACATTGCCTACACCCGCGAGAAGTTTGGCTGCACCCCGGCGCAGTACGCCGAACAACTGGGCTGGCTGGGGCCAGACGTGTGGTGCGCCCACTGCGTCAAGCTCGATGCCGCCGGCATCGTCCTGTTTGCCCGCACCGGCACCGGGGTGGCGCACTGCCCCTGCTCCAACATGCGGCTGGCATCGGGCATTGCGCCCATCCGCGCCATGCGCGATGCCGGCGTGGCGGTGGGCCTGGGAGTGGACGGTGCTGCGTCCAACGACGCCGGCCACCTGCTGGGCGAGGCCCGCATGGCCATGCTGTTGCAGCGGGTGGCGGGTGGTGCCGACACCGGCCCAGCCGCCATGAGCGCGCGCGAAGCGCTGGAGATCGCGACCCTGGGCGGCGCCAGGGTGTTGGGGCGTGACGACATCGGCGCACTGGCACCCGGCATGGCGGCCGACATCATCACCGTGCCGCTGCACACCATCGGCCTGGCCGGCGCGCTGCATGACCCGCTGGCTGCGCTGCTGTTTTGCCATGTGCCGCGCATCCAGCATGCAGTGATCAACGGCCGGGTGGTGGTGCGCGACGGCCAGATCACCACGCTGGACCTGCCACGCCTGATTGAGCAGCACAACCGGCTGGCGCTGCGCCTGGTACAGGCCACGCACTGACCCGCTGGCCCGCATGGCCTGACACGCATCGCCCGACCCGCGAGCATGGGCGGCCAGCACGCGCCCGAGCCCCAGTGCTAAGCTGCCAGCCCCTTTCAGGAGACACCCCATGCCCGGCCTGCTGCCCAACGTTGACCCCGACGGCCTGCTCGAATATTCGGTGGTCTACACCGACCGGGCGCTCAACCACATGTCGCAAAAATTCCAAGGGGTGATGCGCGACATCTCCAGCTTGTTGAAAGAGGTCTACCACGCCAAATCTGCGGTGGTGGTGCCGGGCAGTGGCACGTTTGGCATGGAGGCGGTGGCACGCCAATTTGCCACTGGCAAAAAAGTGCTGGTCATCCGCAACGGCTGGTTCAGCTACCGCTGGAGCCAGATTTTCGACATGGGCCAGATCCCGGCCGAGACGGTTGTGCTCAAGGCCCGCCGCGTGGCCGACCAGCACCAGGCCGCATTTGCGCCCGCCCCAATCGCCGAGGTGGTGGCCACCATCCTGGCGCAAAAGCCCGATGTGGTGTTTGCCCCGCATGTGGAAACCGCTGCCGGCATGATCCTGCCCGACGACTACCTGCGCGCTGTGGCCGACGCGGTGCATGCGGCGGGTGGGCTGTTTGTGCTGGACTGCATTGCGTCAGGCGCCATGTGGGTGGACATGGCGGCCGTGGGGGTGGACGTGCTGGTCAGCGCGCCGCAAAAAGGCTGGACTGGCTCACCCGGCTGCGCGTTTGTCATGCTGGGCGAAGCCGCCCGCCAGCGCATCGATGCCACCAGCAGCACCAGCTTTGCGTGTGACTTGAAAAAGTGGCTGCAGATCATGGAGACCTACGAGGCCGGTGGCCATGCCTACCACACCACCATGCCCACCGACGCACTCACCATCACCCGCGACGTGATGCAAGAAACCAAGGCGAGGGGCTGGGACACGCTGCGCGCCCAACAGCAAGCACTGGGCGATGCAGTGCGGGCGCTGCTGGAGCGCAAAGGCTTCAAGAGTGTGGCCGCAGCCGGCTTCAAGGCACCGGGGGTGGTGGTCAGCTACACCGACGATGCCGGCCTGCACAGCAGCAAAACCTTTTTGGCGCTGGGCCTGCAAACCGCCGCCGGTGTGCCACTGCAGTGTGGCGAGCCGGCGGATTTCAAAACCTTCCGCATCGGCCTGTTTGGGCTGGACAAACTGGCCGATGTGGACGGCGCAGTGACGCGGCTGGCTGCAGCGCTGGACCTGGCTGTGCCGGCCGTGGCGGTGGCCGCCTGAACCTGGCGGCTTGAATCTGGCTGCCTGAGCGCGGGCAAGGCCGCCCATAAAAAAGCCGCGCAACACCACCCTGCGGTGGTCTTGCGCGGCCAACAAGCCCCTGGCCGGGGCATTGCACAAACAGTGCGGCTTGCTGTGAACCTTAGCGGACCTTGCCCGCCTTCCAGGCGTTCAGCAGCGAGTCATACGCAATCGTCTCGCCCTTGGGCTTTTCATTCGCCAGCTTCTTCCACGGCGCGCCCTTGTCGCTCAAATACTTGTTCGGGTCGCCTTTGGGGTTGAGCTTGGGCGCGCAATGCGCCATGCCAGCCCGCTCCAGCCGTGCCATCACCTGGTCCATCTCTTCGGCCAGGTTGTCCATCGCGCCTTGCGGGGTCTTCTCGCCAGTCACCGCCTGGGCTACGTTTTTCCACCACAGCTGGGCCAGCTTGGGGTAGTCGGGCACGTTGGTGCCTGTGGGTGTCCAAGCCACCCGGGCAGGGCTGCGGTAAAACTCCACCAGGCCGCCCAGCTTGGGCGCCATGTCGGTCATGGCCTTGCTCTGGATGTCGCTTTCACGGATGGGCGTCAGGCCGACCATGGTCTTCTTCAGGCTGGTGGTCTTGGCGGTGATGAACTGGGCATACAGCCAGGCGGCGGCCGTCTTGTTGGCATCGTGGGCGGCAAAGAAGGTCCAGCTGCCCACGTCCTGGTAGCCGTTTTGCATGCCCTGCTTCCAGTACGGGCCGTTGGGGCCAGGCGCCATGCGCCACTTCGGTGTGCCATCTTCATTGACCACCGGCAGGCCTTTTTTGGTCATGTCGGCGGTGAATGCCGTGTACCAAAAAATCTGCTGCGCAATCTGGCCTTGCGCGGGCACCGGGCCGGCCTCACCAAACGTCATGCCGCTGGCCTCTTTGGGTGCGTACTTTTTCATCCAGTCCACGTACTTGGTCAGTGCGTAAACAGCGGCGGGTGAATTGGTGGCACCACCGCGCGAGACAGATGCACCCACCGGCGTGCAT
>JAYVLI010000105.1:0-4134 GCA_043759535.1 Betaproteobacteria bacterium | reverse complement strand
TTCGTCCATCCTGCATCTGAAGGTGGACGGTGTGGCCGAGCTGCTCAACGCCAAGGTGGGCACAACCCAGGCCGGCACCACAGCCGGCCAGATGGTGGGTCTGGCGCCTGACCCGGCCTGGGCGCTGGTGTTTGACGCAGCCGGCAAGCGTGTCGTCTGAACATGGCACGCAAGCCTGTTGCGGCGTCCACTGCGCCAGTCCTTGTTCAAGCCCCGGTGGCTGGTGATGTTGCCAATGACTGGCAATTGGTCTGGGCCGATGAATTTGAAGGCAATGCGGTTGACCCCAGCAAATGGGATTTCGACATTGGCAATGGATTCTTTGACTACAAAACCCACCAATGGATCCCCGGCTGGGGCAATGAGGAGTTGCAGTACTACACCCGTGAGCCGGGCAATGTGTCGGTGGCCAACAGCCTGCTGACCATTCGCGCCATCAAACAATCGCTGCATGGCTGCGGCTACACCTCCGCCAGGCTCAAAACCCGGCAACAAGACGGCACCGCGTTGTTTGCCCAGGCCTACGGCCGGTTTGAGTTTCGCGCCAAAGTGCCTTGGGGCAAAGGCCTGTGGCCGGCGCTGTGGTTGCTGCCACAAGACGACCATTACGGCAGTTGGGCTGCGTCGGGTGAGATCGACGTGCTGGAGATCGTGGGCGACAGGCCGCACGAGGTGTTGAGCAGCACCCACTTTGGCTCGGGCTTTCCGGCCCGCTCACTGGTCACCCATGTGCACCCGCTGCCCGGTGGCAGCACGGTGGCCGATTGGCATGTGTACGCGGTGGAATGGGAGCCCGGTGTCATCCGCTGGCGGGTGGACGGTGTACTGACCGCCACCCAGACCTTTTGGTGGAGCTGCAGCGCCACCCAAGACGGTGCCGGCATTGAAGCCCGCAGCCCGGCCGACATCAACCCCTGGCCAGCGCCGTTTGACCAACCGTTTTACCTGCTGATGAACGTGGCGGTGGGGGGCAACTTTCCGGGCCTGCCCACACCGGAGACGCAGTTTCCGGCCGAGTTGGTGGTGGACTATGTGCGGGTCTACCACCGGGTGGGCGGCTACAGCGCTGCGCCAGCGCGTGGGCCGGGCACGCTGCCGTTTGAGGCCGCCAAGCTGGCGGCAAAACCCGTCATCAAGAATTCGCCAGCGCGGAAAAAACCGTTGGCCAAAGGCTGAGTGAACCCATGTCCCGCCCCCTGCACCCACAGTACGCCAAGCTGGCGCTAACACCCGATGTGCCCGGCCAGCCCGAGGTGCCTGGTGTTGCGCGGCGCTTTGACCCGGCGGCTTTTTTGGCGGCCAATCCGCCCACCAGCAAAGCCACGCCCAGTCCTGCCCCACTGCTGGCGCCTGGCCCGTATCTGGCCGGCTCGGCCCACCCGCCTGTGCTGCGGCCCAGCCTGGGCAGCGTGTTTGACGCCAGCCTGCAAGCGGGCATGCACGGCCTGTGTTTTTCGCCCTATCTGGACGGCCAAGGCCCGGGCACACAAGTGACAGAAGCACAAATCCGCGCCCGTTTGCAAGTGCTGGTGCCGCACACCCGCTGGGTGCGCACTTTTTCGTGTACCGACGGCAATGAGTTGATCCCCGGCATTGCGCATGAACTTGGCCTCAAAACCCTGGTGGGCGCCTGGCTGGGCACCGATGCGGCCATCAACCAGCGTGAGATTGACGCGGTGATTGCCGTTGCCCGCGCCGGCCATGCCGACATCGTGGCGGTGGGCAATGAGGTGCTGCTGCGTGAGGACCTGGACGAGAACACGCTGCTGGCCACCATCCAACAGGTGCAGCAGGCCTTGCCCGGCGTGCCGGTGGGCTATGTCGACGCCTACTATTTGTTTGAGCTGCACCCCCGCATCACGGCGGCCTGTGATGTGTTGCTGTGCAACTGTTATCCGTTTTGGGAGGGCTGCCCGCTGGACCACGCCATCGCCTACATGCACAGCATGCTGCAGCGGGTGCAGGCAGTGGCCGGTGACAAGCCGGTGGTGGTCAGCGAGACCGGCTGGCCAGACCAGGGCAGCGCGTTTCATGCTGCGCTGCCGTCCACTGACGGCGCCATGCGCTACTTTGTGGACACGCAAGACTGGGCGCGGCAACACAACATCCCGGTGTTTTATTTCGCTGCGTTTGATGAAGGCTGGAAGGTGGGCGCCGAGGGTGATGTGGGCGCCTACTGGGGCCTGTGGGACCGGCATGGCGCGCCCAAGTTCACCGGCCAATCCTGAGCCTTGACGCACCCGCCATGCCACAAACCTTTGATGTGAGCGGCCAGCGCCCGCTGCCACACACCCCCGGCAACGCCATTTGTTACTCGGGCTACCGCGATGGCCAAAGCCCGGCCAATCTGGGCTTCCCCACCCCCGGGCAGATCCGCGAAGACCTGCGGCTGCTGCAGCCCAACTTCCGGCATCTGCGCCTGTATGACTGCAGCCAACATGCGCTGCGGGTGCTGCAGGTGATCCAGCAAGACAGTCTGCCGTTTGAGGTGATGCTGGGTGCTTATCTGGGCGCGGAGGTCAACAACCCCGGCTGCCCCTGGGGTGGCACACACAGCGACGCGGCACTGCAAGCCAGCATCCAGGCCAATGCTGATGAGCTGTTGCGGCTGGTGGATTTGGCCGGCCGCTATCCGCACATCGTCACGTCCGTGGCGGTGGGCAATGAGGCCACGGTGGACTGGACCGACCATCTGGTGCCCGTGCCCCGCATGGTGGACCATGTGCGCTGGGTGCGGCAGCGGGTGGCCCAACCGGTGACCTTTTGTGAAAACTATGTGCCCTGGCAAGGCCAGTTGGACGCACTGGTGCCCGAGCTGGATTTCCTCTCCATCCACACCTATCCGGTGTGGGAATACCAGGCCATGGACACCGCCCTGGCCTACACCCAAGCCAACTTGGCCAGCGTGGCGCGTTGCCACCCGGGCAAGCCGCTGGTCATCACCGAGGCCGGCTGGACCACCGCATCCAACGGCCGTGGCATTGAGCCACACAACGCCTCGGTTGATCTGCAATCCGCCTACTGCCAAGCCTTGCACACCTGGGCAGCCCAAGCCGGTGTGCGGGTGTATTTTTTTGAGGCGTTTGATGAGGCCTGGAAAGGCTCAGACCATCCGCTGGAACCTGAAAAACACTGGGGCCTGTACACGGCAGACCGCATGCCAAAGCCGGTGGTGCAGGCGCTGTTTGGGCGCTGAGCGGTGTGCGGGTTCAGCTCTCGATCTTGACGTTGGCGTCTTTCACCACCTTGGCCCATTTGTCCTGCTCACTGCGGATGAAGGCGGCAAACTTCTCGGGCGTGCCACCACCGTCTTCTGCGCCGTAGGTGTCGAGTTTCTCCTGCACATCGGGCATGGCCAACACGGTGTTGACATCGCGGTTGATCTTGGCGGTGATGGCCGCCGGCAGCTTGCCCGGGCCGGCCAGGCCGTACCAGGTGGTGGCCTCAAAACCGATGAACAAGTCCAGCCCGGCCTCTTGCATGGTCGGCACCGTGGGGTGGCCTTTGGCGCGTTTGGTGCGGGTTTGCGCAATGGCCAGCACCCGGCCGTTTTTGACATGCGGGGTGGCCGCCGTCATGGTCTCAAAGCTGTACTGGATCTGGCCGCCAATCAGGTCGGTCAGCAGCAGGCCGCTGCCTTTGTAGGGCACATGCAGCGCGTCCACCTTGGCACGCAGCTTGAACATCTCCAAGGCCAGGTGCTGGGCCGAGCCGGCACCGGCGGAGCCAAAACTCACCGCACCGGGTTTGTCTTTGCACAGCGCCACCAGATCTTTGACTGTCTTGGCCTGCTGGCTGGGGTTGGCGATCAGCAAATTGGGCGTGACGCCCACCAGCACGATGGGCGTGAAATCGCGCTCGGTGTTGTAGCGCAGCTTGGGCTGCAGGCTGGGCGCCAGCGCGTGGCTGTTGATGTGGGCCATCAGCAGTGTGCTGCCGTCCGCCGGCTGGGTGGCCACATATTCAGCCGCCAACACGCCGGCCACACCGGCCTTGTTCTCGACGATGACTTGCTGCTTCCACAGCTCGGTGAGTTTTTGTGCCAGCACCCGGGCCAATGCATCGGTGCCCCCACCGGGCGGAAAGCCCACCAAAATGCGCACCGGGCCGCTGGGCCAGTCTTGCTGCGCCAGC
>JAYVLI010000104.1:0-7743 GCA_043759535.1 Betaproteobacteria bacterium | reverse complement strand
CATCCTGGGCACCGACAGCCTGGGCCGCGACATGCTGACCCGGCTGGTGCATGGCGCCCGCATCTCGCTGTTCATCGGGCTGGCGGTGATGGGCGTGTCCTTCATCATCGGGGTGACGCTGGGGCTGGTGTGCGTGGCGTTCAAGGGCGCGCTGGGCCAGGCGCTGGACGTGGCCATCAGCCGGCTGATGGACCTGATCCTGGCCGTGCCCAGCCTGGTGCTGGCCATCCTGGTGGTGGCAGTGCTGGGGCCCAGCCTGAGCAACACCATCGTCGCGGTGACCGTCGTTTACCTGCCGCGTTATGTGCGGCTGGTGCGCGCCTCGGCCCTGGCTGAACTGGGCAAAGATTACGTGACTGCCGCCCGAGTGGCCGGTGTGGGCCCGCGCCGGCTGCTGTGGTCCACCGTGCTGCCCAACTGCCTGTCGCCGCTGATCGTGCAGGCCGCGCTGGGCGTGTCGGACGCCATCCTGGAGGCCGCCGCGCTGGGCTTTTTGGGCCTGGGCGCCCAGGCCCCCACCGCCGAGTGGGGCACCATGCTGGCCGATGCGCGTGAGTTCATCCGCTCTGACCCGTGGATGGTCACCCTGCCCGGCCTGGCCATCCTGATCACCGTGGTGGCCATCAACTTGGCGGGTGACGGCTTGCGCGACGCGCTGGACCCGAAGATGAGGCGCTCTTGATGGCGGCACCACTGCTGGACATCCGTGGCCTCACCGTGCGTTTTGCCACCCGGGGTGGTGCCTTCACCGCCGTGGACGGCATCGACCTGACGGTAGAGCCCAACGAGGTGCTGGCCATCGTGGGTGAATCGGGCTCGGGCAAATCGGTGGCCATGCTGGCCATCATGGGCCTGCTGCCGTGGACGGCCACCGTCAGCGCCGAGCGGCTGGTCTTTGACGGGCAGGATTTGCAAGCGCTCAGCCCCAAACAACGCCGCGCGCTGATCGGCCGCGACATCGCAATGGTGTTCCAGGAGCCGATGTCGTCGCTGAACCCCTGCTTCACCGTGGGCTGGCAGATTGGCGAGGCGCTGTCCATCCACCTGGGGCTGGGCCGTGCCGCGCGCAAACAACGGGTGATTGCCTTGCTGGAGCAGGTGGGCATTCCCGACGCAGCGCGGCGGGCCGGTGCCTTCCCGCACCAGTTGTCGGGCGGCATGTGCCAGCGGGTGATGATTGCGATGGCGCTGGCCTGCCAGCCGCGCTTGCTGATTGCCGACGAGCCCACCACCGCGCTGGACGTGACCATCCAGGCGCAGATTCTGGATTTGCTGCTGTCGCTGCGCAAAAGCGGGGCCGGCGCTGCGGGCGCAGGCCAGCCAGGCCGCCCCGGCATGGCGCTGGTGCTGATCACCCATGACCTGGGCGTGGTGGCCGAAACCGCCGACCGGGTGCTGGTGCAATACGCCGGCCGGCAGGTTGAATCAGCCCGCGCCGCTGACCTGTTCAATGACCCGCACCACCCTTACACCGCCGCTTTGCTGGCCGCTTTGCCCGAGCAGGCGAGGGGCAAACGTTTAGCCGCCATCCCTGGCCTGGTGCCCGGCCAGTTTGACCGCCCACCCGGCTGCCTGTTTGCACCCCGCTGCGCATTTGCCACCGGCCAGTGCCAGGCAACACCGGCGCCGGCTGAAGCGGCGTTGGGTCGGGCGCTGTGTTTTACACCGCTGCGGCGGGGCCGGCCTGTGCGTGCTGCGGCGCCTGTGCAGGTAGCGCCATGACCCACGCCACCCCACCGGCCGTGGCAGACACCAGCAGCCCGGTGTTGCAAGCCGACGACCTGCACCGCCACTACCCCGTGCGGCAGGGCTTGTTCAGTGCGCCGGCCACGGTCAAGGCGCTGGCCGGTGTGTCGTTCAGCGTGCAGGCCGGCCAAACGCTGGCGGTGGTGGGCGAGTCAGGCTGCGGCAAATCCACCCTGGCCAGGTTGCTGACCATGATTGACCCGCCCAGCAGCGGCCACCTGCTGATCGACGGGGTGGACGTGGCCAGCGCCGCCAGCAGCGACACGGCCAGCCGCGCCCGCCTGCGCCGCCAGGTGCAAATCGTGTTCCAGAACCCCTACGGCGCACTCAACCCACGCCAGACCGTGGGTGCAGCGCTGATGGAGCCGCTGCTGGTCAACGGCATGGCCGATACGGCCCAGCGTGAGCAACTGGCGCGCAACATGCTGCGCCAGGTGGGCCTGCGCGACGAACACTTCAGCCGTTGGCCGCACATGTTCTCGGGCGGCCAGCGCCAGCGCATCGCCATCGCCAGGGCGCTGATGCTGCAGCCCCGGGTGCTGGTGCTGGATGAGCCGGTGTCGGCGCTGGACGTGTCGATCCGGGCCCAGGTGCTCAACCTGCTGGTCGATTTGCAACAGGCGATGAATGTGGCCTATGTGTTCATCTCGCACGACCTGGGCGTGGTGCGCCATGTGGCCGACGAGGTGCTGGTGATGTATTTGGGCAAGGTGGTGGAGCAAGGCCCGCGTGAGGCCATCTTCAACAACCCGCAACACCCCTACACCCAGGCGCTGTTGTCGGCCACCCCCACGGTGGACCCCGCGCTGCGGCGCCAGCGGGTGATCTTGCAGGGTGAGCTGCCGTCACCCATCCACCCGCCCGGCGGTTGTGCCTTCCACACCCGCTGCCCCATCGTGATGGACCGCTGCAGGCAGCAGGCGCCGGTGTTGTTGCCGGTGATGTTGCCGGCCGCACTGCCGGTGGCATTGCCGTCATTGAGACCAGGTCTGCAGCCCAATACCGCAGCGGCCGCACTGCCATCAACCCAGCGGGTGGCCTGCCTGGCCGTGCCCACCGTCGGCGGCTAAGCCGGCGTGCTTGGGCGTGGCAGCCGCCGCGCGCCAGGCCAGTGGCAGCGCGGCAACCGTCACCACCAGGCCCAGCAGCGCAGCGGCGGGCCAGCCGCCGGCCTGCACACAGGCGGCCATCAGTGGTGGCCCCAGCAGCGAGCCTGTGGCACCACACTGCGCCAGCAAGCCGTTGGCCCGCACCATCTGCCCGGCGCTGCCCGCCACCACAGGCAGCAGCGCAAACGCCAGGCTGGCAAACAGACCGCCCAGCACGTTGATCAACAGCGCCAGGGGGATGGCCAACGCCGTCTGCGGCGCCGGGCTGAACACGCCAAACAGCAGCAAGGCCGGCAAGCCCAATGCCAGCAGCATGGGCCAACGCAACAGCCGGCCGTGGCCACGGCGCAGCAACAGCGCTGCCGCCGCACTGCCCAGCACGGCGGACACCGAGACCAGCGCGGTCCACTGGCCAGCCGCAGCGGCGGACAACCCGGCATCAGCCACCAGCAGCGTGGGCAGCAAGGCCACCAGCCCCACCTCAAACAGCGCAAATGCGCCAAAGGCCAAGGCCAGGCACCAGGCTGCAGCGCCTGGGCCAGCGGACGCAGCGGGCACAGCGGCCGCCATGGCCACAACTGGCGTTTTTACCGCCACTGGCAAGGCCTGGCCGCGCAACACCGGCCACAGCGCCAACCACAGCACAGCCACCACCCCACCGCCCACCAGCAGCGCGGCACGCCAGCCCAGCGCGCCTGCCAGGCCCGCGCTGCCCCAGGCACCCACGGCCATGCCCACCGGCACAAAGGTGCTCCACAGCGCCAAGGCCAGGCCTTGCAGCCGTGCGCTCACCGCACCCGTGTGGTGGGCAATCAACACCGGCGCGCTGACGATCACGCCCAGATAGCCCAGCGCCTCCAACAGCCGCCAGGCCAACAGCCCGGCCGCACCCTGGGCCAGCGCACTGCCCAGCCCGCCCAGCGCCAGGCTGGCCAGGCCCCAGCGCAACACCCGCTGCAGGCCAAAATGCTGCGCCAGCATGCCGGCCGCCGCACCCAGGGTGGCGCCGCCCACCTCTAGCAGCGAGATGGCCGCAGCCACCGTGGTCAGGCCCAGGTGCAAATCCAGCGCGATCAGGGGCGCCAGCGCCGACAGCTTGCCGAGCTGGGCTGCCGCCAGCAGGCCGGTGCCGTACAGCACCCAGACCAGCGGCCAGGGTGAGCCTTGGGTGCTCACGGCGGCGGGCAGCGCGTGCTCAAACGCTGGCCATCAGGCGGCTGGCGGAGCCCATGCGGCTGAAGCGGCTGAAGCCGGCAGCACGGCCAGCCAGGCGGCCATGTCGGCCAACGCATCAAATTGCCGGAAGCCTGGATGCTCAGTTGGCGTCAGCGCCGCCTCATGCGCCCACACCAGCGGGTAGGGGATCAGCACCGCACGGCAGCCCGCCTCCAGCGCCGACAGCACATCGGAGCGCACCGAGTTGCCTGCCATCAGCGCGTCCTCCGGCGCACAGCCGTGGCGCGCAAAGGCGCGGCGGTAGGTGTCGGCAGTCTTCTCGCTGACCACCTCCACACCCGAGAAAAACCGGCCCAGGCCAGAGGCCGCGAGCTTGCTCTCCTGGTGAAACAGGTCGCCTTTGGTGATCAGCACCAGCGGCGCCAGCGCGGCCAGGGCGGCCAGTGCGTCCTGCACACCGGGCAGCGGCTCGATCGGGTGGTGCATCAGCGTGCGGCCAGACGCCAGGATCTCGGCCAGCACCGTGCCGGGCACGGTGGCGTCGCTCAAGTCCAGCGCGGTTTCCAGCATCGACAGGGTGAAGCCCTTGGCACCGTAACCGTAGGTGGCCAGGTTGCGGTGCTCCACAGCGGCCAGCGCGTCATCCACCCGCTGGGCATCGGCCCAGGGCTCCAGCAGTGCTTGAAAACGCGCCTGCGTCATGCGGAACAGGGTCTCGTTGTGCCACAGCGTGTCGTCGGCATCCAGGCCGATGCACAGCGGGCGTGTCGTGGGGGGTGTGATGGGGTGTGTCATGGTGCAGACGGGTCAGCCGCAGCAGCCATCAACTGGATGCGCACCCCCTGCAGCGCCACCACCTGACCGGGCCGCAGCTTGGCGGTTTTGCGCAGCTCGTCGCGGCCATCCACCTGCACCTGGCCATCCGCCACCATCAGCTTGGCGCCACCACCGCTGCTGGCCACGCCAGTGGCTTTGAGCAGGCGGTCCAGAGTGATGAACTCGCCACGGATCTCGAACGGAATGGTCTGCATGACGGGCGTTTTGGGCAAAACAGTATTGTCGTCGGGGCGGTTGGTCTGGGCGGCGTGGCAGCCTGCCCGATTGACATACTCACCCACATGCCCGCAACAGCCCAGCCCCACCACATGACCGCGCAGCCCGGCGGTTGGCAGGTGGCTGTGCCCGCCGGCCACAGCCTGCTGCGCGCCGCGCTGGACGCCGGCCTGCGCCTGCCCAGCGCCTGCCGCAACGGCAGTTGCCGGGCCTGCCTGGCACGCCTGGTGAGCGGCCAAATCCAGTACCTGATTGACTGGCCAGGCCTGTTGGCCGAAGAAAAAGCCGAGGGCTGGATCCTGCCCTGCGTGGCGTGTGCCAACACCGACCTGGTGATTGACGCACCTGCCGCCACGCGCTGGTTTTGACTGGCCCGATTGGCCAGTGACGGGCTCAACGTTTGCGCTTGGCCGGCTGCAGCGCAGCATGCAAGGCCAGGTACTCCAGCGTCAGCTTGTGGCGCGCATCCAAATGCACCATCGGCAATGACTGCTCGTGGGACTCCTTGATCTTGATGCTGGCGCTCAAGTAAGGCTGCAGCACCGGCAGACCCTCGTCGATCAGCGCCTGCACCAAGCGTTGCGGCAGGTTGGCACGGGGCTGAAACTGGTTGACCACGATGCCGTCAATCTTCAAGCCCGGGTTGTGGTCGGCCTGGATTTCTTGCACGCTCTCCATCAGCGCATACAGCGCCCGGCGAGAAAAATCATCGCAGTCAAACGGGATCAGGCAGCCAGTGGCCGCAATCAGCGCTGAGCGGGTGTAGAAGTTCAGCGCGGGCGGGGTGTCGATGTAGACCCGGTCATACCCGTGTGCGGCGTCCAGCGCATCCAGCGCGTCGCGCAATTTGTAGATCTTGTAGCGTGACTCCAACTTGCCGTGCAGTTCATCCAACTTGGGGCTGGACGGCAGCAGGTGCAGGTGTTCAAACGGGGTGACCACAGTGAAATCCTCAGCGCCTTTGTTGCGCACAGTGAACTTCAAGGTTTGCTCAAAAAACTCGGCGGCGGTGTCTTGCAGCCCATCCGCACCGTCCCCCAGCAAATAGCGGGTGGAGTTGCCTTGCGCGTCCAGGTCAATCACCAAGGTGCGCAAGCCCCGGGCCGCGCTGATGGCCGCCAGATTGCAGGTGATGGTGGACTTGCCCACCCCGCCTTTTTGGTTGAAAACAACTTGACGCATGCGGCGGTGGCTCCGGCTGTGGATGGGCAAATTCCGGACGCCGGGTGATGGCATCGCAGCGCTATTTTGCACCGCAGCAATTCAGCGTTGAAGCGACCCGAAATTGGGCAGCAATTGGGCTGCAACGCCAGCCCTTCTCGTCACATCAGCGTCACAGCCACACCGCACAATCTGTCCTGTCTTGGCGATAACCGACCGCACCAATGGGCGGAACACCGGAACCCGTGACCGGCGCCAACACATCCGGTTGTGGCTTGTGCCATATCCCGTCAGCAAGGGCCACCTCGGTGGCCCTTGGCTTTTGCTACTTCGCCGTCCAGCGGTTACCCGCCGCTTTGTAGCGCTGCACCGCTTGCTTGAGGTCGGTGTATTCCTCGCAGCCAAAAGTACACACCTTGTCCAGCCGGGCCAGCGTCTGTTCGGCAGCCGGCAAATCGTTCAACATCAAGGCCAGTTCACCTGAATATTCCAGCGCACCCCGGTGTACCGGATCAATGCGCAAGGCCTCACGGTAGTGGCGGCCCGCGCCCACCAAATCCGGCGTCTCGCCCTTGCGCAGGCAGTAGCCCATCAGGTTGTGCCAGTCGGCACTGGCCACCGCATTCAGCCGCTGCAATTCGGCCAGCGCCGCCGGCCAGCGTCGGGCCGCAATGTGGGCGCGCGCCTGCACCAGCGGGTCCGCCACTGCAGTGCTGGTAGGCGCAGTGTCGGCCGCTTGCAGTGCGGTGGATGCGCCGGCCAGGCCCAGCACCATCAACAGCGGCAACAGCCAAACGCCGGCACGTTGATGTGGTGTCTGCAGGGGCAAATTCAGGGCGACAGGCATGGTGGTCTCCAGTGGGTGTTCGTGATTCTGCACACGCCGCCAACAGCGGCTGTCCGCACGCCGCCGCAGGCCTTTCCGCAACAGGCTATGCCTTATGCTGTGCTCCAGCTTCGACGCGCGAACGGCGCGCGCCGGCCATCCAAAGGAGCACGCCTTGGCGACCCCAAATTACTCTTATGAGAAACGTCAGCGCGAACTGGCCAAGAAGCGCAAGAACGAAGAAAAGCTGCAGAAGAAAAAACAGGGGCACAGCACCGACGACAACGCCAACAGCGAGCAAGCC
This sequence comes from Betaproteobacteria bacterium, assembly GCA_043759535.1. Taxonomy (GTDB): domain Bacteria; phylum Pseudomonadota; class Gammaproteobacteria; order Burkholderiales; family Burkholderiaceae_C; genus Pseudaquabacterium. The sequence continues at coordinate 368 of JAYVLI010000104.1, read as the reverse complement.
ACGCCGGCAGGCCCCACGGATGCCACCAGCACACCACCCAGCGCAGGCTGAGCAAGCAACTCCAGCCGTAACAAGCCACATCGGCGGCCACAGAGGGCCCTACAAACGAAAAAAAACCGCGGCCCGAGAGCTGCGGTTTTTGTATCACCAGCCGCTGGTAGCGTCTGGTCGTGCGAAGGCGCTCAAGGCGCCCTGGCGTTTACAGCGGGCGGATGTTGGCCGCCTGCAGGCCCTTGGGGCCTTGCTTCACTTCAAATTCAACGCGCTGATTTTCAGCCAGGCTGCGGAAGCCGCCGTTGTTGCGGATTTCGCTGAAGTGAGCGAACAGATCCTTGCTGCCGTCTTCAGGCGTGATGAAGCCGAAGCCC
>JAYVLI010000103.1:0-11711 GCA_043759535.1 Betaproteobacteria bacterium | reverse complement strand
GCGGGTGTGCGAGCCACGCTCCAGGCTGATCTTCTGGCCCTTGGGCGCTGTGAAGCACACGCCGGGGGGCGCTGCGGGGCGCGGGGTGGCCTTGCGGCTGGCTTCGGTGATGATCTTGTTGCCCATGCTGACTCCGGAAAAATGACGGCGAAAGACGGATTAGGCCACAACTGGCGACCCACCCCCCCAATCAACGCTGCAGTGCGGGTGCCGAAAGTGGGGCAGGTGGTGGCAAATCAGGGGCTGCGGTGGTGGGTTTGGGGGCGGGTTCAGCAACGCTCGCCGCCCCCAGCAGCGGGGCCCGCAGCAGCCGCTCAAAATCACGCGGGGCCACGTACTGCAGCACGCCCCGGCTGGCTGGCCCCACCGCCGCCGCTAGCCCCAGCGCCGGGTACAGCAGCACCAAGCCGCCGGGGGATGCAGCGGGCAACACCTGGGCTGGCGCGCCAAAACGCTGCCGCACATCGGCCTCGGTCAAGCGGACTGCGGGCACAAAACTCAGGCCAGTAAGTTGCATCGCCAGCGCCTCATCCTGGTCAGCCGGCCGCAGCGCAAAGCGGCGCACACCGTCGCCCATCGGTGCAGAGCGTGCTGCCCTCGACCGCCACCGCGCCAGCACCTCGGCAGGCGCCTCAAGCGCCAACACCAGCCGGCCGGTGACAAAACCTGAAGCAAACGGCTCGGCCAGCGCCTCCAGCGCGCCCACCTCGCCCAGCCTGGCCACCAGCGCCACCTGCAGCGCATCGCCAATGTGGGCACGCGCCTGGGCCAGTGTGTCCTGGCCAGGCACCAGGCCAAACACCTGCGCCAGGCCGTTGGGCAGGGGCTGCACTTGCCAGGGCAGACCTTGCGTGGCGGCGGCCGGGGCGGCGGACGCTGTGGCGGATGCTGTAGCGAACGGCACAGCGCCAGCGGTTGGCCCGTTGCCGTGTGCCATCCGCCAAAGCGGCAAAACAAACGCCACCAGCAGCACCAGCAGACCGGCAGCGAGCGCCAGCAAGATTGGATGTTTCATCAAAAATAACGGTAGCGGTGCGGTGCGGTGAATTTCAAGCGCAAAACTGCCGCTGTGCAGCCAGGCGATTGCACGGGGCGCTGCAGCGCGCGGCGCGGTTAGTTTCAGTGAACTTCGGTTGCCTGCGCTGTGGCCAAGCGGCCGTTAACACCGCAAACAACGCCCGATGGCGTCAAGGTCACGGCTTGACAGCACGGCCGCCACACCAGCGGCGCACGGCGCCTCAAATCGCATGGTCCAGCGGCGCGCCCGGCCGGGCTGCACATTCATCAAACAAGCGCACGGTGCAGCCGGCGCACACTGCGGCGTCCAGCAGCGGCACGATGGTGGCGATGGCGTGGTGTTTGTCGGCAAACACGTGGTTGGGGCCCAGGCGCTGCAAAAAACCGGTGCGTTGCCACAGCGCCAGCACGGGTGGGCGCGGGCGGTGGAAGTACAGGTCACCACCACATTCGCGGCGGCGGGCGCGCTCGTTGTCCCACAGGTCGGCGGCGGCCATGTCGATGGTGTTCATGCTCTTGGCCATCACCAGCAGGTGGCGCTGGCCTTGCGGGCTGGCCTGGGCGCGGCGGCGCAGTGCGCCCAGGTGGTCGGCCACATGCGGCACAGCGCCAAACCAGACTGAACCTTCCATGCGCAGCAGTTTGAGCTGCGGGCACTCGGGCAGCGCGGCGGCGGCGGGGCGTTTGGCCGCTGCATCCAACAACCCGCCCACGCCCTCGTCCAACACCACAAACGGCCGCTGCGGCGCCTGGCTGTCAAAGCCCATGCTGCGCAACGCCGGCCTGGCCGTGCGGTACAGGTAGACTACCAGCGACAGCATCACGCCGGCCAGCACCGCCACCTCCAGCCGCAGCACCAGGGTGGCGGCGGCGGTGGCGGCGGCCACACCAAACTCGCTGCGGTCGTGCTGCCAGGCGCGGGCCCAGGCGGCTTGGTCGACCAGGGTGGCGGCCACCACCAGCAAGAGCGCGGCCACACCGGCCAGCGGGATCCAGGCCAGCAGCGGCCCGGCCAACGCCACCAGGCCCACCAACCACACGGCGGATGCCACGGCGGCCAGCGGGGTGCGGGCGCCAGCCTCCAGATTGGGCAGCGACCGGTTGAGCGAGCCACACACCACCATGCCGCCGCTCAAGGCCGCACTGATGTTGGCCAGGCCCTGGCCTAAACACTCCCGGTTGGGGTTGATGGTTTGACCCGTGCGCACCCCCAGTGCCTTGGCAATGGCCATGGCCTGGCCCAGCGCGACGATGGTCAGCGCCATGGCGGCTGACAGCAACTGCGGCAGCAGCGTTGACCAATGCACCGCTGCCGGCGCCGGCCACTGCAACCACTGCAGTTGTGGCCAAGCCGATGCGGTGTGCCCCACCCGCAGTGGCGGCGCGCCGGGAAGCCAGGTGGCCACGCCGGGCTGGCTGATCCACCAGCAGGCGGCAGTGCCCACCCCCAGCGCCAGCAGCATGTGCGGCCCACGCCGCCACCAGCGCCGGCCTGCCAGCGCCGCACACAGCGTCAGCCCACCCAACAGCAGCGCTGGCCATGACAACCCCGCGTCCCAAGCCTGGGCCGGGCTGGCGCGGCCGGCAGCGCCCATCAGGCCGGCCAGCGCGTACCAGGCAATCAGCCCGGCCGCGCCACTGGTGAAGCCCAGCATGACGGACGGCGCGATGAAGTTGGCCAACGCGCCCAGCCTGGCCAGCGCCAGGCCTGTTTGCATCAGACCGACCAGCAGGGTCAGGGCCAGGGCAAGCGGCACCAGCAGGCTGGCATCCCCTGCGGCCAGCGGCAGCAGCATGGCGCCCAGCGCCAGCGCCACGGCATTGCTGGGCCCCGACACCACCTGCCGGCTGGACCCCGCCAGCGCCGCCACCGCACACGGCAGCACCGCTGCGGCCAGGCCCATGGCCGGTGGCAGGCCGGCCAGTGCGGCAAAGGCAATGGCTTGCGGCAGCACCAACACCGCGCCCAGCAGGCCGGCCAGCACATCAGCCCGCAGGCTGGACTGGTCCACCTCGGCCACCCAGGGGCCCAACCAGCGTTTCAGCAGGCCTTGCACGGGGACCGCAGCGGCCAGGGTCATCGCACAAGCGTAGCAGTGCCCTGGTGGCGCGCCGCAGAATCTGGCCCAACCGAACCTGGCCCAAGCTCTGGAGCGCCGCATGCCCCACCACACCCTGCCCGCCACCCTACCCACCACACTGCGGCGCCTTGCCCACGGCGCAGCCTTGTGCGCCCTGCTGCTGGCACCGGCCCAAGCTGCCACGCTTCGGGTGGCCAGCGCGTTTGACCCGCAAACGCTGGACCCGCACGCGCTGGCCTTGCTGTACCACACCCGGGTGGCGCACCAGGTGTATGAGTCCTTGGTCAGCCGTGATGCTGAGTTTCGTCTGGCGCCGGCGCTGGCGCAAAGCTGGGCGATGACCAGCCCCACCACCTGGCGCTTCAAGCTGCGCAGCGGGGTCAAGTTTCATGATGGCGCGGCCTTCACGGCCGACGACGTGCTGTTCTCACTGGACCGGGCGCTGGGCCCCACATCCCAGCGCAGCTTCACCCTCAAAGGCATCAGCGCCGCGCGCAAGGTGGACACACTCACCATCGACATCCAGCTGAATGCGCCCGATGCGGTGCTGCCCGAGAAACTGAGCTATGTGGCCATGATGAGCCAGGCCTGGTGCCAGCAGCACGGGGTTGAAAAAGCGCAAGACTTCAACGCCAAACAGGAAACCTACACGGTGCGCAATGCCAACGGCACCGGGCCTTACAAACTGCTGCAGTACGCGCCCGATGTGCAAGTGCAACTGCAGCGCTTTGGGGGCTGGTGGGGCGCGGCTGACCCCAGCAACGGCAATGTGGACGCGGTCACGTTTCTCAGCATCAAGAGTGACGCCACCCGGCTGGCCGCGCTGGCCTCGGGCGAGGTGGATTTGGTGTTGGACCCACCCTTTCAGGATGTGGCCCAGCTCAAGGCCGACCCCAAGCTGGTGGTGCGCAGCACCACCGACCTGGGCACCCAGTACCTGACGTTTGACCAGGCACGCGATGAGCTGGCCGGCAGCGATGTGCGCGGCCGCAACCCGTTCAAGGATGTGCGGGTGCGGCGTGCTGTGGCGCATGCGGTCAATGTGGACCTGATCGTGCAGAAAGTGCTGCGTGGCCAGGCGGTGCCCACCGGCTCCTTCATCTCGCCGCTGGTGGACGGTTACCTGCCCGAGCTGGACAAGCGCCTGCCCTTTGATACGGCCAAGGCCCGTGCGCTGCTGGCTGAAGCCGGCTACCCCAACGGTTTCAGCGTGACGCTGGATTGTGTGAACGTGGCCTGGCGTGACGCGGTGTGCCAGGCCGCCACCGCCATGCTCACACAGGTGGGCATACGCACCACCTTGCGCAGCGCGCCGGCCAACCAGTTTTTTCCCAAACTCAGCCAAGGCACGGCCAGCTTGATTGAATACGGCTGGACTCCCACACCCGACCCGTGGAGCACGCTGAGCGCACTGCTGCACACCTGGGACCCGCAGGGTGGTGGTGCTTTCAATGCCGGGCGCTACAGCAACCCGGCCCTGGATGTGCTGATTGACGCGGTGCGCACCGAACCCGACATCACCAAGCGCCGCGCCCGTGTCGGCGTGGTGTTACGCCTGGTGCAGGACACACTGCCCTATCTGCCGCTGTACCGCCGCAAATTGAGCTGGGCCATGCGCCAACCGGTGCAACTGGTGCAGTGGCCCAACGACACACTGGAGCTGCGCTGGGTGCGGCTGAAGTAGGCCTTGACACCAGCCATCAGCCGCCACTTCGGGCGGCCAAAAAACGCCGCTGGTGCCCCTGTGAAGAAGTGTTGCCAGACGTGTTGATAATCGGCGCACCCATTGCCGCACCCGAGCGACATCCTGTCCGGGGCTGGCGCGATGTTTTGCATGACGTTTGCTGTTGACGCCAGGCTCGATCCGCAAGACCAGGCCGCCAATCTGGCGGCCTTTCGCTGCCAGCGTGTGCGCACCCATGCCAGCAATCTGCCGTTCTCAGTGGGCGGCACGCTGCTGGTGGCCGTGCTGCTGGTGGGCTTGCTGTGGCCCAGCGTGCCAGCAACCATACTGCTGGGCTGGCTGGCCCTGCTGGCCGTGCTGCAGGTGCTGCGACTGGCCGTGGGCCTGTGGCACCGGCGCAGCCCGGTTGGCCAACGGCCTGACCAGTTCTGGCTGGCCTGTTACCGCGGCAGTGTGGTGGCCCATGGCCTGGCCTGGGTGCTGGCCAGCCAGTTGCCGGTGCCCGCAGGTGATGCGCTGGCCGAGGCGCTGCGCATCACCGTGCTGATCGCCCTGGTGGGTGGCAGTTTTGCGCTGCTGGCGTTTGACCTGCCGGCCGCGCTGTGTTTTGGGGTGCCGGCCCTGGGCGCCTTGTGTCTGCACCTGTGGCAGTTGGGCCTGCCGGCCTACCACGCGTTGAGCCTGGCCGGGCTGGCCGCGCTGGTGTTTTTGGCCTTCACCGCCCACCGCGCCAGCCACGTCTTGCGCCAATATGTGGCACTGCTCGCGGTAGAAGCCAGGCAAGCGGATGCCTTGCGCCGCAGCGAGGCACGGCTGGCCGAGCAGTCTGCCGCGCTCGCGCTGACCCTGGACAGCATCAGCCAGGGCATGGCCATGGCCGATGCCACTGGCCGGCTGGTGGTGTTCAACCGCCGCGCCCGTGAGCTGTTGGACCTGCCACCCGAGCTGGATCTGGACCGCATTGGCGCACACGGTCTGCGCGCCTTTCAGGCGCAACGCGGCGACTTTCCACCGGGCGCCTACATCGACGTGGACGGCAATACCCAGCCACTGCCGCTGCCCGACAGCCAGGCCGGCGTGCCGTCGGTGTATGTGCGGCGCGGCCGCAGCGGCCAGTTGATGGAGGTGCGCATCCGCGCCCTGGCCGACGGCAGTGAGGTGCGCACCTTCACCGACGTGACCGACAGCGTGCAGGCCCAGCACGCACTCACCACCACCAAAAATGAGGCCGAGCGCGCCAACCAGGCCAAGACGCAGTTTTTGTCCGGCCTGTCGCATGAGTTGCGCACGCCCTTGAACGCCATCCTGGGCTTTGGTGAGCTGCTGCAAGCCGACCCGCAGCACCCGCTGGCCGAGGCCCACCGCCGCCCGGTGCATGAGATGCTGAACGGCGCCCGCCACCTGCTGCGCCTGATCAACGATGTGCTGGACCTGGCGGTGGTGGAAAGCGGCAAACTGCAGATCACGCTGACGCCGGTGCCAGTACACACTCTGCTGCACAGCTGCCTGGCACTGCTGCAGCCGCTGGCCGATGCCCGCAGCATTGCCCTGCCGCTGGACGCCGGCGCCTTGGCCATGCCGGCGGGCGCCGGGCCTGTTACCGTGCTGGCCGACCACACACGCTTGAAGCAGGTGCTGCTCAACCTGCTGTCCAACGCCATCAAATACAACCGGGTGGGTGGTGCCGTGCGGGTGGCCTGCGCACAGCCGCCGGCTGGGCCCGATGGCCGGCACCTGCTGCGCATCAGCATCAGCGACGACGGGCCGGGCCTGGACGGTGGCCAGCAGGCGCGGCTGTTTGACCCATTTGAGCGGCTGGACGCCAGCCGCAGCACGGTGGAAGGCGCAGGCCTTGGCCTGGCGGTGAGCCGCAGCCTGGTGCAGGCCATGGACGGCCGCATCGGCCTGGACAGCGCGCGTGGCCACGGCAGCACGTTTTGGGTGGAGCTGCCTGTCGGCCCAAACACCGGCCCAAACACCGGCGCAAACCCGGCCCCCTACCCAGCCCTGCAGCCGCTGGTGCAGCGCAGTGCCGACAGCCCGCGCAGCGCGGCGCTGCACACCAGCCCTGCGGCTGCGGTGCTGTGCAGCCACGACACCGTGCTGTACATCGAAGACAACCCCGTCAACGTGGTGTTGATGGAGGCGATGCTGGCCCTGCTGGGCCGGCCGCAGGTGGTGGTGGCCACCACCGCAGATGACGGCCTGCTGCAGGCCCAAACCCTGCAGCCCACGCTGATCCTGCTGGACATCGAGCTGCCCGACATGCACGGGTTTGAGGTGCTGCGCCGGCTGCAAAGCCAAGCCGCCTGTGCCGACATCCCCGTGCTGGCCGTCAGCGCCAACGCCATGCCGGCCGACATCAACAACGGACTGGCGGCTGGTTTTGCCCACTACCTGACCAAGCCGCTGGAACTGGCGCAACTGCGCCACGCCATCACCACCACGCTGGCCGCCGCCGAGCAGGCGCATCTGGCAACGCAGTGAGTGGCGTGGTGGACGCCAAGAGGGGCACGGTGAGCGGCGCCGCTCAGGCCGCCGTGCAGAACACCGCATCCAACTGCGCCACCCAGGCGGCCTTGGCCGCTGCTGGCGCAAAGCTGGCTTCAAAGCTGTTGCGCAACACGGTGTAGGCCTGGGCCACACCCAGTTGCGGCAAGGCCTGGAAGATGGCCAGCAGGTTGGCGTTCATATAGCCGCCAAAGTAGGCTGGGTCATCGCTGTTGATGGTGGCGCACAGGCCAGCGTCCAGCAGTGCCGGCAGGTTGTGCTGGGCCATGCTGGCAAATACGCACAGCTTGACGTTGGACAGCGGGCAGACGGTGAGCGGCATGCGGCTGGCCGCCAGCCGCGCCACCAGGGCCGGGCTTTCAACACAGCGCACACCGTGGTCAATGCGCTGCACCTGCAGCACGTCCAGCGCAGCCTCGATGTAGGCGGGTGGCCCCTCTTCACCGGCATGCGCCACCAGGTGCAGGCCCAAGGCGCGGGCCTGGTCAAACACCCGGGCAAATTTTTCAGGCGGATGGCCACGCTCGCTGCTGTCCAGCCCCACGCCGATCAGTTGGTGGCGGTAGGGGAGCGCAGCGGCCAGCGTGGCCAGCGCGTCGTCTTCGGGCAGGTGGCGTAAAAAGCACAGGATCAGGCTGGCGCTGATGCCCAGCTGTGCTTGTGCCTGCTGGCAGGCGCGGTGCAGGCCGTTGATCACCACGCCGATGTCCACACCACGTGCGGTGTGGGTTTGCGGGTCAAAAAACAGCTCGGCATGCACCACGTGGTCGGCTGCTGCGCGCTCAAAGTAGGCCCAGGCCATGTCAAAAAAATCAGCCTCATGCAGCAACACGCTGGCGCCGGCGTAGTAGATATCCAAAAAACTCTGCAGGTCGGTGAAGGCATACGCTGCCCGCAGCGCCTCAACACTGGGGTAGGCCAGCGCCACACCGTTGCGCCAGGCCAGCGCAAAAATCAGCTCGGGCTCCAGTGAGCCCTCGATGTGGATGTGCAACTCGGCCTTGGGCGCGCGGCACAGCAGGTCCAGCAACGCCAGGCTTGGCAGTGTGGTGGGCAGTCCTGCGGGCATGGTGGGTGGGGTGGTGGGCACGGGGGTCCTGTTCGTGTGGCGTCGGGTGTCGGGTGCTGGGCAGTTGGTCAAGGCCAGCCAGCGATGGATGCTGCTTGCAAGGATTCTGCCAAGCGCTGGTGCCAGCAGGCCGCTGTAGGACCGGTCCCACGCGGGCACAGGTCTTGCACTGCTGGAGGGCCTGCACGGGAAAGCCCTAAGCTGCACTGTCTCTGGCCAAAGGGTGAGCAAGTGCGCCGGGCCGGCCCGGCCACTGCCTTGACTTGCCCAACCGCACACCACCATGCACATCCAACTCGGCTACGACATTGAACTGCGCGTCAGCGCACCCATTGCGCTGATCCACTTGCTGCGGGTCCACCCATCACGGCAAGACGATTTGCTGACGCCCGAAAACATCCAAATCACGCCCGCCCTGCCGGTGGAGCCGTATGTGGACGCGTTTGGCAACCACTGCAGCCGGGTCAATGTGCCGGCCGGGGTGGCGACGGTGCGCTTCCAGAACCAGGTGGTCATCCGCGACAGTGGCCAGGTGGACGTGGCCGACTGGGCTGCCTGGCAGCATGACCCGACCGAGTTGCCGGTGGCCACACTGCAATTCTTGCTGCCCAGCCGCTACTGCGAGGTGGACAGCGAGTTGCTGCAATTTGCCTGGAACCAGTTTGGCAACACCCCGCTGGGACGGCCGCGCGTGCAGGCCATTTGCGATTTTGTCCACCAACACATCCGCTTCAACTACCAGGCCGCCCGGTCCACCCGCACTGCGCTGGAGGGCTTCCGTGAACGCACTGGCGTCTGCCGCGATTTCACCCACCTGGCCGTCACCTTGTGCCGCTGCATGAACCTGCCGGCGCGTTATGTCACCGGTTATTTGGGCGACATCGGCATCCCGCGGGTGCCGTCGCCAATGGATTTCAGCGCCTGGTTCGAGGTGTTTCTGGGCGACCGCTGGTACACCTTTGATGCCCGCCACAACATGCCGCGTATCGGCCGGGTGGTGATGGCGCGTGGCCGCGACGCCGGTGATGTGCCCATCGTCATGGCCTTTGGCCAACACACGCTGGCGCGTTTTGATGTCACCACCCATGAGGTGGACGCTTGGGGCAATGTCGTTTGAGGTGCAGCGTTTGAAGTGAAGCAACCGCCCCTGCGATCCAGGGGGTGCTGGCTGCGGACTGCGAAAAACCACACGCTGCAGACCACCAGCGCAGGACTGAAGTTGGGGCGCTGCAGTGTGCGGCGACGGACAGACTCGCAGCATCCGGTTGCTGGCGCGCAAGCATCAGGGCATGCGGGTACGCCGGAGACCCGTCACAACATCCGAGGATTTCCACATGCCCCGTCATCTCTTGAGCGCTATTGGAGCCGTTCTGTTGTTGGTCATTGGCGCCCGAACCCAGGCGCAGACCGCCGCTGCGGTGGCGCCGGCCGCCGCCAGCGCCAAGGTCACCGTTGCACCAGCAGCGGCAACGACATCAGCACCGGCTACGGCCAGCAACGGCGATGCATCTGAAGACAAAGTGGCCTACTACGGCCACAAGTTTGCCGGCCGCAAAACTGCCAGCGGCGAGCGCTTCAACCCCGGCGCGCTGACCATGGCGCACAAAACCCTGCCGTTTGGCACCTTGGTGCGTGTCACCAACTTGAAGAACAGCACAAGCCTGGTGGTGCGGGTCAATGACCGCAGCCCGATGACGGCGGACCGGGTTGCAGACCTGTCACAAGCCGCAGCCGGCAAGATCGGGATGCTCCAGTCGGGCGTGATCGACGCCAAGCTGCAGGTGGTGGGCAAGGCCACCATGCGTTCTGGCAAACACCACGCTGGCACAGCGCGCAAGGCCCACAAAAAGGCCTGATCCACAGGCGGTCACGGGCAAATCGCCTGCCACTCGCCAGCATGTCATGGCGCTCAGCACGCGCCTACACAGCCTGTTCAACAGACGCCGCCACGCCGACCAGCGTTGGCGGCGTTTTCACAGCGCGTTTTCACATGGTGTTTTCACACCAACACTGTGTTGTGGGTGGCATACATTTGATAAAAAAGCTTTAATCAGTCAATTCCACCACGAGGAGTACACGCCATGATCCTGACCACCCGCCGTCAGTTGCGGCGCTTGTTGGCCGCCACAACCCTGTCGCTGCTGGCCTGCACCAGCAGCATCTGCCAGGCCCAAACCACCCCGACAAGCTGCGTGCCGGGTGCATCAGGCGCGCTGCCGGTGGTCAACACCGGCTTGCCAGTGGTGCAAATCTGGACCACCGCCGGCGCCCCGGTGCTGGACCGCGACAACTACATCACCGCCTGCATGCGCATCCGTGATGGCAGTGTGCAGGCCTACCAGCAAGGCTTGTTCACCGGCACCATCAAGATCAAGGGCCGTGGCAACTCCACCTGGGACATGCCCAAAAAAGGCTACCGCCTGAAGCTGGACACGGCCGCTGCTGTGCTGGACATGCCAGCCCACAAAGACTGGGTGCTGCTGGCCAACTACGCCGACAAAACCTTGATGCGCAACGTGGTGGCCATGGAGCTGAGCCGCCGCATCGGCATGCCCTGGACACCACGCCTGCGGTATGCCGAGGTTTACCTCAACGACCAGTTTTTAGGCAACTACATGCTGGGCGAAAAAATCGAGGTGTCACCGCAGCGGGTGGCCATGACCAGCCTGGCCACCACCGACATCAGCCAACCCAACCTGTCGGGCGGTTACCTGCTGGAGGCTGATTTCTTGGAATACATGGCCCCTACCGACCGTTACTTCGACACCGCCGAGGGCATCCACTTTGTGATGCAAAGCCCGTCAGGCACCGGCGTGATGCCGGCGCAAGCGGCCTACATCAGCCAATACACCCAGGCGCTTGAAACTGCCATCCTGTCGCGCAATACCAGCCCCACCACGGGGTATGCCAGCCTGGTGGATGTGGATTCCATGATCGACTGGTTCTTGGTGCAAGAGCTGCTGAAAAATGTCGACTCGGTGTTCAGCTCCAGCGTCTACATGGTCAAGGACCGCAACGCCAAGATGAAGATGGGTCCGCTGTGGGACTTTGATCTGTCGGCCGGCAATGTGGATTACGAGCCCTTGGTGCTCAAGCCCACGGGCTGGTATTTGCCGGTCAGGTCGGCCTGGTTCAACGCGTTGTGGCAAGACCGCACGTTCAAGCAGCGGGTGCGCCAACGTTGGGTGGCGGTGCGGGCCAAGTTCCAGACCATCCCCACCTACATCACCCTGCAAGAAAACGCCTTGAAGCTGTCGCAAGCCGAAAACTTCAAGCGCTGGCCCATCTTGAATGAATGGGTCTGGCCCAACGCCGTGGTGTTGGGCAGCCACCATGCCGAGGTGGTGTA
>JAYVLI010000102.1:0-13446 GCA_043759535.1 Betaproteobacteria bacterium | reverse complement strand
TCCGCAAAAACGCGCCGTATGACCAGATCGTGGTGATTGGTGATGAGCCCGAGGCGCCGTACTCGCGCATGGCCATCCCCTACCTGCTGATCGGCAACGTGGGCGAAGAGGGCACCCACCTGCGCCACAGCGCTGGCCACTTTGCCGCGCTGCGCATCGACCTCAAACACGCCCGTTGCACGGCGGTGGACGTGGCGCGCCGCACCATCACCTTGTCCGAGGGCAGCATCGTGTCCTTCGACACATTGCTGATCGCCACCGGCTCAAGCCCCGCCACACCGCCGATTCCCGGCATCCAGGGGCCGGGGGTGCACACCTGCTGGACCCTGGCCGACGCGCGCGCCATCATGGCGCTGGCCACACCCGGTGCCCGGGTGCTGCAGATGGGCGCCGGCTTCATCGGCTGCATCATCATGGAGGCGCTGGCCGCACGTGGTGTGCAACTCAGTGTGGTGGAGATGGGCGACCGCATGGTGCCGCGCATGATGGGCCCCACCGCCGGCGGCATGATCAAAGACTGGTGCCAGGCCAAGGGTGTGGCGGTGTACACCGGCGCGCGGGTGGAGGCCATTGATCGGCAGTCTGCAGCGGCGGCGATAGCCCCAGCAACCCCAGCTGCCACCGCACCGGCAGCGCCCAGGCCGTCCATGCGCCCAGTCGTCAAGCCCGAGTTGAGCTTGCTGCAAAAACTGGGCAACCTGGTTGGCCTGGCCCATGTGCCGGCACCACCGCCACCCGCACCTTGGCCGTCAGCCGCAGCGCCGGCTGTTGCCGCACCTGTGCCTGCAACCGCCGCCCCGGCTGCACCCATGCTGGTGCGCCTGTCCACCGGCCAGGTGTTGCCGGCTGACCTGGTGATCAGCGCCACCGGCGTCAAGCCCAACATCGGTTTCCTGCAAGACTCCGGCATCACCTGCCTGCTGGGTGTGTTGACCGACGAACACCTGCAAACCAGCGTGCCTGGCGTCTACGCCGCCGGTGATTGCGCCGAGGCGTTTGACAAGATCAGTGGCACAACCATCGTCAGTGCCATCCAGCCCAATGCGGCCGAGCAGGCGCGGGTAGCGGCACTCAACATGGTGGGCAAGGTCACCTCACTGAAAGGCGTGACGCAAATCAACGTGCTGGACACCCTGGGCCTGATCTCAGCCAGCTTTGGCAACTGGCAAGGGGTGGCGGGTGGTGAGCAGGTGGAACTGGCCAACCCCGCCGCCGGCAAGCTGCTGAGCCTGCAGTTCTCGGGCAACACGCTGGTGGGCTGCAACGCCGTGGGCTGGACCGACCATGTGGGCGTGATGCGCGGCCTGGTGGAAGGCCAGGTGGTTTTGTCAGACGACTGGAAACAGCGCCTGATGGCCGACCCCACCCTGCTGATGGAGGCCTACCTGGCCAACGCCCAGGCGCAGCAAGAGGTGGCGCATGTGCGTTGAGCGGGGCGGAGCCTCTCGCCGAGCCGACCGCCAGAAATGCACGGCATGAACATCACCTTCAAGCTCTACGCCAGCCTTACCGATTACCTGCCCGCCGACGCCCGCCGCAGCAACCGGGTTGCGCTGGAGGTGGACGCTGACGCCACCATCGCCAGCATCATTGCGCCCTACGGCCTGCCGATGAAGCTGGTGCATCTGGTGCTGGTCAACGGCGTGTACGTGCCACCCGAGCAACGCGCCACCCGCACGTTTGTGGACGGTGATGTGCTGGCCATCTGGCCGCCGATTGCAGGTGGATGATGGTCGGCCCGATGCAGGCCGACTACCCGGCTGCGTTTGAGCGCGAGCAGGGCTTCACCGAGGCCGACTGGCAGCGTTGCCTGCCCGGTGCCGTGCGCGGCTGCGCGTTGGACTTGGGGCAGCCCGGCCAGGCCACGGTGCTGTTGGGCAGCGGCACGCTGGTGTTGTGTTGGCAGGCCCTGCCACCACGCCAGATTGCGCTGATGCACATGCCACGCTTGGCGGTGCAGTACCGGTTCACCAACGTGGACGGCGCAGCGCGCGCCAGCTTCATGCGCTATTTCGACCTGTACACCCAGCGCGGCGGGGGCTGAGGGCCGGCTGTTGTGTGGCTTGCGGAATGGCCTGCCGGCTGGCTTGCAGGCCTGGCCTGGCCTGCGCCCACGGATCAATCACCGCGCTGCAGCGCCGGATGGCCCCAGCCCAGCAGTTCCGCCAGCCGCACCGCCACCCAGGACGCCTCGGCCGTGCTGAAGCCGGACTCCGCCGTGGCCAGGCCGGCCTCGGTGCGCTGCAGGATCAGGTCCTCCGCCACGCCCTGGTCGTGGTGGACGGCTTGGCTGTGCTCCACCAGCAACTGGGCCATGTCCTCACACAGCTCGTAGCGGGCGCAGAAGGTGTCGCGCGGCACCGTCAGGCGGCCACGGGCGTCGGCATACAGCGCCTCGAAGGACGGTGGAATGTGGATCTGGTCTTCGTCAGACATGCGGGCAGCGTCCGGTCACATCAGGTTGATGGACGCGGATGATTCGGCCGCTGCGGGCGCAGCCGCGTCCAACTGCGCGGCCAGCAGATCACCCAGCCAGGCCGGCACATCGGCGTCCACCACCAGCGGGTCTTGCGGCAGCAGCCGGCAGCGCAGCACCCACTGCGCCAGCCGCATGCGGTGGGCGCTGCCGGTGCGGCCAGCCTCCCAGGCCATCATGGTGGCGGTGCTGGCGTGGTACAGGGCAGACGCCACCTGGCGGGCTGCTGCATCCGCACCGGCGCGTGCCGGGCCGGCCGCATCGGCGGTGTGCTGCGCCAGGGCCAGTGTGCGGTCCAGCGTGTGCTTGAACACGCTGCGGGCTTGTGGATGCAGCGGGGTGTCGGCCAGCAAGCCACGCAGGTGCGCCGCCAGCGCGGGCAGGGCCTGGTCACGCCGGATGGCACGCAGCACATCCAGCGCCACGATGTTGCTGGTGCCCTCCCAGATCGAGCCCAGATGGGCGTCGCGCAGCAGCCGGGCGTCGCTCCACTCCTCGATGTAGCCGCAGCCGCCACGCACCTCCATGGCGTCCCCGGTGACCTGGCGCGCATCGCGGCAGGCGCGGAACTTGATGAGCGGCGTCAGGATGCGGGCCAGGGCTTTGGCGTCAGCCTCACCCGCCGCATTGGCTTCTCCTGCATCCGCCCGGCGCAGCGCGTCCGCCGTCTGCAGCACCATCGTGCGGGCTTGCTCGGTGGGCAGCAGCAGCTTGAGCAATTGGCGCTGCATCAGCGGCAAATCCACCAAACGCCGGCCAAACGCCTGGCGCTGGCTGGCCACATACAGCGCCTCGCCGCAGGCCCGGCGCATCAGCCCGGCAGCCCGCATGCCGTTGGACAAGCGCGAGTTGTTGACCATGTCGGCCATCTGCTGAAACCCCCGCCCGGGCTCACCCACCAACCAGGCGTGGGCACCGTCCAGCCGGATCTCGCCACTGGCCATGGACCGGCTGCCCAGCTTGTCTTTCAGCCGCAGGATGCGGTAGTGGTTGGCCGTGCCGTCAGCCAAGGTGCGGGGCAGCAAAAACAGCGAGACACCGGCCATGCCGGCCGGCCCGTCACTGATGCGTGCCAACACCATGGCCAGCGCGGCGTCGGGGTTGGAGCAGAACCACTTGTCGCCATGCAGGCGGTAGTGGTCGCTATCGGCATCCGGCACCGCCAGCGTGCTGGTGGCCGCCACGTCCGACCCGGCGGCCTGCTCGGTCATGAACATCGCGCCCTGGCCCAACTGGTTCATGTCCTGGCTGATGAGTTGCGGCAGGTGCTGCGCCACCAGCGCCGGGCTGCCAAACTTGCGCAGCGTTCTGGCCAGTGAATCGGTCATGGACAGCGGGCAGCACAGGCCAAACTCGGCCTGCACAAACAGGTAGGTCAGCGCGTATTTGGCCGCCGGCGGCAGCGGCGCCGGCCAGCCCAGCACACCGGCGCGGTGCGACATGGCAGCCAGGCCGTAATCGCCAAACGCCACCTGCTCCAGCGCCAGGTAATCGGGGTGTTTGTCAATGCGCTGCACGTCTTGCCCGCTGCGGCTGCGCTGTTGCAGCGTTGGCGGGTGTTTGTCAGCCCGCAGCGCCAAGGTGTCCAACACACCGCCGGCCAGGCCACCCAAGGCGCTGAGGTGGGGTTGCAAGTGGGCACACAAATCGGCCGGCAGGTACAGCGGCAGCAGCGCTTGCAGCGTGCGGTCGTGGCTGTAGAGGTTGCGGCCGTGGGCGTCGGGGACAGGGTGATCGGTCATGGGCGGCAGCGTCTGGGCAGGCGCTGCGCGGTGGGCAGCGGGCTGGGCAGTATCCCGCCACCCACATCACACCGCCATCAACACCACGCCGCCATCAACATCAGGCTGCCACCCACATCACGCCGCCAGCAACGCACCCGCAGGGCGCTGCTGCAGCGTGTTGGCCACCAGCCGCAGCGCGCTGTCGCATTGCGCGCGTGAGACCGGGCCGCCCAGGCACAGGCGCAGCGCGTCGGGTGGGTCACCGTCGGTCGAAAACGCAGCGCTGGCCACGGCGGCCACACCACGCTCGCGCAGGTGCTTGGCCAGTGCCACCACCTGCCAGCCAGCGGCCAGCGGCAACCACAGGTGAAAGCCGTCGGGCTGCGCGGCCAGCGGGTGGCCGGCCAGGTGCTGTGCCGCCAGCGCCTGGCGGGCGCGTGATTCACTGCGCACGGCTTGCAGCATGGTCTCTGCCGTGCCGTCGGTCACCCAGCGGGTGGCCAGGGCGCTGGTCACCGGGCTGGCCATCACACTGGTGGCGCGCAGGGTGCCGGCCAGACGTTGTGCGGCACGGGCGTTGGGCGCACTGAGGTAAGCG
The DNA here is from genome assembly GCA_043759535.1 of Betaproteobacteria bacterium. Classification (GTDB taxonomy): domain Bacteria; phylum Pseudomonadota; class Gammaproteobacteria; order Burkholderiales; family Burkholderiaceae_C; genus Pseudaquabacterium. Next base: position 8,648 of record JAYVLI010000102.1, on the reverse strand, counting down.
GTGCGCAGGCCGGCGCCCAGGCATTTGCTCAGGCCGCTGATGTAGTAGGTGATCTCGGGCGCCAGGCTGGCCAGGGGTGGCAGCACGCTGGTGGGCAGCATGCCGTAGGCGTCGTCCTCGATGATGGGCACGCTGTAGCGCAGCGCGATGTCGGCCAGCGCTTCGCGCCGGTGCTGGCTGATGCGGCCGGTGTCGGGGTTGCGCAGGGTGGGGTTCAGGATCACCGCCTTGGGCTTGAGGGTCTTGCAGGCCAGCTCAAAATCATCGGCACCCGGGCCTTCGTCATCCCCGTGCAGCGGGTGCAGCAACACCCCAAGCTGGGTGGCCAGGGCCTTGATGCCGGGGTAGACCAACGGCTCGACACAAATGCGCTCACCCGGCCGCGCCAGCTGCGAGATCAGCGCCGCCAGCGCGCTGTGGATGCCCGGGCACACCAGCACCTGGTCGGCCTGGCAGTTGGGCAGCCAGCGCCGCAGCCAGTGGGTGGCGGCGGCTTTGTCGGCGGTGCTGCCGCCAAAATCCTGGTAGCGCATCAGGCTGTACAGGTCGGCCTCGGCCATCACCTCCATGGCGCTGCGGTGCATGCGTTCCAGCAGCACCGGGTCGTCGGGCTCGGTGGGCAGGTTCATGGTCATCTCGGCGGCGCTGCCACCGCGCAGCGCCAGTGCCGGCCGCTGGCCGCGCACAAACGTGCCCATGCCCGGGCGCGAGTCGATCAGCCCGCGTTGCCGTGCTTCGCTGTAGGCCCGCGCCACGGTGGTGTAGTTCAGCGCCAGGGCGTCGGCCAAATCGCGCAGATTGGGCAGGCGGTCACGTGGCGCCAGGCGGCCACTGCGCAGGTCTTCGGCAATCAGCTCGGGGATCAGCAGATAGGCGGGCTGGTCACTGCTGGCCAGCCGCCGCCGCCAATGCGGCACGGGCTTGAGGGCGGTCATGGGCTGGGGCTTGCCTTGGTGGACGGGTTGGTGGACGGGTGGGTGATCCGGTGGGCGGCTGCGCAGCAGCCCCACCGCGCCGCAGCCGCAACTGCTATCGCAACCACAGCATGCACCGTTCATGCCGGACAAGCCGCCGGCAAGCGCCAAGCCGTGGCCCCTGCATTGCCCCCGGCTGGTGCGGTGGGTCCAGTTGATCGGGGGCATTGATTGCATCGCCTTGCCGCAAACCGGTGCGCTGCCGGGCGGCGGTGCGCTGGCGCCATGCCGCCCGCTGCAAGGCGCCAGCGCACCGCAAAAAAAAAGGCATGCGGCCAGGCCGCGACAGGCGTGATTGATCGGCTGTTGATTGCACGCCAGGCCGCCCGCCAGGCCGCGCGCTGGCACAGCGCCTGCACTTGGTACAGCGCGCGCAGCCCCAATTCAACCCCTCCTCACCCCTGTCCATTCACCGGAGTTCAGCATGCCCAAAGTCACCAAAGCGCCCAATGTCAAAGGCGATCACCTGGTCGATTACGAAGAGAAAGTGTTTGAGGACGTGAAAGCCGAGCCGGGCGAAAAAGCCCTGGTCACTTTCCACACCGTGGCCTTTGAAGGCTCCATCGGTTTTGTCAACCTGCTGCAAGCCACGCGGCTGCAACGCAAAGGTTTTGAGACCGCCATCCTGCTGTACGGCCCGGGCGTGACGCTGGGCGTGCAGCGCGGCTTTCCCAAGCTGGGGGATGAGGCTTTCCCTGGCCACCAGAACTTCAACAACCAGATCACCAAGTTCATTGCCGAAGGGGGCAAGGTCTATGCCTGCCGCTTTGCGCTGCAAGCGCTGTACGGCCATGGTGAGGGGTCGTTGATTGAAGGCATCCGTCCCATCAGCCCGCAAGACGTGTTGGACATCATCTTGCTGCACCGCAAGGCCAACGCCTTCATCCTGGACACCTGGACGCTGTAAGGCGCCCGCAGCGTGTCCAGCACCCCAGCCCATCCGCAGCCCAGCCCACCCGCGCCCCAGCCCACCCGCATGCGCAAGCACCGCCTCGTCCGCGCCGCCGCAGCCCAGATTGCGCCTGACCTGGCCAGCGCGGGCGGCACGCTGCACAAGGTCTTGGAGACCATGGATGCTGCCGCCGCACAAGGCGTGCAGTTGATCGTCTTCCCCGAGACCTTGGTGCCCTACTACCCCTACTTCAGCTTTGTCAAACCGCCGGCGCAAATGGGGGCCGACCACATGCGCCTGTACGACGACGCGGTGGTGGTGGGTGGCCCGGTGACGCAGGCCGTGGCCAGCCGGGCCAGGGATTTGGGCCTGGCGGTGGTGCTGGGCGTGACCGAGCGCGACCACGGCAGCCTGTACAACGCCCAACTGGTGTTTGATGCGGACGGCACCCTGCTGCTGCACCGCCGCAAGCTCACCCCCACCTTCCATGAGCGCATGGTGTGGGGCCAGGGTGACGGTGCTGGCCTGCGGGTGGTGGCCAGCAGCGTGGGCCGGCTGGGGGCGCTGGCCTGCTGGGAGCACTACAACCCACTGGCCCGCTACGCGCTGATGGCGCAGCATGAAGAGATCCACTGCGCGCAGTTTCCCGGCTCGTTGGTGGGGCCAATTTTTGCGGACCAGATCGAGGCCACCATCCGCCACCATGCACTGGAGGCGGGTTGTTTTGTGGTCAACGCCACCGGCTGGTTGAGCGATGCACAAATCCAGTCCATCACGCCTGATACCGGCTTGCAAAAAGCCCTGCGCGACGGCTGCAACACGGCAATAGTGTCCCCCGAAGGCGTGCATTTGGCAGCACCCCGGCGCGAGGGCGAAGGCCTGGTGATTGCCGACCTCGACTTCATGCTGATCACCAAGCGCAAACGCATGATGGACGCGGTGGGCCACTACGCCAGACCCGAGCTGCTGCGCCTGCTGCACAACAGCCAGCCCGCCAGCCTGACGCAGGAGATGAGCGGCTTTTTTGCCGCTGAAGCCACCGGTGAAACCGTCTCGGTGGTCGCCCCGGCGGCCGCCATCCACCCGCCGTGGCCCAAGCCCGCTGCCCCATCCGACCGGAGCCCTGACCATGCACCCGCCGCCCGTGTTTGACGCCGCGCCACGCACGCCGGCCGCCCCCACGTTGTCGGCCGCCGGCCGGCAGTTGATGACCGACTTGCAATCGCTGGGCCTGCGCCTGCAAGACCCCAGCGCGCCGCATGCCGGCGTGGCCAGCCGGCGCGGTGGCGCCGGGCCGTCTGACCACAAAGCGGTGACGGTGGACGGCCACACCATCATGGTGCCGGTCCACACCCACGGCGCCTGGGCCTCACCGTTTGTGGCCGATACGCCAGATGCTGCGGGGGTGGCGGTGCTCAAGCGCGGCAGCATCCCCATTGCCCAGGTCAGTTTCCCAAAAGCGCCCCGGTTTTACGGCCTGCACACGGCCGACGGCACGCCCTACCACCACATTGCCACGCTGCACGGTGCTGATGTGCTGGCCACCACCGTGTTGCAGACCTGCATCCGCTACGCCAGCCGCACCAAAACTTGCCAGTTTTGCGCCATCGGCCAAAGCCTGGCAGCCGGCCGCACCATCGCCCACAAAACACCGGCGCAACTGGCCGAGGTGGCCAAAGCAGCGGTGGCGCTGGACGGTGTCAAGCACATGGTGATGACCACCGGCACCCCGGCCACACCCGACCGTGGCGCCCAGGTGCTGGTGGACAGCGCCCGCGCCATCCGCGCAGCGGTGGACCTGCCCATCCAGGCCCAGTGTGAGCCACCCGACACCGACGCCTGGTTTGGCCGCATGCGGGATGCCGGCATCGACACCCTGGGCATGCACCTGGAGCTGGTGACACCGGCGCTGCGCCAGCGCCTGATGCCAGGCAAGGCCAGCGTGCCACTGGAGCGCTACTTTGAGAGCTTTGCGGCCGCCGTGGCGGTGTTTGGCCGCGGCCAGGTCAGCACCAACATCCTGGCCGGGCTGGGCGACACGCCTGAGGCCATTCTGGCCACCTGCGACCGGCTGCTGGCGCTGGGTGTCTACCCGTTTGTGGTGCCGTTTGTGCCCATCAGCGGCACCCCGCTGGAAGACCACCCACCACCCAGCGCGGAGTTCATGCGGGCCTTGCTGCAGCCACTGGGCGCCAAGGTGGTGGCGGCCAATCTGCGCTCGGCCGACATCAAGGCCGGCTGCGGCAAGTGCGGCGCCTGCTCATCGCTGTCGGTGTTTGAGACCTGACCTGCCTGCCATCCACGCCGGAGACCACCATGACCATCCAACTGCTGTGTGATCCACCACCCGTTTTCAGCCCGTGTGAATTCCGCATCAAATGGGCCAGCAGCGCCTGGGAATTGCGCCAGGCGCGCCAATTGCGCCGCGCCGTGTTTTGCGCTGAGCAGGGCGTGTTTTTGGGTGATGACAGCGACGCCGTGGATGCGACGGACACAACAGCCCGCACCCTGGTGGCGGTGGCCTGTGTGGCGGGTGAGGCCGACCAGGTGGTGGGCACGGTGCGTCTGCATGCCGGCTTGGCGGGCCATGACGCAGACCAGCACGCCTGCACGGCAGCAAACACGGCAGCAGACGGCCTGTGGTGGGGCTCCCGCCTGGCGGTGCATGCCGCCTTCCGTCACCACGCCAGGCTGGGCAGCGCTTTGATCCAGCTGGCGGTGGGCAGCGCCCGGGCGCGCGGTTGCCAGGTGTTTTTGGCCCATGTGCAGGCCCAGCACCAGGCGCTGTTTGAGCGGCTGCACTGGCGCGCACTGCAGCCGCTGCAATTGCATGGCAGGCCGCATTTGCTGATGCAGGCCGGGCTGGGCCACTACCCGCCGCAGCATGACCCGATCACCGGGTTTGTGGTGCGCAGCGTGGCCGAGCCGGTCCACAACAACCAGGCCTGCTGATGGACAGCAATGCCCTGCAAGCCCTGGCCGACGCACTGCGCGACGGCCGCGGTTTCACCCACAAACGTGACATCAGTGACGCCGTCACCACCCTGGCGCGCGCCCTGCCTGGCGGCGCCGCAGACCTGGCGCAGGCCGTAGCGGTGGGCGACGACTGCGCCGCCATCCCCTGGCCCGGCGCCGACGGCCGGCCCGGCTGGTTGTTGCTGGCCATCGAAGGCTTTGTCGACGACTTTGTCAACCGCCTGCCCTGGTTTGCCGGCTACAGCGGCCTGATGGTCAACCTGAGCGACATTGCCGCCATGGGCGGCCGGCCGATTGCGGTGGTGGATGCGTTGTGGAGCTGCGGCATGGACCCCGGCGGTGAGGTGTTGAACGGCCTGGCCGCTGCATCACAACGCTACGGCGTGCCGATTGTGGGTGGCCACACCAACCACCAGGCCGAGCGTGGCCAGTTGGCGGTGGCGGTGCTGGGCCATGCCAGCGCCCTGCTGACCAGCTTCAACGCCAGGCCGGGTGACCAGTTGCTGATGGCCATTGACTTGCGTGGCGCCTACCAAGAACCCCACCCCTACTTCAACGCCAGCACCGAGGCGCCGTCCGAACGGCTGCGTGCTGATCTGGCCTTGCTGCCCGCGCTGGCCGAGGCCGGCCTGTGTGACGCCGCCAAAGACATCAGCATGGCCGGTGCGGTGGGCACCAGCCTGATGCTGCTGGAATGCTCACAGGTGGGCGGCCTGATCGATGTGCTGGCCATCCCGCGCCCGGCCGGTGTGCCGCTGCTGCGCTGGTTGCAAACCTTCCCCAGTTTCGGTTTTGTCTTCAGCGTGCGGCCGGCGCACAGCGCGGCGGTATTGGCCCACTTTGCGCAGCACGGCATTGCCAGCGCGGTGGTGGGTGCGGTCACCGCCGCGCCGCAGGTGTGGCTGCGTGACGGCAGCCAGACCGCGCTGCTGTGGGACACCGCCACCACACCGTTCATCGGCGTGCGGCACGGTGGCTGAGGTGCTCCGCCCACCCCGCCCACCCCGGCCCGGCGGAATACCGCGCCCGCTGCGCCTGCTGTTGTTGACGCATTCGGTCAACCCGCGGGGTGGGGTTGTGCATACCGTGTCGCTGGCGGAAGCCTTGCACGATCTTGGCCACCAGGTCACGGTGTTGGCGCCAGCGCTGCCGGGGCAGGCCATGTTCAGGCCACTGCGCTGCGGCCTGCAGCTGGTGCCTGTGCCGGCCACACCGCCGGGTGATGTGGTGGCCATGGTGGCGGCCCGGCGTGACGCCTTCATCCAGCACCTGCGCCGCCTGCTGCAGCACCAGGCGGTGGATGTGCTGCATGCCCAAGACAGCATCGGCGGCAATGCCTTGGCCACCCTGCAGCAGCAAGGTCTGATCCCCGGCTTTGTGCGCACGGTGCACCACCTGGACACGTTTGACGACCCGCAGCTCAGCGCCTGGCAGCAGCGGGCCTTCATGGCCGCTAGCCAGGTGCTGTGTGTCAGCGCCGGTTGGTGCCAGCACCTGCTCAGCGGGTTTGGCATTGCGGCGGTGCAGGTGGGCAACGGGGTGGACTTGCAGCGTTATCAGGCGGCCCCAGCCGGGGCTCGTTCGGCTGCGGCACACACCGCCGCTGATGCCGCTGCGGCACAGACCCTGGGCCTGCGGCCCGGCGCACCGCTGCTGCTGGCGGTGGGTGGCATCGAAGCGCGCAAAAACACGCTGGCCATGCTGTTGGCCTTCAGCCAACTGCGGGCGCAGCGGCCGGCCGCGCAGTTGGTGATTGCCGGTGGCGCCAGCCTGCTGGACCACGACGCCTACCACGCCGACTTCCGCAGCGCACTGGCCCACACCGGCCTGAGTGTCGGCACCGCAGGCGACGCCGCTGCGGACGTGTTGTTGACCGGCACCGTGCCCGATGCACTGATGCCGGCCTTGTTCCGCGCTGCCGATGTGCTGCTGATGCCCTCACTGACCGAAGGTTTTGGCCTGGTGGTGCTGGAGGCACTGGCCTGCGGCACACCGGTGGTGGTGTCGCGCCTGGCGCCGTTTACAGATTACTTGCCGTTGCAGGAAGACAGCGCCGACAACCCCGGCGTCTGCTGGGCCGACCCGACCCGACCCGCCTCGATCGCCGCTGCAGCGTTGCGGGCGCTGGCACCCGGCCGCAAGCCGGCGCTGGCCGCCGTGGTGCCGGCCGTCTGCCAACAGCACAGCTGGGCGGCCAGTGCTGTGCAGCATGTGGCGGTGTACCGCACCCACTGTGCGCAGGCGCTGGGCGCTGCATCAACACCGGCACCGGTCTGCAGCGTGTGAGCAGCAGCCCCGGCGCACACCCCAATATCCAACCAAGCAGCCCACCCACCATGCCCGCCATGCACTTTCACTTGCGCTGGCCAGATGGCCAGCAGATGCGCTGCTACTCACCGTCACTGGTGATCCATGACCATTTCATCCCGGGCCAGGCCTACCCGCTGCCCGCTTTCATGACGGCAGTGCGCCAGGCCCTGCACACCGCATCTGAGCGGGTGCGTGCCAAGCACGGTTTTGCCTGTTCGATGGCACTGGACCAACTGGCCCGCATTGAGGCGGCCGCGCTGCCGTTTGCCGCGCAGCCGCACCTGCATCCACACCCGCAAGCCCAGGTCCACGTGCTGCGCTTTGATCTGGATGTTTGACCCCCACAACCCGGAGCCCACCCCATGCCCCAATTGCCAGCACACACCCTGAGCGGCCACCATCCTGTTGTCATCATCGGCGCCGGCCAGGCCGGCCTGTCGGTCAGCCACGGCTTGCGCCAGCGTGGCATTGCCCACCGGGTGCTGGAAAAACACAGCCCGGTCCACACCTGGCGCAGCCAGCGCTGGGACAGCTTTTGCCTGGTCACCCCCAACTGGCAATGCGCCTTGCCCGGCTGGCCCTACACCGGTGACGACCCCCACGGCTTCATGAAAAAAGACGAGATCAACCACTGGCTGGCCGGCTTTGTGCGCATGGTGGACGCACCCCTGCACAGCGCCACCACCGTGCAGCGGGTGATGCCCCGGCCCGCTGGTGGCTTTGATGTCCAGGTGCTGGTGGGTGGTGTGCAGCAGCACTGCAGCGCTGACCAGGTGGTGGTGGCCTCAGGCGGCTACCACCAACCCATCGTCCCGCGCCTGGCTGAGCGCTTGCCGGCGCACATCCTGCAATTGCACTCTGAGCAATACCGCAACCCGCAGGCGCTGCCGCCCGGTGCGGTGCTGGTGGTGGGCAATGGCCAAAGCGGCGCGCAGATCAGCGAAGACCTGCACCTGGCCGGCCGCCAGGTGGTGCTGGCCACCGGCGACGCCCCCCGCTGTGCCCGCTTTTACCGGGGCAAAGACGTGGTGACCTGGCTGGCCGAGATGCAGTACTACGACCTGCCGGTGCAAAACCACCCGCTGCGCGAAGGCGTGCGCGACAACACCAACCACTACGTCACCGGCCGCGACGGTGGCCGTGACATTGACCTGCGCCAATTTGCTGCCGAAGGCCTGCAGCTTTACGGCCTGTTGCACGGGCTGGATGGCGAGACCCTACAGTTCCAGCCCAATTTGCGCGCCAACCTGGACCATGCCGACAGCATCTACAACGGCATCAATGCCAGCATCGACCGCTACATCGCCGCCCAGGGCATGGATGCACCACCGCCGTCGGTCTACCAGCCGGTGTGGCAGCCGGCACAGGAGCGCACCCAGTTGAATTTGCGCCAGGCCGGCATCACCAGCGTGGTCTGGTGCATCGGCTTCCAGCCCGACTTTGGCTGGCTGGACGCCCCCGTCTTCAATGGCCGTGGCCAGCCCGGCCACCAGCGT
>JAYVLI010000101.1:0-3583 GCA_043759535.1 Betaproteobacteria bacterium | reverse complement strand
CTATGTAAGCAATCATTACGCCGGCTAGACGACTAAAAACCCCCTACGATCAGGGGGTTTGGTCATTCTAAAGATTAAGAAATTCACCTCTCGCTTGCTGTGTCGTTCGATAAAAACCTGTTTTAAGTTAGAGAAATATTGCCATGACCGAAGATATCAAACCGACCGACGTCCCTGAAATTCCTGGCGAACCTGCTGCTCCTGTCGAGCGCGTGATCGAAAGAGCAATCGGCGAAGGCGTCAACCTGGGCGATGTCAGCGGCGACAGCGCCAACTACCAGCCCACCATCGACACGAATCAGGCCGGCGCGACCGAGGCTTATGGCGAAGGCTCGATCCAGATCCTCGAAGGCCTGGAAGCCGTGCGCAAGCGCCCCGGCATGTACATCGGCGACACCTCCGACGGCACCGGCCTGCACCATTTGGTGTTCGAGGTGGTGGACAACTCGATCGACGAATCCCTAGCTGGCCATTGCGACGACATTTTGGTCACCATCCACACCGACAACTCGGTCTCCGTGGTCGACAACGGCCGGGGCATCCCAACCGGCATCAAAATGGACGACAAGCACGAGCCGAAACGCTCTGCTGCCGAGATTGCCCTGACCGAGCTGCACGCCGGCGGCAAGTTCAACCAGAACAGCTACAAGGTGTCGGGCGGCTTGCACGGCGTAGGCGTTAGCTGCGTGAATGCACTGAGCAAATCACTGCGCCTGACGGTGCGCCGTGAGGGCAAGGTGTACTACATGGACTTTGCCAAAGGCATCCCGCAAGACGGTTTGATTGAACTGCGCGATGGCGTTGAGACGCGCCCGCTGCGCATCAGCGGTGACACCGAGAAGCGTGGCACCGAGGTGCATTTTTCACCCGACGAATCGATCTTCACCCAAGTCGATTTTCATTACGACGTGCTGGCAAAACGTCTGCGTGAACTGAGCTTCTTGAACAACGGTGTGCGCATCCGCCTGGTGGATGAGCGCAACAACAAGGAAGAAGACTTTGCCTTTGCTGGAGGCGTCAAAGGCTTTGTTGAGTTCATCAACAAAGGCAAAAAGGTGTTGCATCCCAACATCTTCCATGCGGCCGGTGACAAGGTGAGTGACCAAGGCACCAATGTGGGTGTTGAAGTGGCCATGCAGTGGAATGACGGCTACAACGAAAACGTGCTGTGCTTCACCAATAACATCCCGCAGCGTGATGGCGGTACGCATTTGACCGGCCTGCGCGCGGCGATGACGCGCGTCATCAACAAGTACATCGACGACAGTGAACTGGCCAAAAAAGCCAAGGTGGAGATTGCCGGTGACGACATGCGTGAAGGCCTGGCCTGCATCGTCAGCATCAAGGTGCCTGAGCCCAAATTCAGCAGCCAGACCAAGGACAAGCTGGTATCGAGCGAAGTGCGTGGCCCGGTCGAAGAGATCGTGTCGAAGTTGCTGACGGATTGGCTGCAAGAACACCCCATCGACGCCAAGATCATCTGCGGCAAGATTGTGGAAGCTGCCCGTGCCCGTGAGGCCGCCCGCAAAGCCCGCGAGATGACCCGCCGCAAAGGGGTGCTGGACGGCATGGGCCTGCCCGGCAAGCTGGCCGATTGCCAGGAGAAAGACCCGGCGCTTTGCGAGATTTACATCGTGGAGGGTGACAGCGCCGGTGGCAGTGCCAAGCAGGGCCGGGACCGCAAGTTCCAGGCGATCCTGCCGCTGCGTGGCAAGATTTTGAATGTGGAAAAAGCCCGCTACGAAAAGCTGTTGTCGAGTGACAGCATCGTCACGCTGATCACCGCGCTGGGTACCAGCATCGGCAGTGAAGAATTCAACATCGACAAGCTGCGCTACCACCGCATCATCATCATGACCGACGCTGATGTGGACGGCGCCCACATCCGCACCCTGCTGCTGACTTTCTTCTACCGCCAAATGCCGGTGCTGGTGGAGCGTGGCCACATCTACATCGCCCAGCCGCCGCTCTACAAGGTCAAGGTGGGCAAACATGAGCAATACCTGAAAGACGGCCTGGAGCTGGACAGCTTCTTGCTGAAAGTGGCGCTGGATGGCGCAGCGGTATTGCCCGATGGCCCACTTGCCGCCGATGGCAGCAGCAGCAACCAGCGCGGCCCGCTCAATGGCGCGGCACTGGAAGCCTTGGCCGCCAAATACGTGCTGGCCACCCACGTGATGGACCGCCTGGGCAACTGGATGGACCTGGACGGCCTGCGTGCCATCACCAACGGCTTGACGCTGCAACTGGACACGGCAGCCAGCGCCGAGGCCAGCGCCATTGGCCTGCAAAACGCGCTGGTAGACGCTGCTGTGGAAGCGCAGTTTGACGAGCGCACCGACAAGCACCTACTGCGCATCAGCCGCCGCCTGCACGGCAACATCAAGAGCAGCGTGATCACGCAAGACTTTGTCAACGGCGCCGATTACGCCGCCCTCAGTGAAGCCGGCCAAACTTTCAAAGGCCTGTTGGGCAACAACGCCATCGTGCGCCGCGGTGAGGGTGAACGTGCCAAAGAGCAAAAGGTGTTGGACTTCCGCGCGGCCATGGCCTGGTTGATTGGCCAGGCTGAAAACGCGGTGGGCCGCCAGCGCTACAAAGGCCTGGGCGAGATGAACCCGATGCAGCTGTGGGAGACCACGATGGACCCCACCGTGCGCCGCTTGCTCAAAGTGCAGATTGACGACGCGATCGAGGCCGACCGGGTGTTCACGATGTTGATGGGCGACGAGGTGGAGCCACGTCGCCACTTCATTGAAAGCAATGCGCTGCGGGCGGCGAATATTGATGCTTGAACTCGTGTCAAGCCTGGAGCAGATCTGCCGACAAGCGCCGGATGCCCATGACGAGATTCCTGAAGCTGGAGGACCGGGTGTTTTCCAAGCTCAGGTGCCTGCCGATGGCGCGTGAGCCCGCCAGCTTCTCGTTGCGCCGACGGGTCAAAGCCTGGAGTTCGCGATTGGGGCTGCCTAGCTGATCCGGGTTGTGGAACTTCTTGTTTGCTTGGTGCTTGGCCAGTGCGGGCATGTGCAGCCCCTGTGCCACTGCAGCCAAGTCGGCCAAGCAAAAGGTCTCTAGCTCTGTACAGGCGACGCGCACGATGCCGTGCGCTTGCCTGTGCGTACCCTGGCAGCGTGCCATCAGCCCTGCCTTCAACGCCTTGCAGTCCGGATGGTCCAGGTAGGCCGCCAGCGGGCAGTAGCCGTCCACCCCCGCGTAGGTGCGGTCCACACCTTCCTTGCGCGTGCCGCCGTTGTTCATCGCAAACGTGTCAACGTCCAGCGGCAGCCAGCCGCAGGGCAGCACGCCTAGTCCGGCCTCTGGCTGCCCAACAACCTCTCGATCATCCCGGGCACATGCTCGAACATCGCACCCGCCTGCGCGTCCAGGCGTTGACGCAGCGTCGGGCTCGACGGCAGCAGCCCGATGCCCAATGCCTCCTTGAAGAACTTGTCGCCCCGGTAGTTCTCGACTGCGTCGAAGTCGCTCTTGCCCTGCGCCAGCAGACCGAGGTAGCTGCGAAGCACGTCGCTGTTACTCACCCCGCCTCGAACCGGCAGCGCGCCATCCAGCCCGGCCCACT
>JAYVLI010000100.1:0-6935 GCA_043759535.1 Betaproteobacteria bacterium | reverse complement strand
CTGTCCGACGGCCTGCTCGGTGATCTGAATCATGTGCTGCAGCGCTCCGGTGTCGACGCGGTCATGGAGGTCGACGCCATACCGCGCAGCGCCGTGCTGCGCGCGCAGCCGATGGCGGCTCAGCGTCTGTGTACCTTGTCTGGTGGCGACGACTACGAATTGCTATTCACCGCGCCACCAGAGTGCGCGCCGCAGGTGACTGCGGTCGGCATCGCCACCGGAGTCGCGCTGACACGCATCGGCCGCATCGTCGCGCGTTCTGCGGCGGAGCACGAGGCAAACACTGCACTGGTCGATGCCGAGGGCCATGCGGTGGTGCACCACGCGGCATCGTTCGACCATTTCCGCCCATGAGCGAAGTCGTTGACATGCCCGGCATGACGCCGCGTCGACCGACGGTGCGGTTGATGCTCAACCACCCGGCGCACGCGATCGCGCTCGGCTTCGGCAGCGGCCTGTCGCCCGTTGCGCCGGGAACCGTTGGCACCTTGTGGGCCTGGATCGCTTTCCTGGTGATGCAGCCGCATCTGAGTGCGCCGCAGATGGCGGCGCTGCTGCTGGCCAGCTTCTTCGTTGGCTGGTGGGCTTGCACCGTCACCGCCCGTGCGCTCGCGATGCCCGACCCTGGCCCCATCGTTTGGGACGAGGTGCTGGCCTTCTGGCTGGTGCTGTGGCTCATCATGCCGGCCGGCTTTTTGGCCCAGGCGGCGGCATTTGGCCTGTTCCGCTACTTTGATGCGGCCAAGCCCGGCCCGGTGGGTTGGGCTGATCGTCATTACAAACTCACGCCCGGTGAGGCCATCGGCTGGCGCCAAGGCTGGGGCATTTTGTTTGACGATCTGGTGGCCGCGCTGTGTACGCTGCTGGTCATCGCGCTGTGCCAGCGCCTGTTTGGTTGACGGAGCGCCTGCATGAAAAAAACCGCCTTGCTGCACGACCTGATCGCCGCCGACGTGGGCCTGCTGGCCAGCGCGTTGCGCGGCTGCGGCGCCCGCATCGCCACGGCCGAGAGCTGCACCGGTGGCGGCATTGCCGCCGCCTGCACCGACCTGGCCGGGTCCAGTGACTGGTTTGAGGGCGGCATCGTCAGCTACAGCAACCACGCCAAAACCACGCTGCTGGGGGTGGATGCTGGCCTGATCCAGCAGCACGGCGCGGTCAGTGAACCGGTGGCCCGCGCCATGGCCGCCGGGGTGCTGGCCAGCCTGCCCGCGCAATTGGTGGTGGCCGTGACCGGCGTGGCCGGGCCTGGCGGCGGCAGTGCCGACAAACCGGTGGGCACGGTGTGGCTGGCCTGGGCCTGGCGCGGCCAGGATGGCGCAAGCCACACCGACGCTCTGCTGCAGCGCTTTGACGGCGACCGGGCCGCCGTGCGCCTGGCCACCGTGGCCTGTGCCGTGCAAGGCCTGCTGGACCGGGCCGAGCTGTTGGGGCCGGCCACGACATCCACCAACCCGTCCACCAACCCGTCCACCGACCCGTTCACCGGCCCGTCCACCCACCCCGCCGTGCCATGAACCTGCTGCTGGCCGGTGACCTGGACGCTGCCGAGCGTGATGCCTGGGCCGCCGCGCTGCGCCAGGCGCTGCCCGGCCACCACCTGCACCTGGCGCGGGGGGCCGTGCCCGATGCACAAATCGACGCGGCCATCGTGGCCAACCCACCCGCCGGCAGCCTTGCTGGTCTGCCCGCGCTGGGCTTGATCCAAAGCCTGTGGGCAGGGGTGGACAGGCTGCTGCAAGACCCCAGCCTGCCGGCCAACGTGCCCATCGCCCGCATGGTGGACCCGGCCATGACCGCCGCCATGGCCGAGACCGCGCTGTGGGCCACGCTGGCGCTGCACCGCGGGTTTTTCAATTACGCCGCCCAGCAGCGCGCCGGCTGCTGGCAGCAACTGCCCCAGCGCCGGGCCGATGAGGTGCATGTGCTGCTGCTGGGTCATGGCCAGATGGGCCAGGCGGTGGCGCAGCGGTTGACGCAGCAGGGCTACCGGGTGACGGCATGGCGACGTGGTGCGCCAACGCCAGGGGCGCCGGCCGGATCGTCGGCTGCGCCAGTGTCAGCAGTTGCGGCGGTCCCTGCGGCGCTCACGCCCGGCATCACTGTGGCCAGCGGCCGCGCTGCGTTGCCCGGCCTGCTGGCCCAGGCCCAGGTGCTGATCAACCTGCTGCCGCTCACACCCGACACTCGTGGCCTGCTCAACACCCCGCTGCTGGCCCAACTGCCACGTGGCGCCGGCCTGGTCAACCTGGCGCGTGGTGCCCACGTGGTGGACGACGACCTGCTGGCCGCGCTGCACAGCGGCCAAGTCGGCCATGCCGTGCTGGATGTGTTCAACAGCGAGCCGCTGCCCGCTGGCCATGCTTACTGGTTGCACCCCCATGCCACCGTGTTACCGCATGCTGCCGCGTTGACCGATGTGCGCGGCGCGGCAGCGGTGGTGGCGCGCAACATCCACGCGCTGGCGGCGGGTTTGCCGCTGCAGCATGTGGTGGGGCGGCAAGCCGGCTACTGACCCACCCGGCGGGTGCGGATGGCTGGCTGCAGCCCTGCAATGCTGCGGTGCTGCGGTGCTGCGGTGCTGCGCTAGCGCGCCTCCAGCGCCAGCCGCACCCCAGCTGCGGCCGCCGCCCGACCACGCGGCGGTGCGGCCACGGCTTGGGTCAGCAGCAGCGCCAGCCGGGTGAGTGCGGCCCACGGGTCCAGCGGCCAAAGCGGGTGCTTCAGGCCTTTGACGATGCCGTCACACAGGCTGGCGGCCTCTACCAGGTGGTCCAGGGTGTCGCTGCGCAGCAGGGGCAGCACACGCTCGTACAGCCGCTGTTTGGCGCCCCAGACGCGGGCCTCGTTCAGCGCCATCGGCATGGGCCGGCCTTGCACCAGTGCGGCCTTGACCCGCTTGAGCGCCAGGATGGCGTCGGCCAAGTGCCAATGCACCAGCACGGCGGCCTCGCCCTCGGCGCGCAGGCCGTCCAGCATGCGCAAGACGCGTGCGGTTTGGCCGGCCAGCACGGCCTCACACAGTTGCGACACGTCGTAACGCGCCACGTTCAGCACCGCTGCTTCCACTTGGTCAAACGCCAGCTCACCGGCCGGATACAGCAGCGCCAGCTTTTGCAGCTCTTGGTGCGCGGCCAGCAGGTTGCCCTCCACCCGGTCGGCAAAAAACGCCAGGGTCTGCTGGCCTGCCTCAC
This sequence comes from Betaproteobacteria bacterium, assembly GCA_043759535.1. Lineage (GTDB taxonomy): Bacteria > Pseudomonadota > Gammaproteobacteria > Burkholderiales > Burkholderiaceae_C > Pseudaquabacterium. The sequence goes on along the minus strand of JAYVLI010000100.1, from coordinate 3,741 downwards.
CGGCGGCCACCTGCTGGCCCTGGGCGGCTAAACGTTGAGCGATCCAAGTGGGCAGCGCACGCCGCTCCACCGGCAGCACTTGGATCGTGATGCCAGCTGCGTCCAGCGCGCCAAACCAGGCGGCTTGCTGTTGCTGGCGGTCCAGCTTGGGCAAATGCACGATGGTCAGCACATCGCCGCTCAGTTGTTTGCAGTAGCGCTGCAGCGCCTCGGACCCGTCTTTGCCCGGCTTGCCACCGGGAATGCGCAGCTCGATCAACTGGCGCTCGGCAAACAAGCTCATGGCCTGTGACGCGCCCAGCAGGCCGGACCAGTCAAAGTGCGCACCGCTCACGGCAAACACCAGACGCTCGGTGTGGCCTGCGGTACGCGCGGCGGTGCGGATGGCGTCGCCCGCCTCTTGCGCCAGCAGCGGCTCGTCACCGTGGATGGTGTAGATCCTGTGCAGGCCCGACACCCGGTTGGCCAAGTGGGCGGGCAACTGGTCAGCGCGCAGTTGCATGGCTCAGGGTTTGGGGGTTGGTGTGGCTGCGGGTGTGGATGGCGAGGCTGGCGCCGCCGCCACCGGTGCCGCCAGCCGCAACTGCGCCAACTGGCCTGCCACCTGCTGCGCCACATCGGCCTGCATTGCGCTGTAGATCTCGGCCTCTTCTTGCGCCTTGGCCAGCGCCACGGTTTCTGAATAACTCATGTCACGCGACAGCAGCAACTCAGTGACGGGCGACAACTCACGCCCGCCCGGTGTGAGCAGGCGGAACTCAAAGCGCAGCCGCAACTGCAGCTCACGCACCTGGCCGGCGGCGGTGGACGCCACCACGCTGCGCTCCCGCCGGTCGGTCAGCACTTGCAGCACCACCTCGGCCTGGGCGGGCGTGTCCACCACCTGCAAGGCGTGCTGCAGGTGCTGGCGCAGGTCATGCCCCAGCGGTGAGCGCGCTGCAAAGCCGACCAGCGCGATGCGTTGAAACGGCATCACCGGGGCCTGGCGCAGCGCAAAGCCGCAGCCCGCCAAGGCCAGCAGCGGTGTGGTGGCGGCCAGGCCGGCGCGGCGCAACCAGCAGCGCCGGGTCAGCGGCAGGCGCAGTGGCACGGACAGTGGCAAAGAATTAAGCTTCACGCGCTGGCCGCTCACACCACCAGGTTGACCAGCCGGCCCGGCACCACCACCACCTTCTTGGCCGGTTTGCCCTCGCCGAACTTGGCGAACTCGGGCGACGCCAGCGCGGCGGCCTCAATCGCAGCCTTGTTGGCCCCGGCCGGCACGGTGATGCTGCCGCGCAGCTTGCCGCTGACCTGCAGCACCAGCGTGATCTGGTCTTGCACCAGCGCGGCTTCATCCACCACCGGCCAGGGTGCGTCCAGCAAATCACCGGACTCGGCGGCATATCCCAGCCCCGACCACAGCGCGTGGCCGATGTGCGGGCAGGCCGGGTACAGGCCGCGCAGCAACACCGAGAAGCCCTCACGCAACACCGCTGCATCCCCCGCGCTGCCGTCGGGCTTGAAGCCGTCCAGCGCGTTCAGCAACTTCATCGCGCCCGACACCACGGTGTTGTATTGCATGCGCTCGTAGTCGTAGCTGATCTGGCGCAGCACGGTATGCACCTCGCGGCGCAGGGCTTGTGCGTCGCCGCGCAAAGCGCCTTGGCGCACCGCGCCGGCACCCTGCAGCAGGTCAGCGTGTTTGGCACCAAAGCCCCACACCCGCTTCAAGAAGCGGTGCGCGCCCTCCACCCCGGCGTCGTTCCATTCCAGCGTCTGCTCGGGCGGGCTGGCAAACATCACAAACAGCCGGGCGGTGTCGGCGCCGTACTGGTCAATCAGCGCCTGCGGGTCCACGCCGTTGTTTTTGGACTTGGACATGGTGCCCACGCCCTCGTAGTCCACAGTCGAGCCGTCGCTCTTGAGGCGTGCGCCGGTGACTCGGCCGGTGGCGTCGCGCACATCCTCCACGTCATGCGGCCAAAAGTAGTCGATGCCACCGGTGGCACCGCGCCGGCTGTAGATGTGGTTGAGCACCATGCCCTGGGTCAGCAGCTTGGTGAAGGGCTCGCTGATGGCCACCAGGCCCAGGTCACGCATCACCTTGGTCCAGAAACGCGCGTACAGCAAATGCAGGATCGCGTGCTCCACACCGCCGATGTACTGGTCCATCGGCATCCAGTACCTGGCGCCGGCGTCCACCATGGTGTCGCTGCTGGGGTCGCCCGCGCTGCCGGCAGGCTGCGCGTTGCAGTAGCGCATGAAGTACCACGACGAATCCACAAACGTGTCCATCGTGTCGGTCTCGCGCCGCGACGGTGCGCCGCAGGTGGGGCAGACCACGTTCAAAAAGTCAGCGCGCTTGTGCAGCGGGTTGCCGCTGCCATCAGGGATGCAATCTTCGGGCAACACCACCGGCAAATCTTGCTCGGGCACCGGCACTGCGCCATGCACCTCGCAATGGATGATGGGGATGGGTGTGCCCCAGTAACGCTGGCGGCTGACGCCCCAATCGCGCAGGCGCCAGGTGGTTTTTTTCTCGCCCAGTCCTTTGGCTGACAAGTCGGATGAAACGGCATCCAAGGCTTGCTTGAAGAGCATGCCGTCATACGGGCCCGAATTGATGCAGATGCCGTGTTCTTTATTTGCGTAGTTGGGCTTCCAGCGCTCCGCTGTGAACGTGAACTCCTCGTAGTCGGCCAAGTTGGCCCCACGACGCATCGCAGAGATTGCAGACCCGTCCTCAATGACCTGCTTGATTTCAAGGGTGTACTTCTCGGCAAACGCAAAGTCGCGCTCGTCGTGCGCCGGCACACCCATCACCGCGCCGTCGCCGTAGCTCATCAGCACGTAGTTGCCGACCCACACATCGACCGCCGCGCCGGTCAGCGGATGGGTCACCGTCAAGCCGGTGCGCACACCCTTCTTTTCTTGCGTGGCCAGCTCGGCCTCGGTGGTGCCACCGGCCTTGCACTCGGCAATGAAGTTGGCCACCGCCGGCTGCGACGCCGCAGCGTGCAACGCCAGCGGATGCTCAGGCGCCACGGCGCAAAAGGTCACGCCCATGATGGTGTCGGCACGGGTGGTGAAGACCCACAGCCGGCCGTCGCCGATCAGCGCGCCATCCGCACCCGCAACCGTGTGCGGAAAGGCAAACCGCACACCCTCGCTCTTGCCAATCCAGTGCTCCTGCATCAGCCGCACCCGGTCTGGCCAGCCGGCCAGGTAGTTGGCGTCTTGCGGGTTGGCCACGGCTGACAGCAGCTCGTCGGCGTACTGGGTGATCTTGAGGTAATAACCGGGGATCTCGCGCTTTTCCACCAGTGCGCCCGAGCGCCAACCACGGCCGTCAATCACCTGCTCATTGGCCAGCACGGTCAGGTCTACCGGGTCCCAGTTCACCACCTGGGTGCGGCGCTCGCAAATGCCCGCTTCCAGCATCCGCAAAAACAGCCACTGGTTCCATTTGTAGTAAGCGGGCGAACACGTGGCCACCTCACGCGACCAGTCGATGGCCAGACCCATGGCCTGCATCTGCGCCTTCATGTGGGCGATGTTGGAATAAGTCCACTGCGCAGGTGGCACCTTGTTTTTCATCGCCGCGTTTTCGGCCGGCAGGCCAAACGCGTCCCAGCCCATGGGCATCAAGACGTTGAAACCCTTCATGCGCAACTGGCGCGCCAGCATGTCGTTGATGGTGTAGTTGCGCACATGGCCCATGTGCAGCTTGCCGCTGGGGTAGGGCAGCATCGAGCAGGC
>JAYVLI010000099.1:0-13504 GCA_043759535.1 Betaproteobacteria bacterium | reverse complement strand
AGAAGGGAGGGCCGGTGGTTGTCCGGCCCGGAATGACACGGAGCGGGGCACGCCAGCCCGGCGCGGCGCGGTCGCTCAGCACCCCCGACCGGCAGCTCTCGGGCCAAAAAACGACTGACAGCAACGAGCCGCAAGCCGCCCCCGATCACCGCGCAACACTGCGGCAATACACACATCACTTGGCGATCGTCACCCACTGCATCACGACAAAGTTGTCGGCCCGGTGCACCAGACTGACGTTGCTGCGCGACGCCCAGGGGATCATCTGGCGGTGCAGCGGGATGGTGTGGATCTGGTCTTTCCATTCGGTCAATGCGGCGCGTACCAGTTGCTCGCGCTTCTTGGGGTCGGCCTCCACGCTGGACGACGCGGCCAGCGCATCGAACTTGTCGTTGCGCACATTGCCGTAGTTGTACAAGCCGATGCCCTTGTCGCCGCGGTTGCGCATCACGGCGGTCAGTGTGGTCTCGGCATCGGTCACCGCACCGCCCCAACCAAACAGGTACAGGCTGGTGTCCATTTTTTCCGCCTTGGGAAAGAACAGCGTGCGCGGTTGTGCATTGACTTTGAGCTTGACCTTGATTTGAGCCCACATCGACGCCAATGCGATGCAGATCTCCTCGTCATTGACATAGCGGTTGTTCGGACAATCGAGGGTCACCTCAAAGCCGTCCGGGTAGCCCGCCTCGGCCATCAGCCGGCGCGCCGCTGCCAGGTCGAACGGCAGCCGGGTCTCCAGCACCGGGTCGTTGTAGGCGGCCATCGGTGACGGCGCCATCACGCCGGTCGGCACGGCCATGCCGTTCATCAGCTTGACCTTCATGGTCTCGATGTCGATTGCCTGGTACAGCGCGCGCCGCACCCGGATGTCCTTGAACGGGTTCTTGTCGCCCGGCACGTTGGCATAAAGCAGCTTGTCGCGGGCCTGGTCCAGACCGATGAAGATGACGCGGTTCTCGGGGCCCTCAATCACCTTGACACCGGCCACCGTGCGCAGCCGGGCGATGTCGCGCGGTGCCGGATCGTGCACAAAGTCCAGCTCGCCCGAGACCAGCGCCGCCAGCCGGGTGGCGTCGTTGGCAATCGGGGTGTAGACGATGTCCTGCACGTTGCCTTCGTGTTTGTTCCACCAGGCCGGATTGCGCTTGTAAGTCGTCTTGATGCCGGGGGCACGGCTGGCCAGCAGGTACGGGCCGGTGCCGTTGGCATTGATCGACGCAAAAGTTTCTTCGCGGTTCTTGTAGTCCAGCGGCTTCATCACCTTGTACTTTTCGCACCAGGCCTTGTTCATGATGAACACCGTGTCTAGGTGCTGCAGGAACACCGGGTTCACCGCCTTGAGGCGGAACTCGACCGCCAGGTCATCCAGCTTGACCACCTCGCCCAGTGCATTGGCATAGGTCGATATCTGCGAGGTCAACTCGGCCGCGCGCCGGACCGAAAACACCACGTCATCTGCCGAGAACGCCGCACCGTCGTGAAACCTGACGCCCGGTCGCAGCTTGAAACGCCAGACCAGCGGCGACACCTGCTGCCAGTCGGTGGCCAGGCCGGGCACGATGGCCAGCTGCCGGTCCCGGCCCACCAGGCGCTCGTAGACCTGTTGGTTCATGCTGTTCGTCAGGCCCTCGTTCTGGGCATGCGGGTCGAGGGTCTGCGGGTCGCCCTGGCTGGCCCAGCGCAGGGTCTGGGCGGGCAGCGGGACGGCGGCCGCTGCGGCCAGCGTCAAGGCAAGCAAAGCGCGGGACAAGGATCGCATGGGCATCGTGCGTGGCGTGGCCGGTTGGGTTGGGTTGCTTTGGCTTGGGCGCTCAGGCCGGCGCGTAACCCTCCTCGGCCAGCGCGGCGGTGAACGCGGCTGCCGGCTGCTGCGACTCGATCCGCACGGTGTGCGTGGGCAGGTCAATCTGCAGCGTGGCCGCAGCATCCACGCGCTGCACGGTTTCAGTCACGCTGCGCACGCAGTGGCCGCAGGTCATGGTGGGCAGGGTCAGTTCAATCATGCGGGCCTCGGCGGGTGGGTGAGTGGGAGGGAAGGCGGTTGATGTTGGCGGCAAGCCCGGGCCGGCTGCTTGCGCAAAGTCAAGGACAGCGGCGTGCCGCAGCCTAGCATCGGGCCATGGCAACACCGACCGCACTGACCCTGCACATCACCGGCATGACCTGCGCCAGCTGTGTGGCGCGGGTTGAAAAAGCCCTGCGCAAGGTGCCCGGTGTGCAGCAGGTCAGTGTCAACCTGGCCACCGAGCAGGCGCACATCGCGCTGGCTGCGCCAGGCGCTGGCAGCAGCAACCTGGTCACCACCCAGGCCGTGGCCAGCGCCCTGACCACTGCCTTGAGCAAGGCCGGTTATGCCGTGGCAGATGAGGCCCGCACCCTGCGCATTGACGGCATGACCTGCGCCAGTTGTGTGGGCCGGGTTGAAAAAGCGCTGGCCCGGGTGCCTGGGGTGCTGTCGGCCAGCGTCAACCTGGCCACGTCCAGCGCCCAGGTGCAGCGCCTGGCCGGCAGCGCTGCGGATGCTGATTTGCTGCAGGCCGTGCAACAGGCCGGCTACCAGGCCACGCTGCCCATCGACGGCACCGGCGGCAGCACCCTGCCCGCCCCGCGCAACACCGACCCCGGCTGGAAAGTGGCGGTGGCCGCTGCACTGAGCGCGCCGCTGGTGCTGCCCATGCTGGGTGACCTGTTGGGCCTGCACTGGATGCTGCCCGCGCTGTGGCAGTGGGCGCTGGCCACACCGGTGTTGTTCTACTTTGGCGCGCGCTTTTTTATGGCCGGCTGGAAGGCCCTGCGCGCCGGCGCCGGCAACATGGATTTGCTGGTGGCCAGCGGCACCAGCGCGGCCTACGGCCTGAGCCTGGCGATGTGGGCGCGCGACAGCACCGGCATGCCGCACCTGTACTTTGAGAGCGCGGCGGTGGTCATCACCCTGGTGCTGCTGGGCAAATGGCTGGAGGCCCGCGCCCGCCGCCAGACCATGGCCGCACTGGACAGCCTGCGTGCGCTGCGCCCCGATACCGCCCAGGTGCGCCGTAACGGCGTGGAGGTGACGCTGCCGCTGGCCCAGCTGCAGCCCGGTGACGAGGTGCTGGTGCGGCCCGGTGAACGTTTACCCAGCGACGGTGTGGTGGTGGAAGGCGCCAGCCATCTGGATGAATCGCTGCTCACCGGCGAAGCCTTGCCGGTGGCGCGCCACCCCGGTGACAAGGTGACCGGCGGCGCCATCAACGGTGAGGGCCTGCTGGTGGTGCGCACCACCGCCGTGGGCGCGGCCAGCTTGTTGTCGCAGATCGTGCAATTGGTTGAATCGGCCCAAGCCCGCAAGGCGCCCATCCAGCAGACGGTGGACCAGGTGGCCGCGGTGTTTGTACCGGTGGTGTTTGGCGTGGCCGCGCTCACCTTGCTGGGCTGGGGTTTTGCCAATGGTGACTGGCCGCAGGCGCTGATCCACGCGGTGTCGGTGCTGGTGATTGCCTGCCCCTGCGCGCTGGGTCTGGCCACGCCCGCCACACTGATGGTGGGCACCGGGCTGGCGGCGCGGCGCGGCATCTTGGTGCGTGATGTGCAGGCGCTGGAGCTGATGCGCGCCGTCACGCTGGTGGCCTTTGACAAAACCGGCACCTTGACCGAGGGCCGGCCCAAGCTGGTGGACAGCCTGGCGGCGGCTGTGCTTGCCGGCATGACGCCAGGCGCTGGCCCGGTCACTGACACCGCCCCAGCCATTGGCCGTGCCACCCTGCTGGCCTGGGCCGCCGCGCTGCAGGCCGGCAGTACACATCCGCTGGCCAAAGCTGTGCTGCGCGCCGCCGAGGCAAACAAGCTGGCCGTGCCCAAAGCCGATGGTGTGCGTGCCGTGGCCGGGCGCGGCATCGAAGGCCAGGTGGCCGGCCATGCCCTCAAGCTGGGCAGCAGTGCCTGGATGGCCACGCTGGGCGTGGCTGATGCGGCGCTGCAGCAGCAAGCCCAGGCCTGGGCTGCGCAGGGTCGCAGCGTGGCGTGGCTGGCCGATGTGCCGGCCCAGGGCGCCCCGACCGCGTTAGGCCTGCTGGCCTTTGGCGACCAGGCCAAACCCGGCGCCGCAGCGGCCGTGGCCGCGCTGCAGCGTGAGGGCATCCGGGTGGTGCTGATCAGCGGTGACAACCGGGGCGCCGCCGAGGCCCTGGCCCGCGAGGTGGGCATTCTGGACATGCGCGAGGTGCAGGCCGAGGTGTTGCCCGGCGACAAGGCGGCCCACCTGCAAGCCCTGCGCGACAGCCTGCAAGGCCTGTCGCCCAAAGGTGTGAAGCCCAAAGGTGTGAAGCCCAAAAACCAGCGTGTGGCCATGGTGGGCGACGGCGTGAACGACGCTCCCGCCCTGGCCGCCGCCGACGTGGGTCTGGCGATGACCCATGCCGACGGTGGTGGCACCGACGTGGCCATGCAGACCGCCGGCCTGACCCTGCTGCGCGGTGACCCGATGGGCGTGGTGGAGGCGCTGCGCCTGTCACGCGCCATCACCCGGCGCATCCGCCAGAACCTGTTCTGGGCCTTTGCCTACAACGTGGTGGGCATTCCGCTGGCCGCCTTGGGCCTGCTCAGCCCGGTGGTGGCGGGCGGGGCGATGGCGCTGTCGTCCGTCAGCGTGATCACCAACGCGCTGTTGTTGGGGCGCTTTCGGCCGCAGGATGGGGCTTGAACGGCTTGGCCAGCGCGCACAGCTTGACAAGCTGCTCGGCCAGCGCACTTGAGGGCTGGCCTCAGCGGTTGCTGCCTTCTTGCCCAACAGCCTATGGCAAAGGCTGTAATCCCAGCGCCATCAAGAAGGCGTTGTGCTTTGCCTTGGCTGCCGCAATCGCCCGCTCGATCTCGACCAAATCAAGGTGGGCTGCCGCCAAGTCAGTCTCCGCTTCGCCCATTGCCGTGCTGATGTAGCGCGAGATGTTGAGGTTAAAACCGTTTTTCTCGATCTCGGCCATCTCCACCCGGCGGAACGTGTCAATGACTTTGCTGCACCCAGCGTCATGAATTCAAGGTGCGGGGTTCGGGTGTTTTCGGGCTGATGGTCTTGGTTACCGGTGGGTTGATCCAAACCGCAGTTGGCAGCTTGCAGGGCGTTGGGCGACGGCCCTTAAAACGGTTAGGCGTGGCAAGAAAAGCCGCATCGAGGGCCAACTGCCGGACTTCGCGCAGCGCCTGCGCATGGCCGCAATGCACCGCCCGCAGTGTCGGGCCCAGCCTGTGACAAATCCAGCACCTGCAGCGTGATGGGCAGGCCGCTGCTGGTGGAGAACAACACCTTGACCACCGGTGCGGTGAGTTGCGTCAGGTGTTGCGACATCACCACCGCCAGCCGGCCCGACGCCAGCCGCACCAGAGAGCCGTTGGGGTAGATGCCCAGGCTGCGCACAAAGCTGCGGAAAACGTCGGCGTGAAACTGGCCCTTCCAAGACGCCAACTGGGCAATGGACTCGGCCGGGTCCCAGCCCGCTTTGTCAGGCCTGTTGGACGTGATGGCGTCATACACATCACACACCGCACCCATGCGCGCCAACACCGACAAGCTGTCGGCGCCCAGGCGCTTGGCGTGGCCCGCAGCGTCCATGCGCTCATGGTGGTGCAGGCACACGTCCATCGCCGCCTCGGGCGCATCCTGGCCGTCTTGCAACATCTGCCAGCCCAGCTGCGCATGGGTGCGCACCACGGCAAATTCAGCATCCATCAGCTTGCCCGGCTTGTTCAAGATGGCCAGCGGGATGGCGGCCTCGTCCATGCACATTTGCTGGGCCAGCGCCACCATCAGCGCACACACCGCCACCGAGTGCATGTGCGTGTAGTCGTCCTGGGTCTTGAGCCGCGCCAAGCTGACCAGCGCGCCCGGGTTGCGGAACACCGATTGGGTGATGTCGTCCACCAGCGGCAGGCAGCGCTCGGCCTGCAGCGCATGGCCCAGCCTGGCCTCAGAAAACATCCGGGTGACCGCCTCGCGTGAGCGCTGGCACAGCAGGGCAGCATGGCGCAACTCGCTGGCCATGTCGGTGGACGGCTGCGGTGGGGCGACTGGGGAGACCGCGGCTGCTGCAGTTGCGGCAGTTGCGGCAGTTGCGGCTGCGGCTGCGGCTGCGGCTGCGGCAGTTGCGGGTGCCGCTGCGCCCCGGACCCATGCGGCTGGCCAGGCGAGAGGCCGTCAGCCCAGCCGCAACGGGCGGGCGCGGTGCCACGCGGCCGGCAGGCCATCGTCCTCACGCACATCCAGCCCGCGCAGGGTGTCTGTCCAGCAGTCGGTCACCACGCTGTCCAAGACCTTGCGCAGGTCTGCGCTGTCGCGCAGCACAAAGTTGGTCTTCCAGAACGGGGGGTCTGTCCAGGCACCCTCAAAAGCATGCAGATGCATGCCCAGGCGCAACGCCGTGACCGGTATCTTCTTCAACTGCTGGGACCGGGTACGCATATCTGATCAACCATAGGTCAATGCAGATCAGCTTCTGATGGCCGCAGCAGGGAGAAATACACAAAAAACCCGCTGTGCAAGGCAGCGGCTGTTGGGTCAGGCGGGGTGCAGGGCCGGGTCAGCGGAATCTGCTTTGTGGCACCACCCGCAAATCGCCCGGCAATGCGGCCAGGTAGGCCGCCACCTGCTTCAACTCCGTCGTGTTGAAGGTGAGCTTTTTCTTGCCATCGGCCTCTTGCACCACCTGGCTGCGCATGGTTGCGTTGCTGCGGCCTACCAGCGGGTTGCCGTCGGTGTGGTAGGCCTTGAGTGAGGCGTACAGGTAGTCAGCATGCTGGCCAGCCAGCCGCGGGTAAGCGGCGTCAATGGGTGCGCTGAAGTTGGCGCCGTGGCAGGCCACACACACGGCAAGACGGTCTTTCAGGGCCTCAGGCGCAGGCGCTGCCAGCGCGGTGGGTGCGGGGGTGCCAACACCTTTGCCCTGGGCCTCATAAAAGGCGCCCAGGTCGGCCATGTCTTGCTCGGTCAATGAGCTGGCAATGCCGCGCATGGTGGGGTGTTTGCGGTCGCCTTTTTGGTAGGCGGTGAGTGCGGCGACGATGTATTTGCCGCCTTGGCCCGCGATCATCGGCACCTTGTAGACCTCAGGAAAGCTGGCCTGGTAACCCACGATGCCGTGGCAGCCGATGCACATGGCGGCTTTGTCGGCACCCTTGGCCGCATCACCGGCCGCGCCTGCCTGGGCCGCAGTGAACAAACCGGCCAGCGCCAACACCAGAGGCGCCAGAGACCGTGTGGAGATCGCTTTTTTCATCGTCGTGCTTGGAAGAGGGTTCGGAAAGCGGGGTGCAAGTCTGGCGCCTGGAGCGCGCCTTGCACTGCGGCTGGGGTGGTGCCATCAACAGGGGTTGAGCGGCATACAGCAGCATTTGGCGGCCTGTCACCCTGGCAACTTTTGATTATAGGGGCCCCCTTATACTGATTTTCAGCTTGTAGCCACACCCGCCCCAGGGCGCCATCCACCCCCAAAAACGGCCGTCAGCGCGGCTGCCCAGCGCCATGAAGTTTCAAGGAACCGACAACTACGTCGCCACCCAAGACCTGATGCTGGCCGTCAATGCCGCCATCACCTTGCAACGCCCGCTGCTGGTCAAAGGTGAGCCCGGCACCGGCAAGACGATGCTGGCCGAAGAAGTGGCCGCCGCCCTGGGCATGCCGCTGCTGCAGTGGCACATCAAGAGCACCACCAAAGCCCAGCAGGGCCTGTACGAGTACGACGCGGTAAGCCGTCTGCGCGACAGCCAGCTCTCGGGCATCGAGGGCAGCGAGAAGGTGCGCGACATCCGCAACTACATCGTGCAGGGTGTGTTGTGGCAGGCCTTTACCGCGGACCAACCGTTGGCGCTGCTGATCGACGAGATTGACAAGGCCGACATTGAATTTCCGAACGACTTGCTGCGCGAGATCGACCGCATGGAGTTCTATGTGTACGAGACACGTGAGCTGGTGCGTGCCAAGCACCGGCCGCTGGTGTTCATCACGTCCAACAACGAGAAAGAACTGCCGGACGCGTTTTTGCGCCGCTGCTTTTTTCACTACATCAAGTTCCCCGATGCCGAGACCATGCAGCGCATCATCGATGTGCATTTCCCCGGCCTCAAGAAAGAGCTGCTGACGGCGGCGATGAAAACGTTTTACGACGTGCGCAACCTGCCCGGCCTCAAGAAAAAGCCGTCCACCAGTGAGTTGCTGGACTGGCTGAAACTGCTGGTGGCCGAGGACATTCCGCTGGAAGCCCTGCAAAGCAAGGACGACAAAGTGGTGGTGCCGCCGCTGGTGGGTGCCCTGCTCAAGAACGAGCAGGACGTGACACTGTTTGAGAAGCTGGTGTTCATGCAGCGCCACAACCGCTGAGCGCGCAACCGCCATGCCCCGCACTGCCCGCGCCGCATTGACCGAAGGCCTGCTGGACGCCGCCGGGTTTGTGGGCGGCGCACTGGCCGGCTGGCAACTGGGCCGCGTGCTGGGCTGCGATGTGCTGGCGCCGGGGCCGTTGGATGTGCGCATGGTGGTCGGTTGGGTGCTGCTGCTGGCCGGTTGCGGCGCGGGCAAATGGCTGTCGCTGCGCTGGCGGGCCAGGCTGCAAGCCGATTGATCCCTCTTTTTTGAGAACCTTGGCATGCCGCTGCCCAAGATCACCACGCCCATCACCTTGCAAGACAGCCATGTGCGGCTGGAACCGCTGGCCGCCGACCATGCGCCCGCGCTGATCGAAGCCGCCAAAGACGGCGCGCTGTGGCAGCTTTGGTACACCGCCATTCCCGCGCCCGAGCAGGTGACCGCCGAGATTGAGCGGCGCCTGGGCCTGTTGGCCAGTGGCGGCATGCTGCCCTGGGCCGTGCTGGACGCCAGCGGCCAGCCTGTGGGCATGACCACCTTCATGAACATCGACCATGCCCACCAGCGGGTGGAGATTGGGTCCACCTGGTATGCCAGCCGGGTGCAGCGCACACCGCTCAACAGCCAGGCCAAGCGGCTGCTGCTGGGTCATGCATTCGACCATCTCCAGTGCATCGCAGTTGAATTTCGCACCCACCGCTTCAACACCCAGAGCCGGCGTGCGATTGAGCGCCTGGGCGCGCAATTGGACGGCATGTTGCGCAACCACCAGCGGGCGTCCAACGGCACGCTGCGCGACACGGCGGTGTACAGCATCACCGCTGACGAATGGCCCACGGTGCGGGCGCACCTGGACTTTCAGCTGAGCCGGCCGCGCGATCTGGCGAATTGATCCAGCGGGTTGATCTGGTGGGTTGCCCCGGCTGATTGACCGCAGCAGACATCCCGCCCGCCACCCCACCGCACCCCTTGAAAGGCAGCACATGGCCCGCCGCAAACCCATCACCGTGGACGACTTGTGGGCCATGCAGCGCTTGGGGCCACCCAGCCTGTCGCCCGACGGCGCGCAGGCGGTGTGCGCACTGGCCAGTTCGTCGATGGCCGACAACACCAGCCATAGCGCGCTGTGGTTGTTGTCCACATTGGGCGGCGCGCCCCGTGCCTTGACACACTGCGGCGAGAAAGACGGCCCGCCGCTGTTCTCACCACGCGGTGACCTGATCGGCTTCACCGCCAAGCGCACCCAACAAGGCCACACCGACACGGTGCCGCAGTTTTACGTCATCCCGCCGGATGGGGGTGAGGCGCGCCGGGTGGGCGCTGTGGCCACCGGTGTGGACAGCTTCCGCTGGTGCCCGGATGGCAAACACATCGTGTTCATCTCCTGGGTATGGCCGGCGTTGAAGGGCCAAAAAGCCCAAGCCAAGGCGATGAAGGCCCACACCGACCGCAAAGACACGGGCCAGGCCACCAGCGAGGCGTTTTACCGTTTCTGGGACCACTTCACCCCGGCCGGCCGGGTGCCGCATTTGCACCTGATGGACGTGCAAACAGGCAAAGTACGCGACCTGTTGGAAGGCTCCGCCTACGAGTTGCGCCGGGGTGACCCGGACACCAACGACTTCGACATCTCACCCGATGGCAAGCGGGTGGTGTTTGCGTTTGACCCGGCGCCCGAGAAGCGCAGCGATGGCCGTTTTGCCTTGGCTGAGGTCGACCTGAAGCGCCGCAGCATCCGCACCGTTGCCCACGACATCGGCTGGGATTTTGGCGCGCCGCGGTACAGCCCCAACCACAGCCCCGACCTGCACTCCGCTGGCCAGCGCATCGCCTGCATCGCCAGCCACCAGGCGCTGCGCCACACCATGCCTGGCCAATTGGCGGTGTTCACGCCGGGCGAGCCGGTGGAGGTGCTCAGCGCCGAATGGGACCACGAAGTGCAAGCCCCGCTGCTGTGGGAAGACGACGGCCAGGCGCTGCTGCTGGCGGCTGAGCAGCACGGCCGGCGCCATGTCTGGCGCTTTGACGTGGCCGACCGGCGCGCCGAAGTGGTGGTGGCCGGGGGTTGGGTGCAGGGCTTCGACAAGGCCGCCGGCACGCTGGTGACCCTGGCCGACGCTGCCGACCACCCGGCCCGCATGCAGGCCCATCCTCCAGGCTATCTGCCAGGCCAGCCCGCACTGCGCATCGAGAGCTTCAACGACGCGCTGCTGCAGCGCCTGGACCTGGGCACCCATGAGGCCATCACCGTGACCGGTGCGCTGGGCGATGCGGTGCAGGTGTGGCTGTTTTACCCACCCGGTTTTGATGCCAAGAAAAAGTACCCGCTGCTGCAAGTCATCCACGGCGGGCCACACACCTCGGTGGGTGACAACTGGCATTACCGCTGGAACAACGTGCTGTTTGCCGCCGGCGGCGGGGGTGGGAAGGACAGCAAGGATGGCGCGGGTGGGAAAGACAGCAAGGATGGCGGGTCCGGCAACGTGGTGGCCGTGGTCAATTACCACGGCTCCACCGGCTTTGGCTACGCCTTTGTCGACAGCATCACCCACCGCTGGGGCGCGCTGGAGCTGCAAGACGTGGAGGCCGCCACCACCGAACTGCTCAAGCGCTCCTACATCGACCCAACCCGGGTCTACGCCACCGGCGGCAGCTACGGCGGCTACATGGTGGCCTGGATGAATGGCCACATCCCCGGCGGGCCGGCCGTGCCGGATGCGCGGTATGCGGCATACGTCTGCCACGCCGGCTGCTTTGACTGGACGGCCATGTTTGCCGACGATGCGTTTGCCTGGCATGCCAAAGAGCTGGGTGGCTGGTATTGGGACGACCCGGCCAAGATCAACGCGCAAAGCCCGCATGCCTTTGCCAGCCAAATGCACACGCCCACGCTGGTGATCCACGGTGCGCTGGACTACCGCGTGCCCGACGCGCAAGGCCTGGCCTACTACAACACCCTGAAAGCACGCGGTGTGGACGCCAGGCTGCTGTGGTTTCCGGATGAAACCCACTGGGTACTCAAGCCGCGCAACAGCCAGGTTTGGTATGCCGAATTTTTTGCCTGGCTGCGGGCGCATCAACGGCCAGCGGCGGCGGTGGCTGGCAAGGCCAAGACCAAGGCCACAAAAGCCGGCCGGGGCTGATCACGCCACCTGCAGCGCCACCGCCAAACCACCACTGCTGCGCCGCACCCGGTCACGGCCGTCACGCTTGGCGGCGTACAAGGCCGCATCGGCACGCTTGAGCATCTCGGCCAGGCTGTCGTGCGGGCCTTGCCATTCGGCCACGCCCACGCTCACCGTCAGCAGCAGGCGCTGGTCATCGCTGACCAGCGGCAAGCTGCGCACCCGGTCACACAGGCGGCCGGCAATCTGCGCCGCTGCGTCACCGCTGGTGGCAGGCAGCAGGGCCAAAAACTCCTCACCACCCCAGCGCGCCAGCGCATCAATGTCCCGCAACTGGGTGCGCATCACAGCAGCCAGGTGTTGCAGCGCACGGTCGCCCACAGCGTGGCCCTGGCTGTCATTGAGCTGCTTGAAATGGTCCACATCCACCATCAACAAGGCCACCTCACCGGCCGCTTGGCCAGACCCCTGCGCGGCCAGACGGCGCACCCGTTGCTCTTCTTGCAACATGCGCTCGTCCATGGCGCGGCGGTTCAGCAGACCGGTCAGCGCGTCGTGGCGAGACAAGCGCTCCAGCCGGCCCACCAGGCGCGACACCAGCAGGCTGACCAGCATCATCTGCAGCGCCAGCGCCGCCACCAGGCCAGTCAGTGACGAGCCCAGGCTGAGCAGCGTGTTTTGCGCCACCTCGCCACCCACCAGCTCAGGCGCTTGTGCGGCCCGCAATGCGCGTGCCGCCAACATCACCGCAGCCAGCAGCAACGGTGAGGCAGACAGGGCGGCCCAACGCCGCCACGGGCTGGTGCGCA
Organism: Betaproteobacteria bacterium; assembly: GCA_043759535.1. Classification (GTDB taxonomy): domain Bacteria; phylum Pseudomonadota; class Gammaproteobacteria; order Burkholderiales; family Burkholderiaceae_C; genus Pseudaquabacterium. Next base: position 1,241 of record JAYVLI010000099.1, on the reverse strand, counting down.
CATAGCGCCACACGTCACTGGCTGTCCACAGATACAAGGCGGCCCACAAGGCCGAGACCACCGCAATGCGCACCGGCACCCAGGCCACATCCAGCGCGGCCAGCATGGCCAACACCACGGTGGCGGCCAACATGGACGCCTGCGGACCTGTCCAGGTGCGCTGGCCGGTAAAGGCCCACACACCGCGCTGCAGCGCCGCCGTGCCGGCCACCACCAACACATTGCCCACCGCGCGTGCCATCGGCTGCTGGCCGTGCATGCCGGACACGATCAACAACAAGCCCACGGCACTGGCCACCGCATAGGCGGCCCACCAGCAGGCGGCGCGTCGGTCACCCGGCAGCACCAGCGACGCCACAGCCCAGGCCGGCGAGACCACCGCGTATTGCAATGCCACCAGCAGCAAGGCCAGCTCAGAGGCCTTGAGCGAGGTCAGGCCGGTCGCTATCGTTTCCATCATTTCGATTGAATCACACCAACAACACACTTGACGCACCGGGAACGCCCGCGACAAGGCCACCCCCCTTGAAATGGGTATGCTCCAGCGCGGGCTGTTGGTAGCCCACCACCACTGGGCCCACGCCATGCTGATCAACTTTTTCTACACCCTGCGGGCCGCCAAGCTGCCGATCTCGGTCAAAGAGTTCTTGACCCTGCTGGAGGCCGTCAAGGCCGGCGTGATCGACCATTCGGTCGACCAGTTTTATTACCTGGCCCGCACCACGCTGGTCAAGGACGAAGCGCTGTACGACAAGTTCGACCGCGCGTTTGGCGCCTACTTCAAAGGGGTGGAGATGTTGGTTGACTTCACCAAAGAAGTGCCGCTGGACTGGCTGCGCAAAAACCTGGAGCTGCAGCTCAGCGCCGAGGAAAAAGCCAAGATCGAGAAGATGGGCTGGGACGAGTTGATGGACACGCTGAAGAAGCGTTTTGAAGAACAGAAAGAACGCCACGAAGGTGGCAACAAGATGATCGGCACGGGCGGCACCAGCCCCTTCGGTGCCTACGGCTTCAATCCCCAAGGCATCCGCATCGGCCAGGACAAGGGTCGCAACAAATCGGCCGTCAAGGTGTGGGACCAGCGCGCCTACAAGGACTACGACGACACCAAGGAACTGGGCACGCGAAACATCAAGGTGGCACTGCGCCGCCTGCGCCGCTTTGCGCGCGAAGGCGCGGCCGATGAGCTGGACCTGGACGACACCATCCACTGCACGGCCGCCAACGCCGGCATGCTGGAC
>JAYVLI010000098.1:0-8531 GCA_043759535.1 Betaproteobacteria bacterium | reverse complement strand
TTGAGCAGCACGGTGGGTGCCACGTTGCGGGCGCTCAGCACCTCGCCCAAAAACGGCACGGTGCCAGCACCTTTGGCGGTGATTTTGGGTGGCACGCCCAGCACAAACTCCAGCCCCAACTGCGGCGACAGCACACGTTCGTAGGTGAACAGCAGGGTGGTGGCGCTGCCGATGCTGGCGTCGGCACCAGAGGGCACGCCCAGGCCGGTGATGCCGGTGGTGCGGGCATGGGGTTGGTAGCTGATCACGCCCAGCTTGACGGTGTTGAGCTGATCGCCGCTTTGCGCCAGTGCGGCGCCGCAGGGCAGGGCTGCGGCCAGCAGCAAGAACAGACGGGTGTTGGTGTGCATGGTGGTGTTCTCCGATGCGTCTGGGTCAGATCCAGCCAAAGGTCTTGAGCTGCAAGGTGACGTAGTCGCTGATGATCTTGTGACCACCGGGTGTGGGGTGTACGCCGTCGGCAAACTGCCAGGTGTTGACATCGGCACCGGCGCGCAAGCCGTTGTAGGCCTTGCCTGCGGTGCCGTTGCAAAACAGCGATGAGCCGTCGGTCACCGCGCCACCGGTGATGGCCGAAATCTTGGCCGCGTCGCAGGTGGGCACGGTGTTGTTGAGCAGGCCGTATTTGGCCGGGTTGGTGTACACATCTTTGCCGGGGGTGTTTTGGTCCACCCACTGCACCGGCAGGTCAGTCAGGCCATCACGCAGCCACAGGTTGAAGGTGTCCACCAGGGTGGTGAGCACCGGCTTGACAGTGGCCGGCAAGGTGCTGCCAAACGGTGTCAGGCTGGAGTCGGGCAGGTTGAACACCGCCACATATTTGCCACCCTTGGCCAGGATCTGGTTGCGTACCAGTGCGCTCAGCTCAAGCGCTGCCTGCTTCATGCCATTTTGGGCAGCGGTCTGGGCGTTGTAGAGCTGCTTGTTGGCTTCGTCCGCGCTGATCTTGCCCAGCGCGGCATTGGTCTGGATGGTGGTGGCCGCTGCGGTAAAGGCGCCAAATTGCGCAAATACATCGTTGTTGCCGGCCCAGACCAGGATCAGGTCGCTGCTCTTGAAAGCACTGAATGCCGCCAGGTGGTTGGCAATCTGGCTGACCACCGGCACGGTGAGCGCGGCCGTGCCACCGCTGGCCGTGGTGTGGCCAATGCCGTTGGGGTCCGTCACGCGTGAGCCGCCCTGGCCATAACCTGTGCAGGTGCCGGCCAGTGCCGCGTTCACGAGCTTGGCTGGACATTTCACCGAGCTGCCGGCAAAACCCACCTCGGCCGGCGTGACTACCACACCCAGCGTGGTGGCCAGGTTCTCCACCCACACCCGGCCCAGGTTGCCGTCGATGTTGGTGGTGAACTTGCCACCAAAATAAGGCGCCGCACCGTTGCCGGTGAGTGATGTGGCCGGCGCGTAAGTGCCCAGGTCGCTGAGGCTGTCGCCAAACGTCACCAGGGCGGTGAACACGCCTTTGGTGGTGGGTGCGCCGGCGGGTGAGCCCGAGCCGGGGATGGTGGGTTCACCACCGCCGCAAGCCGCCAGCAAAGCCGCGCCCAGCAGCGCGGCCGCTGTGAGTCTGAAATGGATCATGGTGTCTCCGGATGAGAAGGGATCAAGAGCTTGGTCGGCTTGAAATAGAACGACCGTTCTTTTTTGTGACCGTCACTCTACCGGCCTGCCATGCCGGGCTTTGCCAGGGTTATCCCCGCAGCGTTGAGTTCGGGCTGCGTTCCGCCTGGCAGTGCGTTGCCCAACCAGCGGCTTGAGCGGCTTTTTGGCCTCAGACCGGCCAGCCCGCCGGCACCTGCACCGGCATGTCCAGCAGCATTTGCGCCATGCCCTTGCCCAGCGGGTCCAGCCGCAGCGATGCCGGACCACCGCCGTCCAGCGCCTGGTGGCACACCAGGTTCATGGCATGCAGGCCGGGCAGGTGGTAGCGGTCCACCCGGCCTTTGACCAAGTGGCCCAGCCAGGCGCCCACCGCCGCCGGGGTCACCTGCGCCCACAGCAGCGGCAACCAGGCCGGCCGGCGGGCGATCAGGCCGATGTTGGACAGGTCGCCCTTGTCACCGCTGCGGGCCCAGGCCAGTTTGATCAGCGGCACGCTGCGGGTGGCGCCGCTGGTTGGGGCTGCGGGCAGCGGGTCGGCCAGCCGCACCGGCGCAGCCGCACCGGGCGGGGTACTGAAGGGCAGGCGGAATTGCAGGCTGGTGGGCGCAGGCAGCACACCATCGGCCGAGGCCGTGCGGGTGTCGGTGATTTGCCAACGCGCGGTGACCGCCGCCCGCGGCACGGCAAAGGCACAGGGCACGATCAGCGGCTGCACCGCCGGCCGGCCACCCCCCGCGCCGGTGGTGCCGGGTGACCAACTGGTGCCAGGGGCGGCTTGTTCACGGGCAAACAGCGCCAGCGCGTCGCGGTTGTCGTGCTGCACCGCAAGACGCAACATCACCTCACGCAGCTTGACTGGCTGGGCATGTGGGCCGTACAGGCTTTCCGCGCCAATCACCTCGATGCGGGTGGCCGAAAAATCGCCCCAGCCCCGCGCCATGATCAGCTCACGGGTGCGCTCCAGCAGGGCCTCACCGGTGCGCTGGGCTTTGGCGGCGGCGTCAATGCCCACGATCACCAGGGTGTTGCTGCAGCGCCATCCGGCCATGGCCGTGGCGCTGACTTTGAGCGTGGCCGGCGGCGGCCCGCCCTTGGCGCCGCTCACACGCACCAGGTTGTCAGCCACCTGCGTGATCTGCACCTGGCGGAAGTCACAGGCCACATCCGGCAGCAGATAAGCCGCCGGGTCGCCAATTTCGTACAGCAACTGCTCGCCCACGGTGGCGCAGCTCACCAGGCCACCGGTGCCTGGCACCTTGCCCACGGTGAAGCTGCCATCGGCCGACACGCTGGCGATGGGGTAGCCAATGTGAGCCCAGTCGGGCACCGTTTGCCAATCAGTGAACAGGCCGCCGGTGGCCTGGCAGCCACATTCAAGAATATGGCCAGCCAGGCTGCCGGCGGCCAGTTGGTCGTACTGGTCCATGGTCCAACCGAAGTGGTGGATCAGCGGCCCCAGGGTGACGGCGCTGTCCACGCAGCGGCCGGTGATCACCACATCGGCACCGGCGGCCAGGGCACGCGCCACCGGCTCGGCGCCCAGGTAGGCGTTGGCGCTCAGCAGCTTGGCTGGCATGGGTTGGCCGCTCACCAAATCCGTTAGGCCGCCGGGCGTGGCTGCGGTTGCGGCAGCGTTTGCAGCTTCCCGCAAGGCGGGCAGGCTGCTGCGCACATCGTCACCGTCCACCACCGCAATCTTCAACTGCACACCTAGCTCGGTGGCCAGTGCAGCCAGCGCCCGGGCGCAGGCCTGCGGGTGGATGCCGCCGGCATTGCTGACCACCTTGATGCCCCGCTGCAGCACCTCAGGCAGCACCTGGCGCATGGCGCTGTCCACAAAGTCTGTGGCGTACCCCGCCTCGGGGTTTTTGCGCTGCGCCGCCACCAGGGTGGCCATGGTGGTCTCGGCCAGGTAGTCAAACACCAGCACGTCGATCAAGCCGCTGGCCACCAACTGCGGTGCGCCCACGCTGCTGTCGCCCCAAAAACCGCTGGCGCCGCCAATGCGCAGCGGGGCCGGGGTGGTGGGGCTGGGGTGGGTGTTGGCTGCAGTCACGCTGTCTCCTGAAGTGGCCTGGCCAGCCTAGGCCGCTGCGGCGCACCCGTCTTGCGGGGATTGGCTGGCCGTGTTGGGCTGGTGCCGCGCCCAGCGGGCGCCAGCAGGTGGGCAGATACACTTGCGGGTGTGCCCAGGGCCTTGATTGGCCTGTATTTTTTGCCCATTTGCCACTGTTGCACCCCACCCCCAATGCCCCAGCCCGCCCCGGCCAAGATTGCCTTCGATCTCAAGAGCACCGCCTGGACGCTGACCGCGCTGCGCCTGCAGACTGCCGATCTGCCCACGCTGCTGGCCGCGCTGGACGACCGTTTTGGTGACAGCCCCGGCCTGTTTGACAACGACCCGGTGGTGATTGACCTGAGCCCCCTGCGTGACAGTGATGCCCAGCTGGACCTGGCCGGCCTGCTGCCCCACCTGCACCGCCTGGGCATGCTGCCAATTGCGGTGCAGGGCGCCAGCCTGGCGCAGGCCGCAGCAGCGCTGGCCGCCGGTTTGGTGGGGGCGCTGGACGCCGCCCCGAAATCCGCATCACCAAGCGCTGCGACACCCGCTGCGGTGGTCAATCCCGCCGCACCCCTGGCCACCAGCCAACAAGCCGCGCTGCCGGTGATGAGCGAGGTGATCCGCGAGGTGGAGGTGGTTCGCGAGGTGGAGGTGGTGCGCGAGGTGGAGGTGGTGCGCGAGGTGCCCGCCACCGCTGTCACCACCATGGTGGTGGACAAACCCCTGCGCTCAGGCCAACGCGTCTACGCCCGGGGCGGTGATCTGGTGGTGCTGGCAGCGGTCAGCGTGGGCGCCGAGGTGATTGCCGACGGCAACATCCACGTCTACGGCCCGCTGCGCGGCCGGGCCATTGCCGGTGCGCGTGGCAATACCGAAGCGCGCATCTTCAGCACGTGTTTAGAGCCGCAACTGGTCTCGATTGCCGGCATCTACCGCACCACTGAAACACCGCTGCCCGCCAACGTGCTGGGCCAGCCGGCCCAGGTGCGGCTGGCCGGTGAAAAAATCCTGGTCGAGCCGCTGGCACCATGACGGCTGCCCGGCGTCACATCCCCAAACAGCCTGCCACGTCGCCGTCCGCATCGGCCTCCGCCTCACCCCATTTCAAGAAAGTACCCCCGATGGCCAAGATCATCGTTGTCACCTCCGGCAAAGGCGGGGTGGGCAAAACCACCACCAGTGCCAGCTTTTCAGCCGGCCTGGCCTTGCGCGGCCACAAGACAGCGGTGATCGATTTCGACGTCGGCCTGCGCAACCTCGACCTCATCATGGGCTGCGAGCGCCGGGTGGTGTACGACCTGATCAACGTCATCCACGGTGAAGCGCGCTTGACCCAGGCGCTGATCAAGGACAAGCAGTGCGACAACCTGTACGTGCTGGCCGCCAGCCAGACGCGCGACAAGGACGCACTCACCCAAGACGGTGTGCAGCGGGTGCTGATCGAGCTGGCCGAGATGGGGTTCGAGTACATCGTCTGTGACTCCCCCGCCGGCATCGAGACCGGTGCGCTGATGGCCATGCACTTTGCCGACGAGGCGCTGGTGGTCACCAACCCCGAGGTGTCGTCGGTGCGTGACTCGGACCGCATCCTGGGCATGCTGTCCAGCAAAACCAAACGTGCCATCGACGGCAGCGCCGCCATCAAAGAGCATTTGCTGATCACCCGCTACAACCCGGCGCGGGTGGAGGGTGGGCAAATGCTGTCGCTGGGCGACATTCAAGAGATATTGCGCATCCCGCTGATTGGCGTGATCCCCGAGAGTGAAACCGTGCTGGACGCCAGCAACCAGGGCCTGCCCGCCATCCACCTGACGGGCACGGATGTGAGCGAGGCCTACAAAGACGTGATCAGCCGCTTCTTGGGCGAGACCGTGCCCATGCGCTTTATCGAAGCGGAGAAGCCCGGCTTCTTCAAGCGGCTGTTTGGCGGGAGGTGAGCAGCATGTCGTTTCTCTCGTTCTTTCTGGGCGAAAAAAAGAAGACCGCCTCGGTGGCCAAGGAGCGGCTGCAAATCATCCTGGCGCATGAGCGCTCAGGCCGTGGTGCGTCACGCGCCGACTACCTGCCACAACTGCAGGCCGAGCTGATGGCGGTGATCAGCAAATACGTCAACATCGCGCCCGGCGACATCAAGGTCAGCCTGGAAAAGCAGGACAACTTTGAGGTGCTGGAAGTCAAGATCGAGCTGCCGGACGCGGTGCGCTGAGCGGTTTGTTGTGGTCGCTTGACCTTTTGACCTTTTGACAATTCAGCCGCCTGACCATGGCCTTGCCCGCTGACCCCTGCCGGGCTTTTTTGATGGGCTACCCGGACAGCGTGCTGGGCCAGGTGCGCCAGCAATTGGCCAATGGCCAACTGGGCACTTACCTGGCGCAGCGCTACCCCGAGCCGCACAGCCTGCGCACCGACAGCGCGCTGTACGCCCACGCCGCCGCACTCAAATCGCGGTACCTCAAACACGCACCGCCGCTGGCCAAGGTGCTGTTTGACAACCGCCTGCAGATTGACCAACGCGCGCTGGGCACGCTCACATCCGCGTCACGGGTGCAAGGCGGCAAGCTCACCGCCAAACGCGAATTGCGGGTGGCTGCGGTGTTCAAAGACGCCCCGGCCGACATGCTGCAGATGATCCTGGTGCATGAGCTGGCGCACCTGAAAGAGCGCGATCACGACAAGCCGTTTTATGCGCTGTGTGAGCACATGCTGCCCGGCTACCACCAGATCGAGTTTGACACCCGGCTGTATTTGACCTGGCGGGCGGCGGGGGGTGATGCGGCGGTGGGCGGGGTGGCGGGTGCAGCGCCGCCGCCGTCCTTGCCAGGTCAAACGCCAGCCTGAGCGTCGGGTTCAGTGGTCAATCCGGCTTGGTTGGTGTTTTGCACGTCCAGCCGAAAAAGGCACCTATCACCCCGCGCTGGCAATCAGTTGCTTGCGGGCTCGCAGCGCACGCTGCATGGCGGGCGCCAGCGGTGGCGGATTGAGCAACAGTTCAAAAAGTCGCCGCTGGTCATTGACCGACAGCCGGATCAGTTGCGCGTCCACAATGGTCTGGTGGGCCTCCTTCAAGGCGGCGACCACCAGAAAATCATTGACGCTGCGGCCTTGCAGGTCAGCCGCGCGGCGCACCACATCCAGAGCGTCTGGCGCGATGCGCGCTGTCACACGGGCGGTGCGGATGGATTCTTGGCCGGGCATGTTGATCCTCGCGTGTGAGCGCAAAGGTTGGTCTTTTCACGGTACGTCCGTAAACCACCTAGGGACCAGTGCGCGGTTCAACCGTCAATCCGGCTTGGCCGCAGGGTCAGCCGGCACCAGCAGCGCTGCCTGTGCATCCGCCCGGCACTGCGCCTGCAATACAGCCCAGCCCGTGGCGCCCAGCCGCTGCAAGGTGTCGATGTTGGTCTCGTAAATCGCCTCGGCCTCGGGGAAGGCGGCCACCGCCCGGTCGATGCTGTCCTCACGCAACAGGTGCAGCGTGGGGTAGGGCGATCGGTTGGTGGCGTTCTCCACATCGTCGGGCGCGGTGCCCTCAAACTGGTAATCGGGGTGGAAGCTGGCCACCTGAAGGATGCCGTCCAGGTCCAGTTCTTCCACCGTCGCGTCCACGATCTCCAAAAAATCGTTGTACTCGGCAAAGTCAGTCATCACGCCGGGGTGGATCAGCAGCGTGGTCTCGATCTTGTCGGCCGGCGCCTCGGCCAGCCGCTCCAGCTCGGCCAACAGATCGGCCAGCAGGGCGGCAGGGTCTTGTGCGGTGCTGGCCACATAGCGCACCTGGCCTTTGATCTGCGGGGCCTTGGCAAACGGGCACAGGTTGAGGCCGATCACGGCACGGTCGACCCAGGCGCGGGTTTCGGCGATGGTGAGTTGAGGGGGTGGGGTCATGGGTTGGGTGACCGTTCGAGTTGTATCGGTGACTTGGCACGCGCCACTCCGTTCTACCGGCCGCGCTGTTTCGCCGTTCGCTTCATCGGCTGGTTGTTGTGGCGCTGAAAACGCGTTACCTGCATGTCACTTCGCCTTGATATCGGCAATCGAGATATCCGTATCCGTAACAGAGATTTCGTGCTGAAAATCCATCCCATTTGTTACGTAGCCTATTTCCTTCTGGAGTTTTTTCCCGGATTGAAACTCAATCCTAACTAAATAATGGCTGTCCGATTTTATCTCGTAGGAGCCGGTTACATTTCTGTTGGGTTGAATTTCATCGAATTTTATTGCTTGACCACAAACAAACACTGATGCGTGACTGATCGATTCGTTGGTTTTATTGATCAGCGCGAACTTTCCGTTGTTGGCGGCGCAAGAGGTAAGAAGCAGCGCAGTGACCGCAGCAATAGTGCCAAGCGAAGAGATTTTCACTTCAGCGAACTCCCCGATATGGGTTGTAAGTCGAACCTGGAAGCGGAAGGGTCCACAACTTGGCCGGATCAACTGGCAAGTTATTTCTTCCGGCGTCTCGCCCAACGGAATTGTTGTGCAAATCCATCAGCATTTCATTCAGCGGTTGCCCACGCCGAAAACTGTCCAATTCATGACCAGTACCAGCCATCCATGCGGTGCAGGAGTTTGTTTCCTGAGTAGTTCTTCGCATCCACTCTGAGTGTCTACGTGCATCCCCCATGTCGTTGTGCGATGACGGGCGTCTTGCAATTTCCTCAACAGCAATTTGACGCGCTCTTTCGAGGTTTGCTGGGAAATCCCACCAATCACCGACAGCGCGGCCAGTTGGATCAACGTAACTAATCGGATTCCCCCCGACATAGCTGTATGTATTCACCCCACCCGTCAACCCAATCGGGTCCGACTGCACATACCGCCCCAGCGTCGGGTCGAAATTCCGGTGGTGGTTGTAGATCAACCCCGA
>JAYVLI010000097.1:0-44137 GCA_043759535.1 Betaproteobacteria bacterium | reverse complement strand
CGTGGTGGCCACATCCCAACCTGCGGGCAGGCCGGCAAGCTGCACGCGGTGTGCGCCAGCCTCTTGGCCATGCACCCGCAGGCACAGGCTGCCGGGGTTAAAAAATCCCCGCTGGGCGTCCAGAAACGCCGCCCGCACCGATGTATCCAGCGCATACACCCGGTAGCGCAGCACCAGCGCGGCGCGGCCGCTGCAGCGTAACTGCCAGGTGGATTTGTCCAGTTGCTCAGGCACCAGCACCTGCCGGCCTTGCTGGGCTGCCAGGCCAGACAGGTGGCGGCTGAAATCACGCACCAGGTAGCTGCCGTTGATCCACGCTGGCAGCGACACCTGCTGCAGCGCGGCCGGCTGCGGCACGGTCAGTGTGATGGTGAAGTGGTGGCTGTGGCGGTCAGCCAGGCCAATGCGGTAGGTGATCATCCGGTGGGCTGACATCAGGTTGTCGCCAGTCAGGTGCCGGCGGCACCCATGAAGCAACTGAACGCGGCCACGGTGGACAAGCGGAAGCGCAAGGTCAACCAACGCGCCAGGCCCTGGGTGGGATAGATGCGGCGGTCCACCGCATAACACACCAGCAGCATGGTGCCGTGGACCACCAGCCCGGCTGAGGCCGGCATCATCACCGCCAGCCAGGCCACCAGTGAGGGCACCACACCCCACACCAGCAACTGCGCCGGCGGCGCCGTCAGCCTGAAGGCCAGGCCCCAGTAAATGCCGCCCAGAAACGAGACGATGACTGCCGCATAGGCCGACAGCGCCAGCGTGGCGTAGGGGTGGGCCTCGGCATTGACCACCCAGACCAGCGCCGCACCCAGCACAAACGGCAGCAGCCCCAGGTGGCCCAGCAGGCGGGCGGTGTCAGGCAACGGTGCTTGGTAGGGGGCGGCGGGGCTCATGGCCGCAGATTGTGCCGGCCGGCCCGATGCACCGACTGGCGGTGGGTCAGCCTTTCTTGGCTGCCGCAGACAGCCGGGTTTCGATCTGCGCTGCAGGAATGGCACCCGGCGCCCGCGTGCCGTCCTCAAACACCAGGGCCGGGGTGCCGTTGACTTTGTATTTTTTACCCATCTCGGTGTTGCGGTCGAGTGCGGCGCTGTCGCAACTGCCGGCAAACTTGGTTGGGGTCTGGCCGTCCACCATCCAGGCTCGCCAGGCTTTGGACGGGTCTTTGGCGCACCAGATGTCCTTGGATTTGACGGTGGAGTCCGGCCCCAGGATGGGCAGCAAAAAGGTGTAGATGGACACGTCTTTCAGCGCCAGCAGGTCTTTCTCCAGCCGCTTGCAATAACCGCAATTCGGGTCGGCAAACACCACCACCTTGCGGGCACCGCTGCCCTGGCGGATCAGCAGGGCGTCTTTCAGCGGCAGGCTGGCAAAGTCAATCGCGGTCAGCTTGTCGATACGGGCCTGGGTCAGGTCCGCCCTGGTTTTGGTGTCAATCAATGCGCCCTGGATCAGGTGGTTGCCGGTCTCGTCGCTGTACACGATGTCGGCCCCCAGCCGCACCTCCCAAAGCCCAGGCACCGGGGTCTTGACCACCTCGTCGATCTTGGGAAAGTTGGGCAGCCGCTCGGCCAGGTTTTTGCGGATGCTGGCTTCGTCAGCCACTGCCGTGGTGGCCAGGGTTGTGGCCAGCACGGCGGCCATGGCGGCAAGCAGGCTGGTGATGGTGCGGGCAACGCGTTGGCGGGTGGTCAAGGTCATGGTGGGTCCGGAAGAGAGATCAGGCGTTCAACGGGGTCAAGCGCCTAGCGCGCGGCGGGTCAGCAGGCGCTTGAGCGGTGTCAGGTGGTTGAGCAGACCCATGCCGCGGTTGCGGAGTTCCCGCAGCACCGGCTGTGGCTGGGCAAACAGGTGCAGCAGGCCGTCGGTCACCAGGGCCATGGCGCGGGTGGGGCCAGTGCGCTCACGGGCGTAGCGGCGCAGCAGCGTCACATCACCCAGCGCGCGCCAAGGCTCACGGGCGGCAATCAGGCGGGCCAGCGCGGCCACATCGGCCAGGCCCAGGTTCAGGCCCTGGCCGGCCAAGGGGTGGACCAGGTGGGCGGCATCACCCACCAGCACCCAGCCAGCGCCGCACAGCGGTGTGGCCTGGGCCTGCGCTAACGGCCAAGTGGCGCGGGCGCTGTCCAGCCGCAGTTGGCCGGCCGCGCCGCTGGTGGCGTCAAACAGCGCGGCTTCAAATTCAGCCGCCGGGCTGTCCAGCAAGGCCTGCGCACGGGCAGTGGGCAGTGACCAGACCAGGCCGTAACTGCAAGCTGGCACCGGCCGGTCAAAGGGCAGCAGGGCCAGCACATCGGGCGTGCGGAACCACTGCCGCGCCAGCCCGGCATGCGGCTGGCTGGCCACCAGCCGGGCAGCCAGCGCGCTGTGGCCGTAATCCTGCCGCTCAAATTGCACCCCCAGCGCGGCCTGGCTGGTGGATGTTTTGCCCTCGGCCAGCACGGTGAGCGCGGCGCCGGTGGCCTGCGGCGTGCCATCGGCCACCCAGGCCAGATGGGGCGCAAAACGGGCGGCGGCCCGCAGGGCCAGTTCCAGTTCAGCCGCGTCAACAATCCAGGCCAGGGCGTCGCAGCCTTGTTGCCAGGCCGAAAAATCCAGCACACCGCCCGGCGCGTCGCCCTCGATGTGCATGTCGTCCACCGGGGTGACGGCATCAGCCGGCAGTGCGTCCCACACCTTCAGCGCGGTCAGCAAGGCGCGTGACGCCGCGTTGAGCGCATAGGTTCTGACATCCCCGCCAGCGGCAGCGGCAGCCGGCGCCGCAGCCTGCCCGATCACCCCCACCTGCAAGCCCTGGCGCGCCAGCGCCAATGCCAGCGCCAGCCCCACCGCGCCTTGGCCACGGATGCACACGTCAAGACTTGTCATGCGCCTTATTGTAGAAACCGGGGGACTGGCGCCATGCCGTAAACCACCGGCAACTTGGCCTGCGGGCCTGGCCGCAGCGGCCCGCCATACCCACGGGCAAACCGTCCCGCAAACCAGGGATGCGCGCACAGCTTTGGCGCACAAACAATAAATTGCACAAATTTGCACATCAGAAAGCATCCAAATGACTGCGCTGCTCTTGCTGCGGCACTCCCTTTTGACTGGTGCCTTGCTGTTGACCGGTGCGGCCCAGGCCCAACAGGCCTAAGACCTGCGGATACTGAATGTGGCGGTCAACTTCACCTGCTGCAACCCGGAAGCGGCGGCAATCCACGTCACCGACAAGTTCAACAACGGTGCGCCGCTCACCGGCCCGGTCTACGACACCACCACCGGCTTGACCGGCAACATGGCCTACAGCGCCTTGGGCACCGGGTTTTCAGCCGGGTCTGAGCTGAACGGCGCGGCCGCAGATCTGCCTCGCACGGGTTTCGGCGTTGGCGGCCTGCGCTTCTCGGTGGCAGACGCCATGCCCACACCATCAGCGCTGGACGCCGCCGGCACACAAGGCCTGTCCAACCGCTTGACGCTGAACAACCCGGGTGCCGGGTCGCTTTTGAACACGGCGCAAAGTTTTGAGGTAGCCACCGGCTGGAACTTCACCACGCCGGACGCCGGCACAAGCTACGGCATCCGCCTGAGCGACAACCCGTTTTTGGTGGCCACACACGGCACCGCATTCAATGACGTGATTGACCTGCGCGTGGTGCCCAACAACGCCGGCAAGGCCGTCGTCAGTTTGCGGCGCCTGGCGTATGACGGCAACGTGCTGTCAGCGCCCGAGTCGTACCGCCAGTTGGCCAGCAGCGCGCTGACCGCTGGCCACACGCTGGCTGAGGTCAAGTTCATGGAGCTGAGCCTGCACGACAACACCGGCATCGGTGCCCAGCCCGACCTGCTGGCCAACGACGACCTGAGCAACGTCTCGCTCAACACCATCGGCACCGGCAGCTTCACCCAGCAGCTCACACTGTTCAACGGGGAAGACGTGACCCGCGTGGCGGCCAGCGCCGGCTTCACCCAAGCCGTGCCCGAGCCCACCAGCCTGCTGCTGATGCTGGGTGGCCTGGTGCTGCTGGGCGGCGCGGGCGTGCGGCGGCAGCGCCAGCGCTAGGCCGACAGGGGCCTGCAAGCCCCGCGCCTTAAACTTCGCGGCTTGCGCACCACCGGTGCGCTTGTCCTCGAAAGCCTGATGCGATGAGCCTGCAATGCGGCATCGTGGGCCTGCCCAATGTCGGCAAGTCCACTCTTTTTAATGCCTTGACCAAGGCCGGCATCGCTGCCGAAAACTATCCGTTTTGCACCATTGAGCCCAATGTGGGCGTGGTGGAGTTGCCTGACCCACGCCTGCAGGCCTTGAGTGCCATCGTCAAGCCCGAGCGGGTGGTGCCGGCCATCGTCGAGTTTGTCGACATCGCCGGCTTGGTGGCCGGGGCCAGCAAGGGTGAAGGCCTGGGCAACCAATTCTTGAGCCACATCCGCGAGACCGACGCCATCGTCAACGTGGTGCGCTGTTTTGAGGACGACAACGTCATTCACGTGGCCGGCAAGGTGGACCCGATCAACGACATCGAGGTGATCCAGACCGAGCTGTGCCTGGCGGACTTGTCCACGGTTGAAAAAAGCCTGCACCGTTACGTGAAAGCCGCCCGCTCGGGCAATGACAAAGAGGCCGCAGCGCTGGTCAAGGTGCTGGAAAAGTGCCAGGCCGCACTGGACCAGGCCCAGCCGGTGCGTGGCATTGCCTGGTCCAAAGAAGAGCTGGTGATCCTCAAACCGCTGTGCCTGATCACCGCCAAACCGGCCATGTTTGTGGGCAATGTGTCCGAGACCGGTTTTGAGAACAACCCGTTTCTGGACCGGCTGAAAGCGTACGCCGCCAAGCAGAACGCACCGGTTGTGGCCATCTGCGCCAAAACCGAGGCCGAGCTGGCGGAGATGGAGGATGAAGACCGCAGCCTGTTTTTGGCCGAGATGGGGCAAAACGAGCCCGGCCTGAACCGGCTGATCCGCGCCGCCTTCACGCTGCTGGGGCTGCAGACCTATTTCACCGCCGGCGTGAAAGAAGTGCGGGCCTGGACCATCCACATCGGCGACACCGCACCCCAAGCCGCCGGCGTGATCCACACCGATTTTGAGCGCGGTTTCATCCGCGCCCAGACCATTGCGTTTGATGACTTCATCAAGTTCAAAGGTGAACAAGGCGCCAAGGATGCCGGCAAGATGCGCGCCGAGGGCAAGGAGTACGTGGTCAAGGACGGCGACGTGTTGAACTTCCTGTTCAACGTCTGACGCCGGTCCGGGCGACTGCCACAAACCCGCCAGACCCGGTGCCACCGCGGTCATGATCGATTCCCGCCGGCCTGCCACTGACAGCCCAGCCGCAACCGCGCCTGCTGTGAACCCGCCGGCAATGCAGCTGCCGGGTGCCTGGTGGCTGGTCTGCCTGCTCACTGCCGCTGCCTACTGGCTGACCGGCAAGGCCGCGCTGCTGCTGGCCATCCCGCCGGGCTTTGCGTCGCCGCTGTTCCCCAGTGCGGGTGTGGCCCTGGCGGTGGTCCTGGTGCAGGGTTGGCGAGCGCTGCCGGGGGTGGCGCTGGGGGCGTTTGCGCTGAATGTGCAGCTGGGGCCGGCACGCGCGCTGATGGACTTGCCGTCGCTGGGCTTGCCGCTGCTGATCGGCACCGGTGCAGCGCTGCAGGCGGCGGCCGGCGCCGCGCTGGTGCGGCGCTGGTTGCCGGGGCCGCTGCGGCTGGGTGAGCCGCGCGACGTGGCGCTGTTTTACGGCCTGGGTGCGGCGCTGGCCTGTACCGTCAATGCGGCGCTGTCCACTGCCGGCCTGCTGGCCACCGGCGTGGTGCCGCTGGACAACGGCGCCTTCACCTGGTGGACCTGGTGGGGTGGCGACACGCTGGGGGTGTTGATCGGCGCGCCCATCGTGCTGACGCTGATCGGCCGGCCGCGCGCAGACTGGGCACCCCGCCGGCTGACGCTGGGCCTGCCGCTGCTGCTGACCACCGCACTGCTGGCAGCGGCCATCGTGGGCGTGGCGCATTGGGACACCCAGCGCAGCCAGAACAGCTTTGACCGCGACGCCGTGGCCGCCGGCGCCGCATTGGACGCCGACCTGCACCAGGCGCTGTATGCGCTGGAGGCGATGCACGGTTTGTTCATTGGCTCTGACGGTGTGTCGGCCAACGAGATGCGCATGGTGGCCAAACCGTGGCTGGAGTTGCCGATCCAGCTGCTGGCCATCGGCTACAGCCAGCACCTGCCGCGCAGCGATGTGCCGCAGTTTGAGGCCCAGGTGTCGCGCGAGCGTGGCCAGCCCTACCGGGTGTTTGACCGCACTGGGGCCAACGGTGTGTCACTGGCGGCAACCGACACCGCCGTCACCGCCATCCGCTACATCGAGCCGTTGGCTGTCAATGGCAGTGCCTTGGGCGTGAATGCGCTGTCGGTGCCCGCAGCGCGTGATGCCATTGGCCGCGCCGTGGCAAGTGACGCACCGGCCGCCACCGCCGGTTTTGCCCTGACCCAAGAGCCTGGCCAACACAGCGGCGTGGTGATCTACCGCGCGCTGTACCGGGGCATACCGGCACCGGCTGACCGGGCGGCGGCCCAGCGTGGTGTGGTGTTTGTGACCTTGCGCATGCACCAATCGGCCGCAGCGGGCATGCGGGACGCGCCCAGTTACCTGCGCTGGTGTCTGCTGGACGCCAACCCGGCCGCCGCCCACCACCGCCTGGCCGGTGCCGACGGCTGTGACCGCGATGCGCATGGCGCTGGCACCAAGGGCAAGGGCCAGGCCCTGCACCACGAGCGCTGGCTGGCCATCGGTGGCCAGCAGTGGTTGCTGCGCATCGATGCCAACCAGGCCCAGATGCCCGATGCCGGCTACAGCAACGCCTGGCTGTTTTCCACCGTGGGCCTGTTGTCGGTGGCCATGCTGGCCGCCCTGCTGCTGACCGTGACCGGCCGCAACCGGGTGATCGAAGTGGCGGTGGCCGAGCGCACGGTGGACCTGCGGCGCGAGGTGCTGGAGCGCCAACGCACTGAATCGGCGCTGCGCGAGAGTGAGCAGCGGGTGCGCAACATCTTTGACCACGCCCCCATCGGCATTGCCTACGCTGACCTGGCCGGCCGGGTGCGTGAGGCCAACCCGCACCTGCGAGCGCTGATCGGTGACGACGCCAGCACCGATACAGCAGCGCAATACACCCTGGCCGAGCTGATCCATGCCGACGACCGGGCCGCTGTGGAGCAAGACCTGGCCGAGCTGCTGCTGGGGGAGGCGGTGGACAGCCAGCGCCGCAGCCGGCTGCGCCACCGGGCTGGCCACACGCTGTGGGTGCGCATGCGCTGGAGCTTGCTGCGCGGCACCGACGGCCAGCCGCAGCGCCTGGTGGCGGTGATTGAGGACATCACCGAGCGCCTGCTGCGCGAACAAGCCGAGCAAGGCCGCCAACACGCCGAGAGTGCCAACCAGGCCAAAAACGAATTCCTGTCGCGCATGAGCCATGAGCTGCGCACACCGCTGAATGCCATGCTGGGCTTTGGCCAACGGCTCGATCTGGACCAACGCCCGGCGCTGGCCATCCACCAGCGCAGTTGGGTGGCGCATGTGCTCAGCTCGGGCTGGCACCTGCTGGAGATGATCAACGACACGCTGGATTTGTCGCGCATAGACGCCGGCATGATGCGGCTCAGCCTGGTGCCGGTGGACTTGGGCCCACTGGTGGCCGCCTGCGTGGCCATGGTGGGGCCGGCAGCGGCCAAACGCGGCATCACGCTGGAGGTGGCGATCCACAGCGGGGCCCGGCACACCATGGCGGACGAGACCCGCTTGAAACAGGTGCTCAGCAACCTGCTGTCCAACGCCGTCAAGTACAACAACCCGGGTGGGCGGGTCGCGGTGAGCACCCAGCGACTGGACAACCAGCAATTGCAAGTGCGGGTGCATGACACCGGGCTGGGTTTGAGCGAGGGCCAAATGGCCGCGCTGTTCCAGCCCTTCAACCGGCTGGGCCGCGAGAAGACCGATACCGAGGGCACCGGCATCGGCCTGGTCATCAGCCGCCGCCTGGCTGAGCTGATGGGCGGTAGCCTGCATGCGGAAAGCAGCGCCGGTGACGGCGCGATTTTTGTGCTGACGTTGCCGGTGGCCGCCAGCCAGCCCGGCCCCAGCAACCCGGCACCCGGCAGTGACCCCGAGGCCCAGCGCTACGGCCTGCGCCGGGTGCATTACGTGGAGGACAACGAGACCAATGTGGAGGTGATGCGCGGCATGCTGCTGCAGCGCCCGCAGATCACGCTCAGCGTGTCCGGCCTGGGGCTGGACGGCTTGCTGGCCATCCGTGCGCAACAACCCGACCTGGTGCTGCTGGACATGCACCTGCCCGACATCGACGGCCTGGAGCTGCTGCGCCAACTGCAGGCCGATGCCAGCACTGCGGACATCCCCGTGGTGGTGGTGTCGGCTGACGCGATACCGGCCCAGGTGGACGAAGCCCTGGCCGTGGGCGCCCGCCACTACCTGACCAAACCGGTGAACCTGGCCAGCCTGTTGAGCGTGCTGGACGAGTTGCTGGAGGCGCTGGACACCCGCTTCGGCTGAGTGGGTGTGGCCTGTTGCAGCCAGCGCCCGCCTGCTCAGGACATGATCACCTGCAAGCTGTGCTCGTAAGCCTCGGTCAACTGGTCCAGCCGGTCGGCCAGTGCGTCGCTGGACTGCACCAGCACCGCCAGACCGTCCGCACCAGCGCCGTGGCGCAGCACCGCACACAGGCGCTGCCACTGCTGGCGGGCGTCATCCAGCAGGGTGCGGATCTCGGGGCTGGACAGCGGCGAGGCGGCCAACGCCGTCAAGCCCTGATCCACCGCCAGCACCAGCGCGGGCAGCGCAGCCTGGCGCGCCGGCTCGGCCAGCAAGGCGGCCAGCAAAGCCTCTTTGGCCAAGCGCTGCACCTGCATGCGCTGGCGGCCGCACTGGTTGACGATCTGCAGCGCCGGGCGGCCGCCGCTGGTTTGCAGCGTGGCGGCCAAGGCCTCGGCGGCGGCCAGCAATTGGCCGGCCAGTGCATCGGCCTGCGCCAGCCGGGCGCGGCCCAGGCGCTGCGCCAACAGCGCTTGCAGCGCGGCCCAGGTGGCATGCACCTGTTGCAGCTCTGCCGCCCAGCCCGGCGAGCCGGGGGGTCTTGCGGGCTGGGGCTGGGGCTGCGGGGATTTCAGGCGGTCCAAAAACAGCAGGTTGTCCACCACCCGGGCAGCCGCTGCATGTTGATGGGCCAGCGCGCCCGGGGCATCGACCCCCGCCAGGCGCTGCGCCGCCAGCTTGATCAGGCGCTGCGACAACATGCGCAACTGGCCGGCCCGGTTGATGGCCTCGGCCCAGACGGTGGCCTCCACCACCGCGCGCGACAGCTCAGCCAGGCGCAGCTTGGCATGCATGGCAGCGCTGCGCAGCATGGCGAAGGCCTGGTCCTCGCGCAGCGCGGGGGCGGCGCGGCCAGCCTGCATCAGCAAGCCTTTGGCGCGGTCCACCCACAAACGCTCGTCCAGCGCGGTGCGGCTGTCGGCCAGGCTGGCCTGCAGCGCCTGGCCGGCTTGCCAGCGCAGGGCGTCCAGCTGCAGGGCGGTGGCCAGCAGGGCCGGGGGATGTGTAGCGCCCAGCGCCGGCCACCAGCCGGTCATGCCGGCGGCCAGCAGTGCGGCCAGGGTGGAGGCATCGGGCGGCGGGTCTGCCGGCGCGGCCAGCATGCTGGTCGGCAGTGGGGCCTGGCCGGCCCAGGGCCGCACGGCGGCCAGCCAGGGCTCGGCGGCCAGCGCACAGACGACCTGCTGCGGTGCATGCACGCCCTGCAATGCACCAAGTTGACGCACCCAATCCCCCACATCCAGCGCCAGCAGGTGCGTGTAGCCGGCCTGCTGCAGGGTGGTGCGCAAGGCGGCGGCCTGTGCGGCGGGGGCAACGTGGGCGATCAGGTGATCCGTCATGGGTGGGGGCAGCGGGGTGTCGGCGGGTTGGTGCAACAGGCGGGCAAGCCACAAACCCGTGGTGCGCCAGCATTGTGCAAGGCCGGCCGCAGCGTGTGGCGGCAGCACGGTCTGGCGGTGGCGGGCGCAAAAACAGCGCAATGGGCACAGGTCTTGCGCTGGTTTTGCCGCAGTGCAACGTGGCACCGCCCAGCCGCTGTGCAGCGCGCTGGCGTCAAGCCCAGTGCTTGGCGCTGCCCTGCCAACCCGCCCTGCCATCGCCGCCGCCCCCGTTGCGGCCCTGCGCACGCCCTGCCCCAGTGCGGCCCGGCCGGCGGTTTGCAGCCCTGGCGCAGCAGTGCAGGCCAGACCGCCCGATCACCTGATTGCCCGGTCTCACGACCGCCCAAATTCCAGCCCACCCTGCCCACACCATGTCCTCTTTTGCCACTTTTTTACGTGCCGGCCATGCGCCCACGCTGTTTGCATCGTTTTTTTTACTTTGCGTTTTCCTGCTGCATCTGGGTGCTGAACGGCGCCATGGCGCCTTTCATCAGCGAAACCTACAACCTCAGCCCGGCGCAAAAAGGGTTGATGCTGTCGGTGCCCATCATTGCGGGTGCGCTGATGCGGTTCCCGCTGGGCATCTTGTCGCAGTACATCGGCCGCAAAAACGCCACGCTGGTGGAGATGGCGCTGATCGCCGTGGCCATGCTGTTTGGTTTTTTCTTTGTCCACAGCTTCAATGACCTGCTGGCCATGGGTGTGCTGCTGGGCATTGCCGGCGCCAGTTTTGGCGTGGCGCTGTCACTCGGTGCGGGCTGGTTCCCGCCGCAGCACAAGGGCCTGGCCATGGGCCTGGTGGGCGCCGGCAACGTGGGCACGGCGGTGTCGGTGCTGGTGGCACCGCCGCTGGCGCAATGGCTGGGCTGGCAGGCGGTGTACGGCGTGGCGGCGGCGGCCATCCTGCTGCCCATGCTGGTGATGATCCTCTTTGCCAAAGAGCCACCCGATGTGGACAGCCACGCCAGCCTGCGGGAGCACATGGCCTGCTTGTTTGAGAAAGACGGCTGGGTCTTCAGCCTGATCTACGGCGTGACCTTTGGTGGCTTCATCGGGTTGATCACGTTTTTGCCCAGCTATTACCACGACCAGTTCAAGGTCAGCAAGGTGCAGGCCGGGCAGTTGACGATGCTGGCGGCGTTCATGGGCGCGGCGGTGCGGGTGCTGGGCGGCTGGATCTCTGACCGCTGGGGCGGTGTCAACACCCTCACGCTGGTGCTGGTGGTGGTGGCCGTCACGCTGGTGGGCGTGGGCCTGTCCAGCACCTCGCTGGCGCTGACCACCGTGCTGCTGATCGTCTGTTTTGCCGCGCTGGGTGCGGGCAATGGCGCGGTGTTCCAACTGGTGCCGCTGCGCTGGCCCACCACCACGGCGGTGGCCGGCTCGATGATTGGCGAGATTGGTGCGCTGGCCGGTGGCCTGGTGCCCAACGCAATGGGGCTGTCCAAACACTATCTGGGCACTTACCTGTGGGGCTTTGTGTTGTTTGCGGTGCTGGCCGTGGTGATGCTGGGCGTGATGCGCAGCATGCAAATCCGCTGGACCCGCACCTGGGCTGAAAAAGGCGGCCGGGCGCGCAGTGCGCCTGCCGCAGCCGCCAGCGCGGGTGGCGCCCGCAGCACCGGGGTGCGGCAGGTGGGATAAGGCTGCGGGTGGCCGTACCCGGCCAGGTCAGCGCACGGTCAGCGTGGCAAGAAAAACAACCACACCAGCAGCAGCGCATTCAGCAGCCCTGAAAAAGCCAGCGCCAATTGCCAGGCCGCCAGCGGATCACGCCGCAGCAGCGGGGTGGGGCTGGGCACGCTGACGGGCCGGGCCGCGCCACGCTGCAGCGCCAGCAGCTGCTCTTCAGCGGTCTCAAAGCGCAGCGCGGGCGTACGCGCCACGGCTTTTTGCAGCAGGTGGTCCAGCCAGATCGGCACGTCGGGCCGCTGGCGCGACGGCGGTGTGGGGTCGCGCCGGTAACGCGCGGTTTGGTAGGGCTCGATCTCACCGTAAGGCAGGCGGCCGGTGAGCCACTGGTACAGCGTGACACCCAGCGCAAACAGGTCGCTGCCGGCATCGGCCACAGCGCCTTGCCACTGCTCGGGATTCATGTAGCTGGGGGTGCCGGCATGTAGCTCACGCTGGGCTGCGCCCTCGCGCCCGCTCAAGGCCACACCCAGGTCCAGGATGCGCCACTGGCCGTCATCGCCCCGGTGCAGGTTGCCGGGCTTGATGTCGCGGTGGACCACACCCTGGCGGTGCAGCAGGCCCAGCGCACGCGCCAGGGCGCTGGCGCCGGCCACCAGGTCAACCACTGTCGGGCGGGTGCCGGTGGCCAGCAGTTGCTCCAGCGTTTTGCCGGCATGCCAATCAAACACGGTGTACAGCGCAGTGGCGCGGGCCGGGCGCTCAAAGACCCGCACAAACCCACGCTCGCCGCTGGCCGCCACACGTTGGCCCAGCCAGGCCTCGTGGGCCAGCATGGCGCGCTCCTCCGGGTCATTGGCGCGCGCCGGGTGCAGGGTTTTGAGGGCCCGCAGCGCGTTGCCGCCGGGCGCCCGCGCCTGGTAAAGCCGGTGGACGCCGTTGTCAGCCACCAGCGCGGTGATGGTGTGGCCGTCCAGCACATCGCCCACTTTGAGCAGCGGCGGTGCGGGCAGGCGCCGGCCATCGGCCAGCTCATCGTTCAACTGGCGCGCATCCACCCCGGTGAGGCGCAGCACCAGCGCGGTGACGTTGTCATTGCTGCCCGCCGCGAGTGCTGTGGCCACCAGGCTGTCACTGGCCTGCTGGGCCGTGCCGGCGCGCGCCAGCAGGGCCAGCTTGGTGGCTTTGAGGCTGCCGTGGATGCCGTCAGTGGTGAGCACAAAACAGTCACCGACACGGGCGTCGCCCTGGGCGTAGTCCAGCCGCACCACGTCGTCCAGGCCGATGGCGCGGGTCAGCCGGCTGCGCTGGTCAGGTTGCTCAAACGCGTGGTCGGTGCTGAGCTGCATCAGCTCGTCAGGTGCAAGCGCCCCACTGCCATCCACCGCGCTGGCCGGCCGCAGCAGCCAGGCCCGGCTGTCGCCCACATGGGCCAGGGTCCAGGTCTGGCCGTGCAGGGCCAGCGCGGTGAGGGTGGTCAGCGCGGCGCCGCCACCCGGGCCCTGGCGGCGCCGGTTGTGGTCGGCCAGCCAGGCGTTTTGGGCGCCGATCAGGCGGTCAAACACCACCGTGGTCTCCCAGGTGGTGGGGGTGGCAAAAAAATCGCCCAGCAAGCCCATCACCGTGGTCTGGGCGGCCTCCAGGCCCTGGCCGCCGCTGGACACCCCGTCCGCCACGGCGGCAATCAGGCCACGCCCGGCTTCATGTGCGCCGGCTTGCTCGACGCCGCCAAAATCCTCATTCAGGGCACGGCGGCCGCGTTGGCTGGTGTAGCCGATGTCGACGGTGAAAGTCATGCCGGCATTGTGGGCGGCAGTGCTGGCGCCAGCCGCCAGCCGCCAGCCGTCAGCCGCTCAAGCGGCCGTGGCCAGCCGCAGCAGCGTCAGGTAGCCGGGCTGCAGCTCCATGCGCTGTGCGGTGCTGCAGCGCTGCAGCAACCGGTGCGCCTGCGGCAACTGCCAGCATGGCAGCTGGGTGAACAAGTGGTGCTCACAGTGGTAATTGACCCAGTAGGGTGCCAACAGCAACCGCTCGATCCAGTTGGCGTGGGTGGTGCGGGCCTGGCGCAGCGGGTCGGGCTGGTTTTGGGCCACCAGCGCATGCTCGGCAATGTTGCGCACGCGGTAGACCAGTTGCAGCCAGGTCATGGCCGGCAGCAGCCAAAGGACCAGCCAAACCCAGGCCTGGCCAGCCAGCGCAAACAGGCCAAAGCCAATGGCATTGGCCAGCAGAAAGCGGCGCTTTGCCACCAAGCCTCGGGCCAGTGCAGACCAGGCTGAGGTGCCGATTGGCCGGCGGCGGACGCCATCCGCCACTGGCGCAACATGCTGCTTGAGCCAGGTCTGGCCGGTTAAATCCCGCCCCACCTTGCGCCAGAACGACTGGCGTGTCACCGGGAACGGCGCCGACAGCACCAGGTCCGGGTCTTCGGTTTGCTGCACAAAGCGGTGGTGCTGCAGGTGGTAGGGCCGGTATTGGTGCAGGCCGGCTGAGCACAGCCAATACCCCACCCAGTCATTGACCCGCCGGTTGCTGTGCAACAGCGCGTGCGCGGCGTCATGCATCAGGATGAACAAGCCCAGTTGGCGGGTGCCGATGACCAGCACCGCCAGCGGGATCAGCACTGGCCAGCGCACCGCCAGCAGCATGCACAGGCCGATCACGCCCCAGCAATGCGCCACCAGCCACAGGCCACGCCAGTTGGAGCGGGCGCACAAAGCGCGCCATTCGTCGGCGTTGAAAAAATCAGTCGGTTGGGCGCGGGGTGCGGCGGCCATCGGTAGGCTCCTGGCAAGCGGCGCAGGCTAGCAGCACCGCCTGCCAGCGCACGTCACGGGGGAGACGGTGGCTTGGCGGCAGCGGGTGCTGCGCCTGGGGTGGGCAGGTCATCGTCCTCGGCCAAGGCCGCCGCAGCGGCAACGGCGTTGTGGTCATCGGGTGCTGCATCGGGGTGGGTGGTGTCAGTGGTGGTGTCGACGGTGGTGCCGGCGGTGCTGTCAGCGGTGGTGTCAGCGTTGGCATCTGCAGCGGCAGCGGCTGCGGTATGGGTAGCAGCACCAGCGGCGGTATGGGTGGCGGCATCTGCGCTGGCATCAGCGGCTTCGGTGGCAGCGCCATCCGCCTTGCCATCACCGCGCAGTTTTTCCAGCGCGTCCGTCATGCGCTGTGACCAGCCAGCCTGCTCACCGCCCAGCACCTGCTCGGTGTGGGTGGACAGCGCGGCGATGTGCTCTGGCATGGCCTGCTGCTCGGGTGCCAGGGCGGTCCACCAACCCAGGATGTTGTCCAGGTCGGTGGCGGTCTGGTTGTAGCTGACCAGGGTGGTTTCGGTCTGCTGGTAGGCCAGGTAGGCCATGGCGGCGGTGCCCAGCGCGGTGCTCAGCGTCAGCCAAATGGTGGCCGGGCCGCCGATGGCTGCCAGCAAGGTGCCCAGCGCGCCGGCCGCCAGCACCGCGTACTGCCAGCGCTTGAAGCTGGTCTCCAGCTTGACGGTCTTGCCGCGGTACCAGCTGCACTGGTCGGCCAGGCGCAGACGCACGTACTGGTCGGTGCTGAGCCGGCTCAGGCCGTCGTCACTGGCACTGGCGCTGGACTGCGGCGGCACTGGCCCGGTGTACACCGGCAGCGCGGTGGTGTTGGCCTCGGTCTGGGCCAGGCTGCGGGTGATGTCTTCCACCGCCTTGGCCAGTTGTTGTTCGCGTTTGTGGTCGGCGCTGTAGCCCTCGGCATGCAAGCGAAACAGGTAGATCTCACGCTTGATGGCCTCGGCCGCTGCCCGCATCAGCACCCAGCGCTTGCCGGGTTTGAAGCGGTTGGCCGCAGCCATCAGCAAGGTGCTGGTGATGGGCACCAGGATCAACACCAGCCACAGCGCCTTGCGCAGCAGCCGCTGCGGGTCGGATGCGTTATTGGCCGGCGGCTCCCCCAGCAGGGTGTGCAGGATGGTCAGCAACACCGCCACCACGGCCAGCGCCAGCACCGCGTTTTGCAGGCGTTTGAATCCGGTCTGCTGCTGGATAGCGGCTTGGTCCAGTGCGGCATAACGGCGCCACGCCTGGCGCAGCACACTCTCACCACCGGTGTGGCGCAGCACCTGGCGGGCCAGGGTCTCCACCGCTTGGCTGATGTTGTCGCTCTCGCTGCAACCCAGGCTGATGCAGGTCAGCCGGCCGTCGGCCAGGATCTCGGCCAGCAGCGGGTCGTCACCGGCCGCCTGGCCGGTGCGCCACTGGCCGGCCAGCGCATCGGCCGCACCGCCACTGCCGTCCACCACCAACACCGGCCAGCCGCGCCGCACTGCCTGCAACACCTCGGGCACGGTGGACGTGTCACCGCCGATCACCACCATCAGCACGGGCTGGCCGCCGGCCAGGCTGCGCGCCAGGTCAAACCGGTTGCGCAACGCGACCGCGCTGTCGGCGCCCGGGGTCAGCAGCAGGTGGGTCAGGCCGGGCGCCAGCGGTGGGCAGGCCGGGGCTGGGGACGGGTTGGCCGCTGCGTCAACGGGCAACTGCACCAGCTTGGCGGCTGACACGCCCAGCAGCGCGGGCCCGGCGCCAGCGTCCAGCAGCGCGCGTCCCAACAGGCCCACCAGGCCTTGGTCAGCCGCAGGTGCGATGCACAACGCCCCGGCCTCACGTGCGGCCCGCAGCAGGCCGCGGCCCACCAGTTGCACCAGGCGTGGTTGCAGCAGCGGCGCTGAAGCGGTGTCCTCCGGCGTCTGGCCACCCGCCAGCAGCAGCACGGCGCTGCTGACCGGCAGCGCCAGCGCGGCAGCCAAGGCCTCAGGCGTGTCAGCAGCGTCGGCTTGCACCAGGCGCAGCGGGCGCCCGTCGGCGGCCAGGATGTTGCTTGCAGTGGCCATCGGGCGTGCTCCTGTGGGTGCGCTGGGGCCAGGCCGTTGCTGCTGCGGCGCTGGTGTGTCAAGCCACTTTAACTGGCGACCCCGACCGCAGCACCGCTGCGCCGCAACGCTGAACGAGGGGGTTATTCACACCACCAGCCGAAGGTATCGTGGCCACCTCGGGTCGCTGCCCGCCGCCCTGTTCAGGCTGATGTGATGCTCCTCTTGCCAACGCGACATCCCGCGCCATGCCGCGCCACCGGACTGGCCGGCGCCCGTTTGACCGTCAGCCCGGTGGCGCGGGCTGTGGCGGCCCGGTCAGCAGCGGTCTTGACAGCATTCATTGCAGCAGTCCTGGCAGCAGTGCTGACAGCGCACCTGCCCGCCCAGGCCGGCCCGGTGCAAGACCGCATCCAGGCCAGCGGTGTGCTGCGGGTCTGCATCTGGCCGGACTACCACGGCATCACCTGGCGCAACCCACGCAGCGACCAGCTCAGCGGCATGGACATCGACCTGTCCACCGCGCTGGCCAAAACCGTGGGCGCGCGGCTGCACTATGTGGATTCGTCATTTGCCACGCTGGTGGACGACCTGGCTGCTGAGCGCTGCGATATCGCGATGTTTGCGGTAGGCGTCACGCCGCAACGCCAGCAGGTACTGCGCTTTTCGCAGCCCTATTTGCGCAGTGATATTTACGGTGTGGCCACCCGCAGCAGCAAGCAGGTACGCCAGTGGGCCGACATCGACCAGCCCGGTGTGCGGGTGGCGGTGCAGGCCGGCACCTTCATGCAGCCGGTGATGGCAGCGTCACTGAAAAAAGCGCAGCTGGTGGTCATCCGCCCGCCCGCCACCCGGGAGCAAGAACTGGAGGCCGGCCGGGTGGATGTGTTCATGACCGACTACCCCTACAGCCGGCGCCTGCTGGACAACGCCGACTGGGCCAGGCTGATCGCCCCACCCCAGCCCTTCAGCCCGGTGCCCTACGGCTACGCCGTCAAGCCGGGGGACGACGGCTGGTTGCGCCAGGTGGACCAGTTTGTGGCCAGCATCAAGCGCGACGGCCGGCTGGAGGCCGCCGCCAAGCGCGCCGGCCTGAACGACATCTGGGTGCGGCCATGAATGCGAGCTTGAGCGCAGCCATGCGTGCGGCCATGCGATGGTGTTAACCCGCGTAGGCCATGTCACGCCGATGCTGTAGGCCGGCAACCCGTCACTTAGCACTCAAGGGCAGAGAGTGCTAATATTCTTGGAACCAAGCCAGCCCAAGCCGCTCACAACCCACCATGAACTCAACACTTGCCACTACCGCATTGTCTGTGCGTGACCCGTGGGCGCTGGTGCCCTCGCTGGGTAATCTGGACGCCTACATCGCGGCTGTGAACCGGCTGCCGATGCTGACGCTGGACGAAGAACGCCAATTTGCGCGCCGCCTGCGCGACGAGGCCGATGTGGCCTCTGCCGGCCGGCTGGTGTTGTCGCACCTGCGGCTGGTGGTGTCGGTGTCGCGCCAATACCTGGGTTACGGCCTGCCGCACGGTGACCTGATTCAAGAAGGCAACATCGGCCTGATGAAGGCGGTGAAGCGTTTCGATCCCGAGCAGGGTGTGCGGCTGGTGAGCTACGCGCTGCACTGGATCAAGGCCGAGATCCATGAATACATCCTGCGCAACTGGCGCATGGTCAAACTGGCCACCACCAAGGCGCAGCGCAAGCTGTTTTTCAATCTGCGCTCGATGAAACAAAGCCTCAAGAGTGAGGCCAGTGATGCTGACGCGCACCGCAATACTTTGTCGCCAGCCGAAGTGGCGCACATGGCCAGCACGCTGAATGTGAAAGAGGCCGAAGTCATCGAGATGGAAACCCGGCTGTCCGGCGGTGATGTGGCGCTGGAGCCGCAAACCGACGACAGCGAGGAGAGTTTTGCCCCGATTGCCTACTTGGCCGACGACAGCGGTGAGCCCACCCGGGTGCTGGAGGCGCGCCGCCGCGACGCGATGTCCGGCGACGGCTTGGTGATGGCGCTGGAGGTGCTGGACGCCCGCAGCCGGCGCATCGTGGAGGAGCGCTGGCTCAAGGTGAATGACGACAACTCGGGCGGCATGACGCTGCATGACTTGGCGGCTGAATACGGCGTCAGCGCCGAACGCATCCGCCAGATCGAGGTGGCAGCCATGAAGAAGATGCGCAAGGCGATGGAAGCGACTGTCTGAGCCGGCGCAGCCCCAAGTCAGCGCAACAAAAAAGGCCACCGTGAGGTGGCTTTTTTACTGGGCGGCTGGCCCGTGCGCGGTCAGACCTTCTCGGCCAGTAGCAGCTTCAAATCATCGGCCAGCGCCTGCGCGCCACTGCCGTAGCGGGTGAACAAGCGCACCTTGCCCTGGGCATCAAACACATACGAGCCAGCGGTGTGGTCCACCGTGTAGCTGGTGTCGGTTTTGCCGGGCACCTTGGCAAAGAACACCTTGAACTCTTTCGCTGCCGCCTTGGTTTCGTCGGCCGTGCCACGCAGGCCCACGATGTCGAGCCCGAAGTTGGCGGTGTAGGCTTTGAGCAGCGCGGCCGTGTCGCGCTCGGGGTCCACCGTGACAAAAATGCCCTGCACCCGGGCACCGTCAGTCCCCAGGCTGCGCTTGACCTCGGCCAGCTCGGCCATGGTGGTGGGGCACACATCAGGGCACTGGGTGTAGCCAAAAAATACCAGCACCACCTTACCTTTGAAGTCAGCCAGGGTGCGGGCTTGGCCGTCAGCATCCGTCAGGGCCAGCGTGCGGGCGTATTCGGCGCCGGTGATGTCGATGGCTTTGAAGGCGGGGCGTGCTGCGCCGTCGGTACCGGGCCGGCCGCAGGCGGCTAGCAACAGGGCGGCAGCTGCCATGGCAGCAATGCGCAGCAGGCGGCGGCGGGGCAAAGCAAGCGGGTGGGTCATGGTGTCGTCAATACAGGGGCATCAGATAGTGGTCCACCAGCAGCGCCAGGAACAACAGCGACAAATGCCAGATCGAGAAACGGAAGGTCTTGCGCGCCAGCGCGTCGCTGTAGTTGCGCCACAACAGCCAGCCATAGGCGATGAAACCACCGCCCAACAGCACCGCGCTGGCCAGATAAACCCAGCCGCTCATGCCGATGATGAAGGGCAGCAAGGTGGCGGCAAACAGCACCAGGGTGTAGAGCAATACGTTGAGCCGGGTGAAGTCTGAGCCGTGGGTGACCGGCAGCATCGGCAGGCCGGCGCGGCGGTAGTCCTCTACCCGGTACAGCGCCAGGGCCCAGAAGTGCGGCGGTGTCCACAAAAAGATGATCAGGCACAGCACCAGCGCCTCAGGCCCCACATCACCCCGCAACGCAGCCCAGCCCAGCACCGGCGGCATGGCGCCTGAGGCCCCGCCGATGACGATGTTTTGCGGTGTCATGGGCTTGAGCACCACGGTGTAGACCACCGCGTAACCCACAAAGGTGGCAAAGGTCAGCCACATCGTCAGCGGATTGACCCACCAATAGAGCAGCGCACTGCCCAGTGCGCACAGCACGGTTGAAAACAGCAGGGCTTGCGTGGTGCTGAGCTGGCCTTTGGCGGTGGGGCGCCAGGCGGTGCGGGCCATCTTGCTGTCAATCGCCTGCTCGACCAGGCAGTTGAAAGCTGCCGCCGCACTGGCCACAAGCCAGATGCCCACGGTGGCGGGCACGGCCAGCGCCAGGTTGGGCCAGCCAGGCTCGGCCAGCAACATGCCGATCAGCGCGCAAAACACGATCAGTTGCACCACCCGGGGTTTGGTCAGCGCCATGTACTGGCGCCATTTGGGCATGGCCGGGCTTGATCCAGGGCTTGGTCCAGGGCTGGGCGTGGGCAGCGGGGCGGATGCGGTGGCAGTCATCGTGGGTGGGCAGGTCTTAAGCGGTGCGGGTGGTCGGCACATCCGGCCGCTGGAAATCGGGGGCGGCGGTGCTGGCCGGCACCACGGCGCTGTGTGGACTGGCCCACAAGCGGGCCAGCAACGATGTCAACAGCCCGACCAGCAGCGCCGCGCCGGCACTGTGCGCCAGCGCCGCCACAATGGGCCAGCCCAGCACCACGTTGGACAGCCCGCTGGCCGCCTGCCACAGCAGCGCAGCGGCCAGCGCCAGGCCATAACGCCGAGCCGCAGCGTGCGGCTGGCGCCACAAACGCCAGGCCAGCGCCACCAGCGCACCGAGGGCCAGCACTGCCAGCAGGCGGTGGGCCATGTGGATGGCGATCAGCGCCTCAAACGGCAGCGACCCACCGTGGCCGGCGCGGCCCAGCTCACGCAGCAGCGTGAAGCCCTGGGCCGCGTCCATCGCCGGCCACCACTGGCCGTTGCAGGCCGGAAAGCCGCTGCAGGCCAGCACGGCGTAGTTGGTGCTGACCCAACCACCCGAGGCAATTTGCAGCGCCACCAGCGCCAACACTGCCACCACCCAGCGCCTGGCGCTGGGCCATTTGGGCAACGACAGCGGCCGGTTGCGGAAGGACTCATGCTGCAGCACCAGCAGCGCCAGCAGCACCAGCGCGCCCAGCAGGTGCAGCGTGACGATGGCCGGGTAGAGCTTGAGCGTGACGGTGTACTTGCCAAACACGCCCTGCACCACCACCCACACCAGCGTGGCAGCAGCCCACCACGCGGAGTGTGGCAAGGCTTTGCGGGCGCGCCAACCGGCCACCGCTGCCACCAGGATCAACACGCCCACGGTCATGGCCAGGTAGCGGTGGATCATCTCGATCCAAGCCTTGGCTTGTGTCACCGGGCCGCTGGGCAGCAGGGCTTGGGCGGCGCTGATGTCAGCGTGTGCGCCCAGCGGGCTGGCAGTGCCATAACAACCGGGCCAATCGGGGCAGCCCAGGCCGGAATCGGTGAGCCGGGTGAAAGCGCCAAACACGATCAAATCGAAGGTGAGGAACAGCGTCAACGCGGTCAGTGCGGCCAGGCGGGTGTTGACGGCTGCACCGCGCTGGCGCAACCACCACCACGACAAGGGCAGCAAGGCCAGCAGCGCGGCCAGCAGCAGCAGGCGCAGTGTGGGGGTCAGGTCAACAAGCGGCATGGTGGCTGGCCTGCTGTTCAGGGCTTGGCGGGCGCCGGGCTGCTGGCCGCAGTGGCTTGGGTCGCCGGCGCCTCGATCAGTGCCTGGCGGCCGGCCTTGTCCCACCCGGCCGAGCCGCGCAGCAACTTGTCGATGTCACGCTTGAGCTTGCTGGGATCGGCATTGGCCGGCGCCCGCATCATCCAGTCGCCCAGCGGGTCAACGATGTAGAGGTGGTCTTCCAGCGCCTGGCCGGGTGCCGGCTGCAGCCAGGCCTGCACGTCGGCGCGGGGCAGGCGCAGGATGTTCATGGCCGGGCTGGCCAGCAGGGCCTGTTGCAGCGCGGGTGACAGCGGGGTCTCGTCCACCACCAGCCAGAGTTTGTCGATACGGTCGGCCTCGCGGCCGGTCATCTCACGCAGTTGGCGCTGCAAAAACAGGCGTTTCTCGCAGGCGGCGTTGCAGGCACCACCGTCCACCACCACCAGCAACCACTGGCCGGCCAAACCGCGTAGTGGCTGGGGCTGGCCGGACAGCAAGCGGCCGGCCACCCGGGGCATGGGCACAGCGGGCTGGATCAGCGTGCTGTAAGCGGTGCCGCCCTGCGGCCTGACCACAAAGTAAGTGAAATAACTGGCCAGCACCGGTGCGGCGCAGACCAGCAGCACCAGCGCCATCTTCAACCGACCGTTGCTGCGTGCGGGGGCGTTTGTGGCTGCAGTCGCCAGGCCGGGCTGCGGCAGGGAATGCACGGTCAGGCCCAGCGGTTCAGGAGGATTGGACATGGCGCAGGCGGCGGGGGCGGATGAGTTGAAACCAGACATAAAGGCCGGTGATCAGCGCAGACAGCGCAAACCACTGGAACGCGTAACCGTGGTGTTTGCCCACATCAACCGCCGGCAGCGGCCAGTGCCGCAGCAGGGCGTCACTGGTGGGTCGGGTGCTCGGCCCAGCGGTGTCAGCCGGCGCGGCGGTGTCGGCGCCGGTGTTGACGCTGCTTGGCGGCTCATCGAGTTGTTGCACCGACAACGGACGCAGCGCCACACCCATCTCAACCGCCAACGCCACCACATTCAGATTTTGCCGGATGGCGCCAGCCTCCGCCCCACCCAGCGCAAACAGCTTGGACGGCGGCGGGGCGATGCGGCCGGTGACCACCACCTCGCCGGCCGGTGTGGGCAGCGGCGCCAGTGCCGTGCGGTCATTGAAATCACGCGGCCGCCAACCCCGCTGCACCAGCACCGCATCACCCGGCGCCAGCAGCAAAGGCGTGACCACAAAAAAGCCCTGGCGTGCATCCATTTGGCGGTTGTCCAAATGCACCGTGCGGTCAGTCAGCCAGCGGCCCTGCAAGCGCACCGGCTGGTAGTGCTGGGCCTGGGCCTGCGCGGCAGTGCGTGCCAGATCAGCCTGCGCCAGCACCGGCAGTGTGGCCCGGGACTGAATCTGCGCCTGCAGCGCCAGTTTTTGCTGCGCCCGGTCCAGTTGCCAGACACCCAGGCGTGCGGTCAGGCTGGCTGACAACACCGCAGCCACCAGCACCAGCAGCGGGCGACGCGATGGCCCCTGGCTCAGCACAGCCAAGACCGCCACCGATAATCAAATGCCATGAAAATCTTGATCGTCATAACACTGGTGCTGGTCTTGGCGTCGCTGGGCGGCGCAGGTTTGTTCATGCTGCGCAAGGGTGGCAACAGCCAGACCCGTGACAACCGCATGGCCTGGGTGCTGGCCCTGCGGGTGGGGCTGTCGATTGCGCTGTTCCTGTTTATCTTGCTGAGCTGGTTCATGGGCTGGGTGCAACCCACTGGCCTGCCCACCGGGCGCTGATCACAGCGTTGATCAGGGCGCTGACCGGGCTCTGCGCACGCAGCAATTTCTGCGGCGCTGTACCAAGAAAAAACGCCGCTCGCGGCGGCGTTTTTTGTGCTACGGCAAGCGCTCAGAGCCAATACACCAAGAAGTACAGGCCCAACCACACCACGTCCACAAAATGCCAGTACCAGGCCGCCCCTTCAAAGCCAAAGTGCTTCTCAGGGGTGAAGTGGCCATTCATCAACCGGATGGTGATGAACAGCAGCATCAACATGCCCACAAACACGTGAAAACCGTGGAAGCCAGTGAGCAGGAAAAAGGTGGAACCAAAGATGCCAGACGTGAGCTTGAGGTTCAGCTCATGGTAGGCATGGATGTATTCATAGGCCTGGAAGCCCACAAAGGTGATGCCCAGCACCACGGTGATCCACATCCAGGTGATGGTCTTGGCGCGTTTGCCGGCAATCAGCGCGTGGTGGGCGATGGTCAGCGTCAGGCCTGAAGTCAGCAGGATGGCGGTGTTGATGGTGGGGATGGGCCACGGGCCCATCACGCCAAACGGCTCGACCGTGTTGGCCGGTGAGCCGGTGATGCCACCACCCGCGCTGGGCCAGACGGCTTTGAAATCAGGCCACAGGATGGCGTTGTCCAAGCTGCCCAGCGCCGGGATGGAATGCACCCGAGCCCAATACAGTGCGCCAAAAAACGCGGCAAAGAACATCACCTCGGAGAAGATGAACCAGCTCATGCTCCAGCGGAAGGACACGTCGATGCGGTCGGAGTACAAACCGCCCTCGCTCTCGCTCACCGCCTGCTTGAACCACACAAACAGCGTGCCCAGCCAGATCACCATGCCCGCCATCAGCGAGTAGGCCCCCCAACCCGCACCGTTGATCCACTGACCAGCGCCCAGGATCACAAAAAACAGGCCCAGGGCGGCCATGGCCGGGTAACCCGACGGGTTGGGCACAAAGTAATACGGGGTCACCCCATGGGGCGCTGCTGCGGACATCTTGTGTGTTCTCCTGGAAACCTGGGAATCAGAATATCGGGTTGCGGATGCAGATTGATGGCTTGGGTTGCAGGCACATCAGGTGGCCACGCCACTGCCTACCACCCACTTGGCCAACACCAACAGCACCGTGACAAACAGCGCCGCGCCAATGACACCGGCTATCACCACATGCACCGGGTTGAGCTTGGCCACATCCTGCGCGTAATCAGCCGAACGGCGCACACCAAAAAACGACCACGCCACCGCCTTGGCCGTCATCAGGAACGAGCCCTTGCGCGCTGCCGGGTTGCCGTCGGGTTGCGTCATGAGGCTTTGCCCGGTGTTGTGGCAACCGGCTGCGCCGTGCCCCGCACCGCCACCTTGCCCGCCACCTCGAAAAACGTGTATGACAAGGTGATGGTGGTCACGTCTTTTGGCAGTTTGGCGTCGACATAAAACACCACCGGCCATTGCTTGGTTTCACCCGGCTTGAGGATGTATTCATTGAAGCAGAAGCACTCCACCTTGTTGAAGTGGGCACCCGCCCGCATGGGTGCGTAGCTGGGAATGGCTTGGGCTGCCAGCGTGCGGTTCTGAATGTTCTTGAATTCGTACATCACGGTGGCCATCTCACCCGGATGCACTTTGACCGAGTTGACCGCCGGTTTGAAATCAAACACGCCGCGCGCGTTGGCATCAAACTCAATCGTCACGCTGCGGGTCAGGTCAATCTGGGTGCTGGCCTTGCGGCTGGAGGCGCCGCTGGTGACACGCTCGCTGAGTGACAACACATTGATGCCCAGCGCGGCGCAGATGGTTTTGTACATCGGCACCAGCGCGTAACCAAAGCCGAACATGGCCAGCGCGATGATGCCCAGCTTGCCCACCATGCGGCGATTGTCGCGGTGCAGACCGGAGAGCAGCGAGGGCAGTGCCATGGAATGGATCAGAGCAAACGTGTGAGGGCGTGGAAACAGCAGCAGCGGTATCAGCGACCCAGCAGCACCATCTTGGTCATGAAACCAAGAAAGAACACCACCGCCACCGACGCCAGAATCAAGGCCAGCTTGCGGTTGGCCTTGCGTTGGACATCAGACGGGCCGGTCATCAGACGCACCGGGCTCAAGCCAGCACTCGGGTGGCCGTGACATCCAGCTTGGGCGGGGTCTCGAAGGTGTGGAAGGGTGCCGGTGATGGCACTTCCCACTCCAGCCCTTCAGCCGCTTCCCAGGGTCGCTGCGGTGCCCGGGCACCCTTGCCACGCATCATGGGCACCACCACAAACAGGAAGAAATACACCTGCATGAAGCCGAAGCCGAAGGCACCGATGGAGGCCAGCATGTTGAAGTCAGCAAACTGCATCGGGTAGTCGGCGTAACGCCGCGGCATGCCGGCCAAGCCCAGAAAGTGCATCGGGAAAAAGGTGACGTTGAAGAAAATCAACGAACCCCAGAAATGGATCTTGCCGCGGGTCTCGTTGTACATCACGCCAGTCCACTTGGGGCCCCAGAAGTAGACGCCGGCAAACAGCGCATACAAGCTGCCAGCCACCAGCACATAGTGGAAGTGGGCCACCACGTAATAGGTGTCTTGCAACTGGATGTCGATGGGCGCCATGGCCAGGATCAGGCCGGTGAAGCCACCGATGGTGAACACAAAGATGAAACCCACGGCCCACAGCATGGGCGTCTCAAAGGTCATCGAACCGCGCCACATGGTGGCGATCCAGTTGAAGATCTTCACGCCGGTCGGCACCGCGATCAACATGGTGGCGTACATGAAGAACAACTGGCCGGTCACCGGCATGCCGGTGGCGTACATGTGGTGGGCCCAGACGATGAAAGACAGGATGGCGATGGACGCGGTGGCATAGACCATCGAGGTGTAGCCAAAAAGACGTTTACGGGCAAACGTCGGGATGATGGCGCTGACGATGCCGAAGGCCGGCAAGATCATGATGTAGACCTCGGGGTGGCCGAAGAACCAGAAAATGTGCTGGTACATCACTGGGTCGCCACCGCCGGCGGGGCTGAAGAAACTGGTGCCAAAGTGGCGGTCGGTCAGCGTCATGGTGATGGCACCAGCCAGCACTGGCATCACAGCGATCAGCAGGTAGGCGGTGATCAGCCAGGTCCAGCAAAACAGCGGCATCTTCATCAGCGTCATGCCCGGGGCGCGCATGTTGAGGATGGTGACGATGATGTTGATTGACCCCATGATGGATGAAGCACCCATGATGTGCATGGCAAAAATGCCGGCGTCCATCGACGGGCCCATTTGCAGCGTGAGCGGGGCGTACAACGTCCAGCCGGCGGCAGGTGCGCCACCTGGCATGGCAAACGAGCCGACCAACATCACAGCAGCCGGGATCAGCAGCCAGAAGCTGAAGTTGTTCATGCGCGCAAAGGCCATGTCGGCCGCGCCAATCTGCAGCGGCACCATCCAGTTTGCGAAGCCCACAAAGGCCGGCATGATGGCGCCGAACACCATGATCAGCCCGTGCATGGTGGTGAACGAGTTGAACAGCTGCGGATTGAAAAACTGCAACCCAGGCTGGAATAACTCAGCGCGGATGCACAGCGCCAGAACGCCGCCAACCATCAACATGGCAAACGAGAACAACAGGTACATCGTGCCGATGTCCTTGTGGTTCGTGGCGAACACCCAGCGGCGCCAGCCGTGCATTGGGCCGTGGTCGTGGTGGTCGTCATGACCGTGTGACACGTGGTCGTGCGAAACGTGGGCAGGTGCCCCGTGCGGGGGGAGGACGGCGCTCATGGGCGGTGCCTTTCAGCGGTCTGTTCTGGGGATCTTGGAAATTGGCGAGGTCACTGGCGCTGCGCGACAACGTCGGCAGGCTGCACGAGCTGACCGGTTTTGTTGGACCAGTTGTTCTTGGTATAGCTGATGACGGCGGCGATGTCGGTGTCCGACAGCGACTTCCAGGCCGGCATGGCACCGTTGTTTTGGCCATTCAACAGAATAGCAATTTGCTTGGTCTTGTCGGCGTCTTGCACCACAGCAGCCCCGTCCAGCGGTTTGATGGGGCCAGCGCCCTTGCCGTCAGCCCGGTGGCACACAGCGCAGTTGGCGGCGTACACCTTCTCGCCACGGGCGCTGATGTCGGCCAGCGTCCAGACCTTGCTCGGGTCGTCGGCCTTGGCCGCCATTTCTTTCTTCTTGCCGGCCACCCAGGTGGAATAGTCTTCGGCCGACAGCACCTTGACATGGATGGGCATGTAGGCGTGCTCCTTGCCGCACAGCTCAACGCACTGACCGTAAAAATCGCCGGTTTTTTCGGCGCGGAACCAGGCGTCGCGCACAAAGCCGGGGATGGCATCTTGCTTGACGGCAAACGCCGGCACCATCCACGAGTGGATCACGTCGTTGGCGGTGGTGATGATGCGCACCTTCTTGTTGACCGGCACCACCAGCGGGTTGTCCACCTTGAGCAGGTAATTGTCGCCTGCGGGCTTGCCAGCGTCAGACATGTTGCGGTGGGCCACGTCCAGCGTGGACACAAAGCCGATGCCTTCGCCCTCGCCTTTCAAATAGTCGTAGCCCCACTTCCACTGCATGCCGGTGGTCTTGATGGTGAGGTCGGCGTTACTGGTGTCCTTCATGGCCACCACCGTCTTGGTGGCCATCATGCCCATCACCGTGACGATGAGAAACGGCACGATGGTCCAGGCGATTTCGACCGACACGCTCTCGTGGAAGTTGGCCGATTTGTGACCCACTGATTTGCGGTGCTTAATGATGGAATAAAACATCACCCCAAAAACCGCCAGGAAGATAACCAGACAAACCACCAACATGAAGTAATGCAGGCCCTGGATGTCACTGGCAATCTTGGTGATTGGCGGGTGCAGGTCCAGCTGGTTTTTGGCCGGCCCACCGGGCAGGTCACCGGCCACCGCTTGCACGGCCAACAAGGCACTCAACCCGGCCACCACCAGACCAGCCGCCCCTGCGCGCGCCCGTGCCACCAACATGTTTGTCGTCATCATCATCATGCTTTATGTTCGTGATCCACAACCCGCTCACCGGCCGTGCGCACCAGGCGCAAGGCACGACGCAACTCTTGCGCAAGGGTCACCCGCAACTCGGGCCGCACATGGCGGCCAACCCGAATGCTGCGCCCCTCGCCTGACAACTCCACCAGCGAGCCATCGTCGGCCACTGGCTCTACCCGTACCCACTCGGCGCGGAACGCAGTGCGCACCACGCCTGGACCCACATGCTGCTCAACCGACAACTCGCTGCCACTGAGCACGATGGTTTCACGGTCACCGGCATGGCGCGCCACCACCAGCAGCGCAAAGCCAACCGCCAGCAACTCCAGCCCGGTGAACACACTGACCAGCGCCACACCCTGCCACCAAAACCCCAGCGCCACCAGGATCGACACACCACACAGCAGGCCGTAAGCAGCCAACAACTGGCGCGGCGTGATGGACACATTGCGGCGCAGATCAAACAACCAGCCCATGGGTTGCAACTGCTCGCGGCCGAAACGCCAGCCTACATCGCGCCGGGCGGCGGGTGCTGGCCAAGGGCTGGGTGCAAGCGTGATCGACATGGCTCGGGATTGAATTTGGTGTTTCAGGCCTGCATTGCTGGTGGCTGACCGGGGTCAAACATCTTGTGGTGATTGGCCCTGCGTCGGCAACCACCACAGCTTTGCTGCGATAAATGTGATCAAGATTCTAGCCCAGTGCTTACCCGCGATAGCCGCCGGGTTCATGCGACGCGTTTGGGTAACTTGTCGCGCAGAGTGTCCAGTGACACGGTGGCAACAGCACCACGTCCAGGCCGGGGCGCGGGTTTGTAAGCATGGCCGTAAACCAACTCAAAGGTGAGGCGGATACGGCCTTGTGCGTCCGCCAGGCCGGCCAGCGCATGCAGCAGTTGATGGCGCCAACGGGGGGTGCGCAAGCCGGCAAAACGCTGCAGGCCCAGGTGGCCGCCCAGGCTGCGCAATTCAGCCAACACTGCCTCGGCGGATGACCAGGTGAGTTGCAGCGTCTCCTGATCCATCACCGGGTCGGCAAAACCGCTGTGGACGAGCAGGTCACCGATGTCATGCATGTCGGTGAACGGCGGGTGCGGCGCAGCCCAGCCCAGGCCGGCATACAGCGCCCGCAGTTCCCGCAGGGTGTCGGGGCCAAAGCTCGAGAACATCACAAAGCCGTCCACCGCCAGCGCCTGCTGCCAGTGGCGCAGCGTGGCGGCCGGGTCGGGGCTGGTGTGCAGGCCCAGGTTGGACCACAACATCTGCGCATGGCCTGCGGGCACATCCTGCAGCAGCAGCACCGGCTGGCTGGCCTGGCGCCGCGCCTGGCCCCAGGCCCACCACGGGGCTTGTGACGCTGCGCGGCTGCGGGCTGCCAGCGCCGCTGTGGGCTCGGCCACGCGGCGCAGGGATTGCGGCCAAATGGCCTGCACCGCCGCCGCACCACCACCAACAAAGCCGCCCCAGTCCAGCCAGTTGGCGGGTGGTTGGCGGATCACCGGCAGGCGTTCTGCCATGCGCCTGGCCACTTCTTGGTGCAACCAGGGTGCCGCGTCCGCGCGGGCCAGGCGGGCCAGCACATGGGCCAGCGCACGGGCATCGGTGGCGGGCGGCGGGCTGCTGGGGGCGGACATGACGCGGCAGTATATTAAGCCGATGCCTGCGCCCTGGCCCACTGACGATGCGCCAGCAACACCACCAAGTTGGTGGTCGCCAGGCCGCTGGAAAATCCATTGGCCGCGACCCTGCGTGCTGTGTGCGCAGTGGGATGGTGTGGGCCAACACGGCCTGTGCAGCCCCTGCCGCCTGCGGTTTGCCGCCCAGCGCAACGCCTGCTGCCCACGCTGCGCGCTGCACACGCCCGGCCTGACTGGTGTCGCCTGCGGCCGCTGCCAGCGCGCGCCACCGCCCTTTCAGCGCTGCATCGCAGCGGTCGACTACGGTTTTCCGTGGGACCGGCTGGTGGCCCGCTTCAAGTTCCAGCAGCAGGCCGAATTGGCGGGTCTGCTGGCCGGTGTGCTGCAAGACGCCTTGTGGCGGGCCGGGCCGGCGCCGGTGGACGCGGTGGTGCCCGTGCCGCTGAGCGATGCCCGCCTGGCCGAGCGGGGTTACAACCAGGCCTGGGAGCTGGCGCGCCGGCTTGCAACGCACCAAGGCCTGCCCGCCCATGCCGACTGGCTGCTGCGCCTGCGCGACACCCCGCACCAGGTGGGCCTGCGCCGCCAGGACCGCGAGCGCAATCTGCGCGATGCGCTGTGGGTGCCACCCGCTGCCGCCGCCGCACTGGCCGGCCGCCATCTGGCCTTGGTGGACGACGTGATGACCACCGGCAGCACCGCCAGCGCCGCCAGCCAGGCCTTGCTGGCAGCTGGAGCGGCCAGTGTGCAGGTGTGGGTGCTGGCGCGCACACCCGAACCATCGGTTTGATGGCCTTGGCTGGGCTGACCAGGCTGGCCAGCCTGATCGACCAAGCCGCAGGGGCGCAGCAACCGCAACAATCCCCCACCATGCTCCACATCGTGCTTGTGCAACCTGAAATCCCACCCAACACCGGCAACGTGATCCGGCTGGCCGCCAACACCGGCTGCAGCCTGCACCTTGTGGAGCCGCTGGGCTTTTCGATGGACGACAAGCTGCTGCGCCGCGCCGGCCTGGACTACCACGAATTTGCCAGCGTGCAGCGCCATGCCGATTGGCCGGCCCTGCAGGCGGTGCAGCAAGCCAGCGGTGGCCGGGCGTTTGCCTTCACCACCCGGGGTGCGCTGGGTCTGGGTGCTGTGGCCTGGCAAGCCGGTGACTGGTTGGTGTTTGGTTGTGAGACGGCCGGCCTACCCGCTGAAGTACGCGACAGCTTTGCGCCCGAGCGCCGGGTGCGGCTGCCGATGCGGGCCGGCCAGCGCAGCCTGAACCTGAGCAACGCAGTGGCGGTGGCGGTGTTTGACGCCTGGCGCCAGTTGGGCTACGCCGGCAGTACCTGAAAGACCCGGCTCAGCTTTCGGCCCGCGCCTCTCGCGCCATCAACTGGCGCAGCGCCTGCGCCGGGGCAAGCCGGCCTTGCAGCACGGCCACCACCGCGTCGGTGATGGGCATGGCAACACCGCACGTTTGCGCACGGGCCTGCAGCGTGGGGGCTGTCAGCACCCCCTCGGCCACATGGCCCAGGCTGGCCAGGATGTCAGGCAAGGCCTGGCCGGCTGCTAGCGCCAACCCAACCTGGCGGTTGCGCGACAGATCGCCGGTAGCGGTGAGCACCAAATCGCCCAGGCCAGACAAGCCCATGAAGGTCTCTGCCCGTGCGCCCAGGGCCAGGCCCAAGCGGGTCATCTCGGCCAGACCACGGGTGATGAGTGCGGCGCGGGCATTGAGGCCCAGTTGCAGGCCGTCGGCAATGCCGGTGGCAATGGCCATCACGTTTTTGACCGCGCCGCCCACCTCCACGCCCACCGGGTCGTCCGAGGTGTAGATGCGCAGGTGTTCACTGTGCAGAACCAACACAGCCAGGCGGACCAGATCAGGGTCGGTGCTGGCGGCCACCAGCGCGGTGGGCTGGCCACGCGCCACCTCCAATGCAAAGCTGGGGCCGGACAACACGCCGCAGGCCAGCTCGGGCCGCAGGCGACGCGCAATCTCATGGCCCAGCGCCGCGCTGCCAGCCTCAAAACCCTTGCACAACCACAGCGCGCGGGTGCCGGGTGGCAGTGCGGTCAAACGTTCACGCAGGCCGGCCATCGGCGTACCAATGACCACCAGGCCACCGGCAGCGCTGTGCATGGCTACAGCCAGATCCGCGCTGACGCGCAGCGCAGCGGGCAGCACCACCCCAGGCAAGTAGCGCGGGTTGCTGCGGCTGGCCTGCATGGCTGCGGCTTGGCGCGCATCACGCGCCCACAGCAGCACCGGCTGGCGTTGCGCGGCGGCCACCGCCAGCGCGGTGCCCCAAGCGCCGGCGCCCAGCACCACCAGGGGCAGCGGCTGCGGCGCTGGCATGGCCTGCGAGGGCAGTTGGGCTGGCGTCAGCGGGTTTGCGTCAGTTGGCGTTAGCGATGATGCCGCTGCCGTTGCCGGCTGCTTGTGCCTGCTGGGCCTCAAACATCGCCTGGAAGTTGACTTCGGTCAGCATGATGGGCGGGAAGCCGGCGCGGGTGCAGACATCGGACACGATGGCGCGCAGATAGGGGTAAATCATCTGCGGGCAGACGATGCTGAGGATGCCTTGCAACTGCTCCTCGGGCACGTGGCGGATCTCAAAGATGCCGGCCTGTTTGGCCTCGATCAGGAACAGGGTTTTGTCCTTGAGCTTGGTGGTCACCGTGGCAGTGACAGACACCTCATAAATGCCATCCGCCACACCACCGGCAGCCATCGCCAGGTTGATGTCGACCTGCGGCTGCTGCTGCTCCAGCAGGATGGCCGGTGAATTGGGTTGCTCCAGCGACAAATCTTTCAGGTACATGCGCTGGATCTGGAACACGGGGGTGGGGTCTTGGTCAGCCATGGTGTTGGAGTCCTGAGGAATGAAAAAGCCCGCCACCAGTGCGGTGCTTGCGGGCTGAATGGGGGCTGGACGGAGGGCCAGCGGTGTGCAAGTGCGGCGCGGATTATGGCCCACCGCCATGCCGCCAAACGGATGCGGCAGGCGCCGCTGGCGTGATGTTTATGGCGTGTCGCGCGGGCCTTGCGGGCCTTGCGGGCCAGGCGGCAGGGCCGCCCGCCTGTTGGCTCAGGCGCCCTGCAACAAGGGCATCAGCCCACCACTGCGGTCCAGCGCCATCAGGTCATCACAGCCACCCACATGGGTCTGGCCGATGAAGATTTGCGGCACGGTGCGGCGGCCGGTGAGCGCCACCATCTGGTCCCGCTGCTGCGGGTCAAGATCGATGCGGATCTCGTCGATGGCGCTGACACCACGCTGCTTGAGCAAGGCCTTGGCCTGCGTGCAATAAGGGCAGACCTGGGTGGTGTACATGCGGACAGCAGTCATGGCGGCAAGGGTGTGTTGACTAAACCGCAATTGTCGCAAGCCGCCCGCAACTGCGTTGCCAGCGGGCTTTGCCGGCATCAAGCGCTGCTCAGGCTGCTTTTTTGTCCACCGGCAGGCCAGCCTCACGCCAGGCCGGCAGGCCACCCGCCACGGCAATGGCTTTGTCGTAGCCGGCTTTGCGCAGCGCGGCGGCAGCGCGGTTGGCGCGGGCGCCAGTGGCACACAGCAGCACCAGTGGTAAGGCTTTGTTGCTGGGCAAGGATTTAGACCCCTCCAGCGTGGCCAGCGGGATGTTGCGGGCACCCACTGCATGGCCGGCGTCAAACTCAGCCGGCTCGCACACATCAATCAACACGCCTTTTTCGCGGTTGATCAGGCGCACTGCCTCGCTGGTGCCAATGGCATTGCCAGCGCTTTTTTGCACCGTCTGCCACAGCAGCAAACCACCTGAGGCCATGGCCATCAGGACGAGCATCCAGTTGTCGATGAGGAAGGTCACGGTGGCTTGGGCCTGGATCGGCCTTGGGACTGGGAAAACGCGGATTATAGAATTTGGGCCTCTCCTGATCGCCGCCCACCGCCGGGCCCAACACCATGTACAAACTTGTGCTGATCCGCCACGGCGAATCGACCTGGAACCTTGAAAACCGCTTCACCGGCTGGACCGACGTGCCGCTGACACCCACCGGCGTGGCGCAGGCCCGCCAAGCCGGCCAGTTGCTCAAAGACGCCGGTTTCGAGTTTGATGTGGCCTACACCTCGGTGCTGAAACGCGCCATCTGGACGCTGTGGCACACGCTGGACACGATGGACCGCACCTGGCTGCCGGTGGTGAAAGACTGGCGCCTGAATGAGCGCCACTACGGCGCGCTGCAAGGCCTCAACAAGGCCGACATGGCCAAGCAATATGGCGATGAGCAGGTGCTGGTCTGGCGTCGCAGCTACAACACCCCGCCGCCCGCGCTGGACCCCACCGATGTGCGCAGTGAGCGCACTGACCTGCGCTACGCCAGCCTGGCGGCCAGCGACGTGCCGTTGACTGAATGCCTGCAA
Organism: Betaproteobacteria bacterium; assembly: GCA_043759535.1. Classification (GTDB taxonomy): domain Bacteria; phylum Pseudomonadota; class Gammaproteobacteria; order Burkholderiales; family Burkholderiaceae_C; genus Pseudaquabacterium. Next base: position 9,798 of record JAYVLI010000097.1, on the reverse strand, counting down.
CACACCGTGGCGCGGGTGCTGCCCTGCTGGAACACCGTGCTGGCCCCGGCCATCCGCAGCGGCCAGCGGGTGGTGGTGGCGGCGCACGGCAACTCGATCCGGGCACTGGTCAAGTACCTGGACGGCATTGCCGACGCCGACATCGTGGGTCTCAACATTCCCAACGGCATCCCGCTGGTCTATGAATTGGACGCTGACCTGCAACCCATCCGCAGCCAGTACCTGGGTGACCCAGCGGCAGCGGCTGCTGCTGCGGCGGCGGTGGCCAACCAGGGCAAGGCTTGATGGACCACCCCGGCACCAAACGGTGCCGGGGTGGTCACACCCCGCGTTTGCCCGCATGGGCAGACTTCGTCAGATTTGTATGATGACCCGATGACCTGCCCACCAGTCCATCGGTATGCCACCGCCCGCTGACCTGCCTGTGTCCACCGGCATGGTCAGCACCGGCTTGGCATCCAACCGGCCACTGGCCAGTGAGCGCTTGTCGGATCAACTGGCCACCGCGCTGCGCCAGCAGATCGAGACCGGTGCGCTGCAGCCCGGCCAGCAACTGCCCACCGAGCTGGCGTTGGCGGCGCAATTTGCGGTGTCGCGCACGGTGGTGCGCGAGGCGGTGAGCCGGTTGCGGTCCATGGGCTTGCTGGTGGCGCGCCAGGGGGCGGGTGTGTTTGTGGCCGCACACGATGCCGCTCGGCCGCTGCCGTTTGATGCCGCCGTGCTGGCCGACCACGCCGCCGTGCTGGAGGTGGTGGAGGTGCGCCGCGCACTGGAAAGTGAAGTGGCCGCGCTGGCCGCCCAACGCGCCACGCCGGCGCAGCGCCAGGTCATCAGCGCGGCGTTGGCCTTGGTGGATGCCTCGGTGGCGTCCGGCAGCGCCGGCATCGCGGAGGACCTGGCCTTCCACCACGCCATCACCCAGGCCGCCGGCAACCGCCAGTTCACTGCCTTGCTGCGCCACCTGTCGCAATACCTGCGGGGGGCGATGGTGGTGACGCGGCGCAATGAATCGCTCAACCCGGCCTTCATCGCGGCCGTGCGACAAGAGCACCAGGCCATCGCCAACGCGGTGTGCCAGGGTGATGCTGACGCTGCCCGCGCGGCGGCGGCTGAGCACATGCACCAGGCCGCGCGGCGCCTGCGGGCCAGTCAAGCCATCCACGCCACTGCGGCCACTGCGGCCAACACGGCCGCAGCAGCCCAGCCCGCCAGCCCAAACCACATCACCACGCCATGACCACCCCTACCCCCACCCTCGGCGTCATCGGCCTCGGCTCGATGGGCCGTGGCGCCGCCCTCAGCGCCCTGCGGCGTGGTGTGCCTACCTGGGGCATGGACTTGAACCCCGCCGCCTGCGCCACCGTGGCGGCCGCCGGCGGCCAGATTGCCAACAGCGTGGCCGAGCTGGCCGCCCACTGCGATGCGGTGCTGGTGCTGGTGGTCACTGCCGCGCAGACTGAATCGCTGTTGTTTGGCAAGGATGGCACGGATGGCAACAACGGCCTGGCCGCCCACCTGCGCCCCGGCGCGGTGGTGATCTGCTCGGCCACGGTGGACCCCACCCTGCCGCCGCTGTGGGAGGCCAGGCTGGCCGAACGTGGCCTGTGGCTGATCGACGCGCCGGTGTCCGGTGGTGCGGTGAAAGCCGTCAACGGCGAGATGACGGTGATGGCGTCGGCCAAGCCCGAGGCCTTTGCGGCCGTGGGTGGCCTGCTGGACGCGGTGGCCGGCAAGGTGTACCGGCTGGGTGACCGGGCCGGTGTGGGGTCCACCGTCAAGATGGTCAACCAGCACCTGGCCGGGGTCCACATCGCCGCCGCGTGCGAGGCGATGGCGCTGGGCATCAAGGCCGGCGCCGACCCGGACAAGCTCTACGAGGTGATCACCAACTCGGCCGGCAACAGCTGGATGTTTGCCAACCGGGTGCCGCACATCCTGGCGGGCGACTACACGCCGCTGTCGTCGGTCAATATCTTCATCAAGGATTTGGGCATCGTGCTGGACGCGGCGCGCAAGCTGGCCGTGCCGCTGCCGTTGGCGGCGGCAGCCCATCAGCTGTACCTGGGCACCGCCGGGGCTGGACACGGCGCGGAGGACGACAGCGCGGTGATCAAGCTCTATGCCGCGCAGACCGGCATCACCTTGCCCGGGAGCACCCAGTGATCCTGGGCGTGATTGCAGACGACTTCACCGGCGCCACCGACGTGGCCAGCATGCTGGTGCGCGCCGGCCTGCGCACGGTGCAAAGCATCGGCGTGCCGGCGGATGGGGCTGGGCCTGGGCTCGGGTCTGATTTGCAGCAGGCCGACGCGGTGGTGGTGGCGCTCAAATCCCGCACCACACCGGCGGCTGACGCGGTGGCGCAATCGCTGGAGGCGCTGCGCTGGCTGCAGGCAGCGGGTGCACGGCAGTTTTATTTCAAGGTCTGCTCCACCTTTGATTCCACCCCGGCCGGCAACATCGGCCAAGTGGCTGAGGCCTTGATGGCGGCGTTGGGCACCGATCTGACCATCGTCTGCCCGGCCTTCCCCGAGATGGGCCGCACGGTGTTCAAAGGCCACTTGTTTGTGGGTGATGCGCTGCTCAGCGACACCGGCATGCGCCAGCATCCGCTGACGCCCATGACCGACGCCAACCTGGTGCGGGTGCTGCAGGCGCAGTGCCAGGGCACGGTGGGCCTGCTGCGCCATGACACGGTTGCCCAGGGCGCTGAGGCGATTGCCACGCAACTGGACACACTGCGCAGCCAGGGTGTGCGGCTGGTGGTGGCAGACGCGGTGGACAACGCCGATTTGCAGCGGTTGGCCGCTGGGGCGGTGAGGTGGCCGCTGTGGGTGGCAGGCTCTGGCCTGGCGCTGGGTTTGCCCGCGCTGCTGGCGCGAGGTGGGGCTGTCACGCTGGATACCGACGCGGCGCAACTGGACGCACTGACCGGCCCGGCGGCGGTGCTGGCCGGCTCCTGCTCCCAAGCCACCCAGGCCCAGGTGGCGCAATGGATCAGCGCAGGCCGGCCGGCGCTGCAGATTGACCCGGCCGCCCTGGCGCGCGGTAAGCCGGTGGTGGCGCCAGCGCTGGCCTGGGCCGCACAACAAATCAGCACACCGCTGCTCTACGCCACCACCGATGCCACCACCCTGGCCAGCACCCAGGCCACCCTGGGCAGCGCCCAAGCCGGCGCGCTGGTGGAGCAAGCGCTGGCGCAGATCGCCCAAGGCCTGGTGGCGGCCGGCACCCAGCGCCTGGTGGTGGCGGGGGGCGAGACTTCCGGTGCCGTGGTGCAGGCGCTGGACGTGGCGCTGCTGCGCATCGGCGCCGCCATCTGCCCGGGTGTGCCGTGGACTCAAGCGGTGCGTGCCGCAGACCAGGCCCCGCTGCAACTGGCGCTGAAAAGTGGCAACTTTGGCGGCACTGACTTTTTTGCTGAAGCGCTGGGCTTGGCATGACAGCAAGCCCGGCCAGCGGCAGCGCTGACATGGCCCATACCGCCCCGCGCACAGAGATCTGCCGCGTCGGCAAGTCCCTGTTCGACCGCAGCTATGTGCATGCCACCGCCGGCAATATCAGCGTACGGCTGCCGGATGGCGCCGGCTTCTTGATCACCCCCACCGATGCCTGCCTGGGCACGCTGCAGCCCGATCAACTGGCCTGGGTGGCCGTCGATGGAACCCAGCACGCCGGTCAACGCGCCAGCAAAACCCTGGCCCTGCACCGCCAGATCTATGCCGCCGCGCCTGAGGCGCACTGCGTGATCCACACCCACAGCACCCACCTGGTGGCGCTCACCCTGGCCGGCGTGTGGCGGGCCGATGCAGTGCTGCCGCCCATCACGCCTTACTTTGTGATGAAGGTGGGACGGGTGCCGTTGATCCCCTACCACCGGCCCGGTGACCCGGCGGCCGCCACGCTGGTGGCGCAAGCCATCCTCGCCGCACAGGCCCGTGGCACAGCGCTGCGCGCCGTGCTGCTGGACCGGCTGGGCCCCAACGTGTGGCACAGCAGCCCGGCCGCCGCGCTGGCCACGCTGGAAGAGCTGGAAGAAACCGCCCGCCTGTGGCTGATGTGCAACCCCCGCCCTGCCCCGCTCAACACCGCCCAGATCGACGAGTTGCGCCACAGCTTTGGCGCGCAGTGGTGACGGGCACCAGCGGCCCCAAAGCGCAATCGCAATCCAACCCATACCGAGACAGCCATGCCCCGCTTTGCCGCCAACCTGTCGATGCTCTACCCCGAGCACGTATTTCTTGACCGTTTTGCCGCCGCTGCCGCCGATGGCTTTGACGCGGTGGAGTACCTGTTTCCTTACGCCTTCAAACCCGCAGAGCTGGCAGCCAGGTTAAGCGACCTGGGCCTGACCCAAGCCCTGTTCAACGCCCCGCCGGGTGACTTTGAGACCGGTGAACGTGGCCTGGCCGGCCGGCCAGAACGGGTGGACGACTTTCGCCGCAGTTTTTTGGAGCAAGCCCTGCCTTATGCCCAAGCCCTGGCCTGCCCACGGGTGCATGTGATGGCCGGGCTGGTGCCCGCCGGCGCCAGCCGCCAGGCCCACCTGCACACCTACACCAACAACCTGGCCTGGGCCGCAGCGCAGGCCGCAGCGCACGGCGTGGCGGTGCTGATCGAACCCATCAACAGCCGCGACATGCCGGGCTACCTGCTCTCGGCCCAAGCGGAAGCGCATGCGCTGGTGCAGCAGATCGGTGCACCCAATCTGCAGGTGCAGATGGACCTGTACCACTGCCAGATCATGGAAGGTGACCTGGCGATGAAGCTGCGCCAGTACTTGCCGACAAGTGCGGGCGGCCGCGCCAGCCAGGTGGGCCATCTGCAAATTGCCGGTGTGCCCAGCCGGCATGAGCCCGACAGCGGTGAGCTGCACTATCCCTACCTGCTGGACCTGATCGACGCACTGGGCTACAGCGGTTTTGTCGGCTGTGAATACCGGCCGCAAAACAACCAGCCCGGTGGCACCAGCGCCGGCCTGGGTTGGCTGCGGCGCTGGCGCGAAAGCGCGGCAGCGCCGCAGCCCCCTCAGGCGCTGACCCGATAGCGGCACAGCCGCTTTCATGATCCCATCCACGACCGTTTGAACAACACTCCCCGGAGACAACCATGACACGCACCAACCAATCCACCCTGCTGCACACCCTGGCCGGCGCCGCGCTGCTGGCCGCGCTGTCGTCCGCAGCCGGCACTGCCGCCGCCCAGACCGTGTTGAAGATGGGTTACGCCACCACCAAAGAGTCGCATTACGGCGTGGGGTCCACCGTGTTTTGCGACGAGATCGCCAAGGGCACGGCCAACCGCTACACCTGCCAGCATTTCCCCAACTCACAGCTGGGCGGTGAGCGCGAAATGATTGAAGCGGTGCAACTGGGCACACAAGACCTGGTGGACACATCTACCGGCCCGCTGGGCAACTTTGTGCCCGAGGTCAAGCTGTTTGACATCCCGTTTTTGTTCCGGGATTACGACCATGCCCGCAAGGTGATGGACGGCCCCATCGGCCAGGACGTGCTGAAGAAGATGCAGGCCAAAGGCCTGGTCGGCCTGGCTTGGGCCGAGAACGGGTTTCGCCACATGACCAACAACAAGCGGCCGATCAACCAGGCCAGTGACGCCGCTGGTTTGAAGATGCGCACGATGGAAAACAAGGTGCACATGGCGGGCTACAAGACTTTCGGCATCCTGCCCACGCCCATGCCCTTTCCAGAGCTGTTCACCGCCCTGCAGCAAGGCACGGTAGACGGGCAGGAGAACCCGATTCCGGTGATCCTGGCCAGCAAGTTCAGCCAGGTGCAAAAACACCTGTCACTCACCGGCCATGTCTACTCACCAGCGGTGTTCATCCTGTCGCCAGCGGTGTGGGCCAAGCTGAGTGATGCCGACAAAAAGGTATTCACCGATGCAGCGGTGAAGGGTGGCGCAGCGCAGCGCAAAAAGGTCAATGACGACGAGAGCAACGGCATTGCCCAGCTCAAGAAAGACGGCATGCAGGTGGTGGAGCAGGTCAATGGCGAGAGCTTCCGCAAAGCGGTTTCACCGGCCTATGCCGAATTTGCCAAAGAGTTTGGTGCCGACAAGATCGCCGCCGTCCAGGCGGTGAAGTAAGCAGCCAGCGCCTGATCTGAAAGCGTGCCCATGCGCCACACCGTGCTTCAAATTGACCGCTGGATCACCGGCACCACCTGGGCTGTGGCCTGTGTGTTGCTGGCCATCATTTCCTGCCTGGGAATGTGGCAGGTGCTGGCGCGTTTTGTGTTCTCGCAGCCGTCGGTGTGGACCGAAGAATCCATGCGCCGGCTGCTGATCTGGATGGTGATGCTGGGCACGGTGGTGGCCTTCCGGCGCGGCGCGCTGGTGTCGGTGGATTTGATGCTGCGCCTGGCCACCGGCGCCTGGCAGCGGGTGGTGCGGGGTGTCATCGCCGGCACCTCGCTGGTCTATCTGGCGGTGCTGGTGTGGTTTGGTGTGCAACTGGTCAGCAAGGTGCGTTTCCAGACCTTTGCCAGCATGGAGCTGAGCATGGGCTGGGCCTATGCCGCATTGCCGGTGGGCGCGGGCCTGGCCATGTTGGCGGTCATTGCGAACCTGTATGACCCTTTGAACGAAGAGCTGGACAACGCGCAATAAGCGGCCGCCACCATGTCATTGACCCTCTTGATTTCCATGCTGCTGGCGTTTGCCTTCAGCATCTCCATTGCCGTGGCCATTGGCGGCTCGGCCGTGCTGGGCATTGCGCTGTTTGACCCCGCACGGCTGATCCTGGCGCCCAAGGAGATGTTCACCGCCATTGACAAATTTCCGCTGGCGGCAATTCCTTTTTTTATCCTGGCCGGCAACCTGATGGAGACCGGTGGTATCAGCCGGCGGCTGGTTGAATTTGCAAAAAGTTTGGTGGGTGGCGTGCAGGGTGGCCTGCCCATGACCTGCGTGTTGACCTGCATGATTTTTGCTGCGGTGTCGGGCAGCAGTGTGGCCACCACCTTTGCCATTGGCGCCATCCTGATCCCGGCGCTGATCAAGCATGGCTACCCCACGGCTTATGCGGCTGCGCTGCAGGCCACGGCGGCTGAGTTGGGCGTGATCATCCCGCCGTCCATCCCGATGATTTTGTTTGGCGTGTCGGCCGAGGTGTCCATCGGTGAGCTGTTCATTGCCGGCATCGGCCCTGGCCTGCTGATTGGCGGGGTGTTGATGCTGTTTGTCCACCTGTATTGCCGCTGGAAGGGCTGGGGCCTGAAAGACGGTGACGGCCGGCTGGGTGTGGGCAAGGCCACGGTGCAAGCCAGCTTTGCGCTGCTGATGCCGGTGATTATTTTGGGCGGCATTTACGGCGGTATCTTCACGCCCACCGAGGCGTCGGTGGTGGCGGTGTTTTATGCGCTGATCGTGGGCCTGTTCATCCACCGTGAGCTGGCCTTCAAAGACCTGATCCCGGTCTTTAAAAAGAGTGTGATCAGCAGCGCGGTGATCATGTTCATCATCGCCAACGCCGGGCTGTTTGCCTTCTTGATTACCCGCGCCGGTGTGCCGGACGCGATTGGCGCCTGGCTCAGCGAGGTGCTCAAAAGCCCGGGCTGGTTTTTGTTTGGCGTCAACGCTGCGCTGTTTGTCATTGGCATGTTCATCGAGACCAGCGCGGCCATCATCGTGCTGGCGCCCATCCTGGTGCCGGTGGCACGGCACTTTGGCATTGATGCGGTCCACTTCGGCACCATCATGGTCGTCAACCTGGCACTCGGCATGATCACGCCGCCGTTTGGTGTCAACCTGTTTGCCGCGTGTACGGTGGCCAAGATCTCACTGGACCAGATCGTGCGGCATCTGCTGCCGTTTGTGGCGGTGATCCTGGGCTGCCTGATGTTGATCACCTACATCCCCACCATCAGCCTGGGGCTGCGCAATTGGGTCTACCCCACGGCAGTGGTGGCACCAGCGCTGGCCCCAGCCGCCGCTGTTGGCGGCGGCTGACAGCCCGCCACGCGCTGGGCTGCCAGACGGCGGGTGACACCGGTTAGGCGGGTCCGGTCAGCACAGCCACCGCGCCGGGCAATCTGGTTGCGTCAACCACCTCAACGGCAGCCGCAGGCAACCAGCGCAGCAAGGTGCTGTACAGCACGGCCGGGTACACCGGCTTGGCCACATGGGCGTTCATGCCGGCGGCCAGGCAGGCGGCGCGGTCCTCACCAAACGCATTGGCGGTCATCGCGATGATGGGCAGGCCAGGGCCTAACAGCGCGCGGATGCGGCGGGTGGCGTCCAGGCCGTCCAGCACCGGCATCTGCACATCCATCAGCACCAGGTCGTAGCGGGCGGCCTGCACCTGGGCCACCGCCTGGACGCCGTCGCTGACCCGGTCCACCACCAGCCCCACCAGTTGCAGCATGGCCTCAGCCACCTCCTGGTTGACCGGGTTGTCCTCGGCCAGCAGCACACGCTTGCCGGTGTGCTGTTGGCGCAGTTGGTGCTCAGCGGCGTGGGTGTCTGCCTGCCGGTCTGCGTGTCGGTCTGCGTGTCGGTCAAGCGGGCTGTCGCTGCCGGCAGCGCCCAGCGCGTGGGTCGGCGTTTGGGTGGGCGTTTGGGTGGGCGTTTCGGCTGATATTTCGGTTGATATTTCGGCCAACACCGCACCCTCCGCCACATCCAGCAGGGCGGTGAACCAGAAGGTGCTGCCAGCGCCCGGTGTGCTGTGGACGCCCACCTCACCACCCATCAATGCGGCCAGGTGGCGGGTCAGTGCCAGGCCCAGGCCGGTGCCACCGTGGCGCCGGGTGATGGAGCTGTCGGCTTGTTCAAACGCATCAAACAACTGGGCCTGGTGCTGGGCAGCAATGCCAGGCCCGGTGTCTTGCACCTCAAAACGCACCAGCAGCCGGCCATCCACCGTGGCCTGCAGCCCACCCCGCAGCGCCACCCAGCCCTGGTCAGAGAACTTCACCGCATTGCTGAGCAGGTTGATCAGCATTTGCGCCAGCCGCATCGGGTCACCGCGCAGCCGGGCCGGCAGTGCCACCGTGTCCAGCAGCAGCGCCAGGCCTTTGGCATTGGCCTGGCCACGCACCAAATCCAGGCTGCGCTGCAGCAGTGGGGCCAACGCAAAGTCGGTGATGTCCAGCTGCGTTTTGCCGGCGTCGATCTTGGACAGGTCCAGGATGTCATTGATGATGCGCAGCAGGTGGCGCGCGGCGTCGTCCACCTTGTGCAGGCGCTCACGCTGTATCGGGTCGGGGTTGGCACGTGCCATCAGGTGGTTGAGGCCCAGGATGGCATTCATCGGCGTGCGGATCTCATGGCTCATGTTGGCCAGGAACTCGCTCTTGGCCCGGCTCGCCGCCTCGGCATCGTCCTTGGCCTGGTGCAGCAGCACCTTGTTGCGCTCGATCTCGGTGACATCGTTGAGGCTGATGAAGACGCCGTTGGGCTTGCCGCGCGCGCCCTGCACCGGCGCGCAGTTGATGACGAACATGCGCAGCGCGCCATGGCCGTCGCGCAGCATGATCATGCCGTCGGCGCCATCCGCGCCGCGCTGCAGCTGCGCCAGCCACGGCAGGTCGCGCCGGGCGACCGGCTGGCCGTCCGGCGCGGCCCACGGCAGCGCGTCGGCGCTGCGGCCCAGCAGGGAGTCGGGTTCACATCCGAGCAGGGCGGCGAAGGACTGGTTGGCGAGCACGATATTCTGCTTGCGATCGATCACCAGCAAGCCTTCGGCGAGGGTGTCGAGGGGGGCGCGCACCCGGCCCGGGATCGCTTCGGACGGGTCGAGGTGGCGCAGCACCTTGCCGAGATACAGGTAGAACA
>JAYVLI010000096.1:0-9626 GCA_043759535.1 Betaproteobacteria bacterium | reverse complement strand
TGCCCAAGCTGATGGGCACCAGCGGCAACTTCGAGATCATCGTGTTTGGCCTGGTGCTGATTGCGGTGCTCAAGTACGCACCGGACGGGCTGTGGACCTTTGTCGGCCGCTGGTTGCCGGCACCCAAGCGCACCAATGACTGGGCCAACGCGCCCAAGCTGGCGCGGCGTGACAAACCGGTGCCTGGTGAATTGCTGCTGGATGTGGACGAGGTGCGCAAGCAGTTTGGTGGCCTGGTGGCGGTCAACGATGTGAGCTTCCAGATCCGCGCCGGTGACATCGTCGGCCTGATCGGCCCGAATGGCGCGGGCAAATCCACCACCTTCAACCTGATCACCGGGGTGTTGTCGCTGACCAGCGGCCAGGTCAAGTTCAGGGGCCAATCGGTGGCGGGCCTGCCGTCACGCGACATTGCCCGGCGCGGTGTGTCGCGCACCTTCCAGCACGTCAAGATGATCCCGGAAATGACGGTGCTGGAGAACGTGGCGCTTGGGGGTTATCTGCGCACGTCATCCGGCACCACACGCGCCATTCTGCGGCTGGACCGGGTCGAAGAACGCAGCCTGTTTGCCGAGGCTGAGGCGCAACTGGCGCGCATCGGCATGGCCGACAAACTGCATGAGCTGGCTGGCAACCTGGCCTTGGGGCCACAACGCTTGATGGAGATTGCACGCGCCCTGTGTACCGACCCCGCCCTGCTGCTGCTGGACGAGCCCGCTGCCGGCCTGCGCCACAAGGAGAAACAGGCCCTGGCCGATGTGCTGCGCCAGCTCAAGCGTGAGGGCTTGAGCATCCTGCTGGTGGAACACGACATGGACTTTGTGATGGGCCTGACCGACCGCATCGTGGTGATGGAATTTGGCACCCGGCTGATGGAGGGCACGCCGCAAGAGGTGCAGGACAGCCCGATCGTGCGCGCCGCCTATCTTGGAACCGAACACTGATGAGCACCCCCACAACGCTGTTGAGCGTCAAAGACCTGCACGCCGGTTACGGCCGAGCCGAGGTGCTGACCGGCCTCAACTTCACACTCGCCAAAGGCCAGGTGGTGACCATCATCGGCCCCAACGGCGCTGGCAAATCCACCACGCTGAATGCGCTGATGGCGGTGTTGCCGTCCAAGGGCCAGGTCATGTTTGACGGCGTTGATCTGGCCGATGTGACCCTGGAAGAACGCGTGATGCTGGGCATGGCGCTGGTGCCTGAAAAGCGCGAGCTGTTTGGCAGCATGCCGGTGGAGGACAACTTGATTTTGGGTGGCTACCGCGCGATGAAGCAGCGTGTGCCCAACTGGCGCAACGAGATTGAGCGGGTCTACACCCTGTTCCCCCGCCTGAAGGAGCGGCGTTTGCAACTTGCCGGCACCTTGTCAGGGGGTGAGCGGCAAATGCTGGCCGTAGGCCGGGCGCTGATGTCGGGCCCCAAACTGCTGATGCTGGACGAGCCCAGCCTGGGCCTGGCACCGCTGATCGTGCGGGAGATTTTTCGCACCATCGTGCAACTGCGTGAGCAGGGGGTGTCCATCCTGCTGATCGAGCAAAACGCCCGCGCTGCGCTGGAGGTGGCTGACGAAGGCCATGTGCTGGAGACCGGCGCCATCGTGTTGCACGGTCCAGCCGCCGATCTGGCGGTGGACCCCCGCGTGATCGAAACCTACCTGGGCGCGGCGCGCAAAGCGTCTTGAACACAACACGGGCAACAGCGCCATGACTTGGGACTACCAGGCCCCGGTGGCCGACATGCTGCACCTGATGACCCGGGTACTGGACGCGCCAGCGCTGTGGCAGGCCGCGCCGCAGTTGGAGGGCCTGGACGCTGACACCGCGCAAGAAGTGCTGCAGCAAGCCGTGCGTTTTGCGGGTGAGGTGCTGGCGCCCATCAACGCAGCGGGTGACCTGGCCGGCTGCACCTGGACGCCGGGTGGTGTGAGCACCCCACCTGGCTACCGCGCCGCCCACCAGGCGTCTCTGGCCGGTGGTTGGCCCGCGTTGGCCTGCGCGCCCGAGGCCGGTGGCCAAGGCCTGCCGCAACTGCTGAACGCCGCCTTGTTTGAGATGCTGGCTGCGGCAAACCATGGCTGGACCGTGTACTCCGGCCTGCTGCATGGCGCTTACGCGGTGTTGCTGGCGCATGCGGTGCCCGCGCTGCGTGATCGCTACCTGGCCAAGGTCACGTCGGGGGAGTGCTTGCCCACCATGTGCCTGACCGAGCCGCAGGCCGGCAGTGACTTGGGGCTGGTGCGCACCCGGGCTGATCTTGTCGATGCCGCAACAGCCGCCAACGGCTCACCAGTGCGCATCAGCGGCGGCAAGCTTTTCATCAGCGGTGGTGAGCATGACCTGACCGACAACACCGTGCATTTGGTGTTGTGCCGACTGACCGGTGCGCCGGCCGGCACCAAGGGCCTGTCCCTGGCCATCGTGCCCAAAATCCTGCCTGATGGCCGGCGTAACACGGTGTTCTGCGACGGCATTGAACAGAAGATGGGCATCAAAGGCAGCGCCACCTGCCAACTGCGGTTTGAGCAGGCAGAGGGCTGGTTGATCGGTGAGCCCAACCGGGGATTGGCGGCGATGTTTTTGATGATGAACGCGGCCCGGCCGCATGTGGGCCTGCAGGGCCTGGGCCACCTGGAGGCAGCCACCCAAAACGCCTGGCGCTGCGCGGCCGATCGGGTGCAAATGCGCGCTGTCACGCGGCCGCCTGGCCTGCCGGCTGGTGGGCCAACGGGCACCGCAGCCCCACCTGCCGACCCCATCGCCTGGCACCCGGCCATGCGCCGCATCCTGTGGACATTGCAAGCCCGCACCGACACCTGCCGCCTGCTGTCCGACTGGACCGCGCCGCTGCTGGACGGACACGATTGCCACCCCGATGCCAGCTGCCGCGCCGCTGCCGGTGGCCACGTGGCCTTGCTCACGCCGGTGGCCAAAGCGCTGTGTACTGATCTGGGCCACCGCAGTGCCAGTGAGGCGCTGCCGGTGTGGGGCGGCTACGGTTATGTGCATGACTTTGGCATTGAGCAAACCGTGCCCGGCAGCCGCATTGCGATGATTTACGAAGGCACCAATGAGCCCCAGGCGATTGACCTGGTGCAGCGCAAATTGCTGGATGACGGTGGTGCCGGCGGCAACGCGCTGCAGGCAGCACTGGCGGCTGAGGTGGTGCTGTGCCGCGCAGTGGTTGACCCTCAGCTGCAAGCGGCACTGGCGCCGTTTGCCGACACACTGGCCGCGCAGTTGCAGGCTTGGCAGGCCTTGCAGCAAGCCTTGCTGTGCGGCCGGGTGGCCGATCCGGACTGGCCACTGCGCGCTGCTGATGACGTGTTGCACGGCATCGGCCATGTGCTGATGTGCTGGGCCTGGATGCGCATCACCCGCTGCGCGCTGACCCAAACCCAAGCCCCGCTGCCGGGTGGCCGCAATGCCGGCCAGTGGTTGCCATCGGCCCGCTTTGGTTTGGACTGGCTGCTGCCCCAGGCCCAGGTGTTTTGGTTGCGTGCTGGCCGGGCCGGTGCTGCACTGCCCAGGCTGGCCGCATGACATGGCGCGCTGACATGGCGCAAGACCGGCCGGGTGGCCCACCATCCCCAGCGGCCGAGCCGGTGGATGAGCGTGCGCCAGCGGCTGGAAGCAACCCCGCCAACAACTTGGCCAACAGCTTGGCCACCACCCCGGCCACCACCCCGGCCACGCTGCAATTGGGCCCGTTGCGCAATCTGCTGGGTTACCACATCGCCCAGGCCTCGGTCACCACGGTGGCGCTGTTTGATGCCCATGTGGGCAAGCCCTATGGCCTGCGCAAGGTGGAGTATTCACTGCTGATGCTGGTGCTGACCAACGGGCCGTTGTCGCCAAAACGCCTCGCCCAGGCGCTGGCCTTGTCAGCCCCCAACCTGACCCTGCTGCTGGACCGGCTGCAAGCCCGTGGCCTGCTGCTGCGTCAGCGCAGCGTGGTGGACCGGCGCTCGCAAAACGTGGTGCTGACGGATGAGGGCAACCGCATTGCCCACGCCAGCGCCGCAGCAGCGCCGCCAATGGAGCAAGCGCTGTTTGAGCGCCTCAGCCCGGCCGAGCACGCCATGTTGGTGGAGTTGCTGCGCAAGGTGGCCGGGCGCTGAACTGGGGTTCTATCGGATGGTGCTGGTCTTGCGCTCCTCTATGATCGACCGCTCGGTCGGTTATTCATCCAGGAGACATCGCATGACCCTCACACACCGCCTGCGGGCCGCCGCCATGGGCGTTTTGCTGGCCACCTGCACACTGGCTGCCCAGGCCGACATCACCATCGGCGTCACCCTGTCGGCCACTGGCCCGGCTGCATCGTTGGGCATCCCCGAGAAAAACACGATTGAGCTGCTGCCACGCACCATGGCCGGCCACAAGGTCAACTACATCGTGCTGGACGACGCGTCTGACACCACGGCGGCCGTGGCCAACGCCCGCCGGTTGATCACCGAAAGCAAGGTGGACGTGATCATCGGGTCCACCACCACACCCAACTCGCTGGCCATGCTGGATGTGGTGGCTGAGAGCCAGACGCCGATGGTGTCGCTGGCCGCGTCCAGCCGGGTGGTGGAGCCGATGGATACCAAGCGCCGCTGGGTCTTCAAGACGCCACAAAACGACATCATGATGGCACTGGCCATTGCCCAGCACATGGCCGCAGCCGGCATCAAGACGGTGGCCTTCATCGGCTTTGCGGACGCGTACGGTGAAGGTTGGGCGCAAGAGTTTGGCAAGGCTGCCGGCATCAAGGGCATCAGCGTGGTGGCCACTGAGCGTTTCAACCGCAGCGATGCATCAGTGACCGGCCAAATCCTCAAGCTGCAGGCCGCCAACGCGCAAGCGGTGCTGATTGCCGGCTCAGGTACACCCGCCGCACTGCCGCAGCGCACACTCAAAGAGCGTGGTTACAAAGGCGCCATCTACCAAACCCACGGTGTGGCCAACAACGATTTTCTGCGTGTGGTGGGGGCCGACGGTGAGGGCACGCTGCTGCCCGCCGGCCCGGTGCTGGTGGCCGCGCAACTGCCTGCCAGTGACGCCTCCCGCAAAGCCGGGCTGGACTACGCCGCCGCTTACGAGGCCAAGTTTGGCAAGGGCAGCGTGTCCACCTTTGGCGCCCATGCCTGGGACGCCGGGTTGGTGATTCAGGCAGCTGTCACCACAGCGGCCAAAACCGCCCAGCCCGGCACGCCGGAGTTCCGCGCCGCGCTGCGCAACGCGCTGGAGGCCACGCGTGAGGTGGTGGGCACCCACGGTACGTTCAACATGTCACCCAATGACCACAACGGCCTGGACCAGCGCGCCCGGGTGATGGTCAAGATCGAAAAGGGCGGCTGGGTTTACCAGAAGTGAGGCGACGCGAGGCCGATCACCACGGCCCCCGCCCCATCCCCATCGCGCGGCGGTACCACTGGTGGAAGTGCTGCATGCCGTCTTCCATCGGGCTTTGGTAGGGGCCGGCTTCATCGTCACCGCGCTCCATCAGCGCTTTGCGACCGGCGTCCATGCGCAGGGCGATCTCGTCGTCCTCGGCGCAGGTTTCCAGGTAAGCGGCCTGCTCGGCTTCGATGAACTCACGCTCAAACGCGGCAATCTCTTCGGGGTAATAAAACTCCACCACATTGACGGTTTTTTGCGGGCCTTTGGGGTACAGCGTGCTGACCACCAGCACATGCGGATACCACTCCACCATGATGTTGGGGTAGTAGGTCAGCCAGATCGCGCCCTGCTTGGGCGCCACACCACCGTTCAACGCCAGCACCGCGTCATGCCAGCGCTGGTAGGCCGGTGAACCGGCGCGCTGCAGCGCGTTGTTGATGCCCACCGTCTGCACCGAGTGGTGGGGGCTGAACTGCCACTGCAGGTCATCACAAGTCACAAAACCGCCCAGCCCGGGGTGGAATGGGCCGACGTGGTAATCCTCCAGATAAACCTCGATGAAGGTCTTCCAGTTGTAGTCGCACGCGTGTACGTGCACTTTGTCCAGCACATAAGCGCTGAAGTCGAGGTCGGCGCGTGGGCCCACCTGGCCCAGCTCGGCAGCAATGTCGCGGCCGTTGTCCTCAAACACCATGCCGTGCCAGCTGCGCGTGGGGTAGTTGGCCAGGTGCAGGCAGGGGTCAGCTTTGAAGTGCGGCGCGCCCAGCAACTGCCCCTTCAAGTCGTAAGTCCAGCGGTGCAGCGGGCAGACAATCTGGCTGCGGGTGTTGCCCCGGCCACGCAGCATCAGCGCCTGGCGGTGGCGACAGACGTTGGACACCAGTTGCACGCCTTGCGGCGTTCGCACCAGCGCACGGCCCTCACCTTCTTGCGGCAGGGCGTAGTAGTCGCCCAGCTCGGGCACAGCCAGTTCGTGCCCCAAATAACGGGGCCCATGCTGGAAGATCAACTCCATCTCACGACGGAACAGATCGTCTGAAAAATAAGTGGTGACGGAGAGTTGCGAGCGGGCCTGCCCATCGCCTGGATGGTTGCGCGCAAGAGCTTCGAGACGGACGCTCAGGTTCGACATGATCCCCGGAATCTCCAGCAAGGATGTCTTGAACCCCCACCCGGTGGCCCCGCGGATGGGCATGATCAACAGTGATGAAAACGGCCACCCAAAGGCAGCCGCAAACCAAATTGTAGCCGTCGCATGTCGCCGCCCCACCACAGGCGGCGACTAAAATCGGCAGCCTTTCAGCCAGCCGTGCAGCTGCCACCGCAGCGCCCGCCCCATGCCCTCCAAAACCGCCACACCAGCCGCGCCAGCTCGCTTTGAAGACGCTTTGTCTGAGCTGGAACGCCTGGTACAGGCGATGGAAGGTGGGTCCATGCCGTTGGACGATTTGCTGGGCAGCTACCGCCGCGGCGCAGAGTTGCTGGCTTTCTGCCGCGACCGGCTGCAGGCGGTGGAGGGCCAGGTCAAGGTGCTGGAAGACGGCCAGCTGAAGGACTGGGTTGCACCATGATCGGCACCGTGACCGGCACCACGACCAGCACCACGACCAGCGCCATGAACACGGCCACAAGCAAGCCCGCCTTTGAGCAGTGGGTGCGTGACGCGCTGGCCCAGGTGGAGCAGGCGTTGTCCTTGTGGGTGCCGGCCGAGGCCCCCGCCGGCCTGGGCCTGGCCATGCGCTACGGCGTGCTGGACGGTGGCAAACGCCTGCGGCCCTTGCTGGTGCGCGCCGCCTGCGAAGCCGTGGCCGGCCATGCCGAGGCGGCCTTGCGCGCTGCCGTGGCGGTGGAGCTGATCCACGCCTATTCGCTGGTGCATGACGACATGCCCTGCATGGACAACGACGTGCTGCGCCGCGGCAAGCCCACCGTGCATGTGCAATTTGGCGAGGCCGTGGCCATGCTGGCCGGAGATGCGATGCAGGCGCTGGCGTTTGAGGTGCTGACCCCGTGCGCCGATGCCAACCCGGCCGACAGCACAACCAACCCCATGCCGGCCGACCTGCAAGCCCGCCTCTGCGGCCTGCTGGCGCGCTCTGCCGGCCATGCCGGCATGGCTGGCGGCCAGGCCATTGACCTGGCCAGCATTGGCAAACCGCTGGATGAAGCCTGTCTGTGTGACATGCACCGCCGCAAGACCGGCGCGCTGCTGCAGGCCAGCGTGTTGATGGGGGCGGCCACCGGCGCTTGCCAGCCGGTGGCCTGGGCCGCGCTCGGTGATTTTGGCGCCGCGCTGGGTCTGGCCTTCCAGGTGGTGGACGACATCCTGGACGTGACCCAGGCGTCATCCACGCTGGGCAAAACCGCTGGCAAGGACATGGACGCCAACAAGCCCACCTACGTCACCGTGTTGGGCCTGCCAGAGGCGCGCCGCCAGGCCCACGGCCTGCACGCCCAGGCGCTGGATGCGCTGGCCCGCAGCGGCCTGGCCGACGTGGCCCACCTGCGCCTGCTGGCCGATATGGTGGTCGACCGCGAAAGTTGAAAGAAAAATCCGCAATGCCCTCATCTCTGCTCGACACCCTCAATTCACCCGCTGATCTGCGCCGCCTGTCGCGCAGCGAACTGGGCCGCCTGGCTGCTGAGCTGCGCAACTTTGTGCTCAACACGGTCAGCAAGACCGGTGGCCACCTGTCGTCCAACCTGGGCACGGTGGAGCTGACGGTGGCGCTGCACTATGTGTTCAACACGCCGCATGACCGCATCGTTTGGGACGTGGGCCACCAGACCTATCCGCACAAAATCCTCACCGGCCGGCGCGACCAGATGGGCACGCTCAAACAGTTGGGCGGCATCAGCGGGTTTCCGCGCCGCGCCGAGAGTGAATACGACACTTTTGGCACCGGCCATTCGTCCACCTCGATTTCGGCCGCGCTGGGCATGGCGCATGCCGCCAAGATCAAGGGTGAACACCGGCGTGCGGTGGCGGTGATTGGTGACGGGGCGCTCACCGGCGGCATGGCGTTTGAGGCGCTCAACCACGGTGGTGCGCCGCACGGCGTGGGCCCGGCCGATGTGCTGGTGATCCTGAACGACAACGACATGTCGATCAGCCCGCCGGTGGGTGCGCTCAACAAACACCTGACGCGGCTGATGAGCGGCAACTTTTACACCGCCGCGCGTGAGGGCGCCAAGAGTGTGCTCAAGAACACCCCGCTGTACGAGTTTGCGCGGCGGTTCGAGGAGCACACCAAAGGCATGGTCGTGCCCGGCACCATTTTTGAAGAACTCGGCTTCACCTACGTCGGCCCGATTGACGGCCATGACCTGGACGCGCTGATCCCCACGCTGGAAAACCTGCGCGACAAAAAAGGCCCGCAATTCCTGCATGTGGTCACCAAGAAGGGCTACGGCTACAAGCTGGCCGAGGCTGACCCGATCAACTACCACGGTCCGTCCAAGTTTGACCCGGCGGTGGGCCTGCAAAGCCCCACCACCGCGCCCAAGATCACCTTCACCCAGGTGTTTGGCAACTGGCTGTGTGACATGGCCGCGGCAGATGAGCGTTTGGTGGGCATCACCCCGGCCATGCGCGAGGGCTCGGGCATGGTCGAGTTTGAGCGCCGTTTCCCGCGCCGTTACCACGATGTGGGCATTGCCGAACAACACGCCGTCACCTTTGCCGCCGGCCTGGCCTGCGAGGGTTTGAAGCCGGTGCTGGCGATTTACTCCACCTTTTTTCAGCGCGGCTACGACCAATTGATCCACGACGTGGCGCTGCAAAACCTGCCGGTGGTGTTTGCACTCGACCGGGCAGGTTTGGTGGGTGCGGACGGCGCCACACATGCCGGCGCTTACGACATTGCCTACCTGCGCTGCATCCCCAACATGAGCGTGCTCACGCCGTCAGATGAAGACGAATGCCGCAAGGCCTTGACCACGGCATTCCGCCAAAACCACCCGGTGGCAGTGCGCTACCCGCGGGGCGCCGGGGTGGGCAAGCCGATCGAGCAAGCACTGACCGACCTGCCCTGGGGCAAGGCTGAGTTGCGCCGCACCTGCACGCTGACCGCAGGCCAGGGCAAGCGCATTGCCATCCTGGCCTTTGGCACCGTGTTGCACCCGGCGCTGGCCGCAGCCGAGAAGCTGGATGCCACGGTGGCCAACATGCGCTTTGCCAAGCCCTTGGACCTGGCGCTGGTGCTGGAGTTGGCACGCAACCACGATGCCATCGTGACG
>JAYVLI010000095.1:0-3771 GCA_043759535.1 Betaproteobacteria bacterium | reverse complement strand
GTCACTGCACAGCCCGATCAGACCGATCACGATGATGCCGAAGATGATCTGGTCGGTGGCCAACAGCGCCTGGCTGTCGGTGATCATGTGACCGATGCCACTGCTTGCGCCGATCAACTCTGCCACGATCACGTAGGTCCAGGCCCAGCCCAGCACCATGCGCAGGGTCTCGGCAATCTCGGGCGCGGCGCCCGGGATCAGCACCCGACGCACCAAGCTGGCGTCGCTGCTGCCCAGGGTGTAGGCGGCCTCGACCAGGTCGCGCCGGGTGTTGCCCACCACCACCGCGATCATCAGCACCAATTGAAAAAAGCTGCCAATGAAGATCACCGCCAGCTTTTGCGCCTCGCCAATGCCGGCCCACAGAATCAGCAACGGGATGAAGGCCGACGCCGGCAGGTAGCGGGCAAACGAGACAAAGGGCTCAAAAAATGCCTCGATGGGTTTGTAGGCGCCCATCAGCACACCCAGCGGCAACGCCAGCAGCGTGGCGAGGATGAAGCCACCCAGCACCCGCCAGACCGTCATGCCGACATCAAACGCAAAGCCCATCTCGGTCAGCAACACCCAACCGCTGCGCACCATCTGCACCGGATCGGCCAGAAAGGTTTTTTGTACAAAGCCACCAAAAGTGGCTACCGCCCAGGCTGCCACGAAAAGTACAAAAAACGCGATGCCCAGAGCAATGCGCCGGCCGGGGGCAACCGGCGTCAGAGGCCGCATGTCGGCTCCATCGGCGGCAACACAGGGCCGAATCTGCGGCGTGGCCTCACTTCAGGAACCGGGTGTCGGCCAGCTTGCCCAGGTCGGGAATCGCCTTGATGATGCCGACCTCAAGCAGCAGGTCAGCCGCCTCCTTGGTGAACTGGGCATGCTCGCCGGCAAAGAACTTCTGGTTCGCCTCACGGTCTTGCCAGCGCAGGTACTTCTGGCTGCCCTCAAAGGCCTCGGCCGTCTGCTTGACATCGGCGCCCATGATCTCGAAGCTCTTTTTGGGGTCGGCCTTGATCATCGCCACCGCGTCGAAGTAGCCATCGGCCAGTGCCTTGGCGGCTTTGGGGTTGTCAGTCAGAAACTTGGGCGTGCAGCCAAAGGTGTCCATCACCATGGGGTAGTCCAGCGTGGTGGCGATGATCTTGCCAGCCTCGGGCTTGGCGCGTACCGCCCCCAGGTAAGGCTCATAAGTCATGGCCGCATCGACACCGTCGGTACCGGCAATCATGGCGTTGGCCGCAGCTTGCGGGCTCAGGTTGACGACCTTTACGTCCTTGATGCTCAGGCCGTTCTTGGCCAGCATCCAGGCCAGGCCAAAGTAAGGCGCGGTGCCGGGTGCGTCAGCGGCCACGGTTTTGCCTTTGAGTTCTTTGATGCTGTTGATGCCGGGCTTGACCACCATGCCGTCAGCGCCGTAGCTCTTGTCGAGCTGAAAAATCTGCGTCGTGGCCACACCATTGGCGTTACACACGACCCAGGTTTCCACCGTGGTGGCGGCGCACTGGATGTCGCCTGAGGCGATGGCCAAGTGGCGGTCTTTCTGCGGGATCTTCTTGATGCTGACGTCCAGCCCCTGCTTCTTGAACAAGCCGGCTTGCAAAGCCAGCGTGAGCGGTGCAAAGCCGGTCCAGCCGCTGATGCCCATGGCGACTTTGGTGTCCTGGGCCTGCGCTGAAAATACCGCAGCGGCCATGGCCAGCGTGATCAAAGATTTCTTCATGCTTTTCCTCTTGGGGTTGGGGACGTCAATTGGGATCAAACAGGAATCCACAGCGCAGGCAGCCCCGGCAGGGTGCGCAAGATGCGTGTTAGCTCACCGCCGCGGACCAGGGCGCTGGCGGCTTCAATGTCGGGCGCCAAGTAGCGGTCCGTCATCATGGCCGCGCATTGTCTGCGCAGCAGCGCATGCACCTGCTCCAGCGCGGGTGAACTCTGCAAAGGGCGCAGGAAGTCCACACCTTGTGCCGCCGCCAGCAGCTCGATGCCCAGAATGTGCGCCACGTTGGTGATCATGGGCAACAAACGGCGCGCCGCGAAAGTGGCCATGCTGACGTGGTCTTCTTGATTCGCGCTGGTGGGCAGGCTGTCGACACTGGCCGGATGGGCCATGGATTTGTTCTCGCTGGCCAAAGCCGCCGCCGTGACGTGGGCAATCATGAAGCCGCTGTTGAGGCCCGCGTTGGGGGTCAGGAAGGGTGGCAGGCGCGACACGCTGCTGTCGATGAGCATGGCAATGCGCCGCTCGGCAATGGCGCCCACTTCGGCGATGGCACAGGCCATGGCGTCGGCGGCCAGTGCCACCGGTTCAGCGTGGAAGTTACCGCCGGAAATCATCATGCCGTCTTCGGCAAAGACGAGGGGGTTGTCGGTGACTGCATTGGCCTCGCGCAGCAGCACCAAGGCGGCGTGGCGCATCTGGTCAAGACAGGCGCCCACGACCTGCGGCTGGCAGCGCAGGCAGTAAGGGTCTTGCACGCGGTCGTCGCCGTCGAGATGGCTGCTGCGGATAGCGCTTGCGGCCAGCAGTTGGCGGTAGTACTGCGCCACGTCGATCTGCCCGGGCTGGCCACGCAGGGCGTGGATGCGCGGGTCGAAAGGGCCGTCGCTGCCGCGTGCGGCGTCGACAGTCAGCGCACCGACCACGAGTGCAGATTCGAGCACAGGCTCAAAGCTGAACAGGGCGTGCAGAGCAAGCGCCGTGCTGGTCTGTGTGCCGTTGATGAGCGCCAGGCCTTCCTTGGCTTGCAACTTAAGCGGCTGGATGCCTTTGGCTTGCAGCACTTTGGGGGCGTTTTGCCGCTGACCATCCACCAAGAAGTCACCCTCTCCCATCAAGGCCAGCGTCATGTGCGCCAGTGGCGCCAAGTCGCCCGACGCGCCCACCGACCCTTGGCAGGGCACATACGGCACCAGTCCGGCGTTATGCACCGCCAGCAGCGTATCGATGACCAGCGGCCGCACACCGCTGTAGCCCCGTGCAAGGCTTGCCGCTTTGGTGGCCAACATCAGCCGCAGCACGGCAGGTGCCAGCGGCTCGCCGACACCCACGCTGTGGCTGCGAATCAGGTTGAGTTGCAGAGTGGCCAAGTCGGCTTCGCTGATGCGTGTGCTGGCCAGCTTGCCAAAGCCGGTGTTGACGCCGTAGACAGGCTCTCTTCCTTCAGCGGCGCGGCGCACCACGGCCGCGCTGGCCTGGATATTCGGCAGGGCCAGCGGGTCCATGACCAATGGCTGGCCGCCCGCGTGAATGGCTTGCAGTTCGTCGAGTGTGAGGTGTGCGGGTCGCAGCAGCATGATGGTTTTCAAGGCGTCAAATCAGCGTCAAAGGAGCGTCAAATGATCGTCAAATCATGGGCAATCTCAGGCCCTGCTCTTTGGCGCAGGCCACGGCAATGTCGTAGCCTGCATCGGCGTGGCGCATGACGCCGGTGGCGGGGTCGTTCCACAACACGCGCTCGATGCGCTTGGCGGCTTCGTCGGTGCCGTCGCAGACGATGACGACGCCGCTGTGCTGGCTGTAGCCCATGCCCACGCCACCGCCGTGGTGCAGGCTGACCCAGGTGGCACCGCCGGCGGTGTTGAGCAGGGCGTTCAGCAGCGGCCAGTCGCTCACCGCATCGCTGCCGTCCTTCATCGCCTCGGTCTCGCGGTTGGGGCTGGCGACGCTGCCGCTGTCGAGGTGGTCGCGGCCAATCACGATCGGCGCTTTCAACTCACCCGACTTGACCATCTCATTGAAGGCCAGACCCGCCCGGTGCCGCTCTCCGAGGCCGATCC
>JAYVLI010000094.1:0-9558 GCA_043759535.1 Betaproteobacteria bacterium | reverse complement strand
GGCCTGCTGGCCGATGTGCTGGCCAGCCTGAACAGCGGTGAGCTGGCGCGCCGCCGCTTCCGCGAGATTGCCCGGGTGGCCGGGCTGGTGTTCACCGGTTACCCCGGCGCGCCCAAAAGCACGCGCCAGTTGCAAGCGTCCAGCGGCCTGTTTTATGACGTGTTCCGCCAATACGACCCGGCCAACCGCCTGCTGGGCCAGGCCGATGCGGAGGTGCTGGCGCAAGAGCTGGATGTGCGCCAGTTGGCCGCCAGCCTGGACCGGCTGCGCACGCAGCGCATCAGCGCGGTGACGCTGGCCGCACCCAGCCCCTTCGCGCTGGCGCTGATGGTGGAGCGCTTCCGTGAGCAGCTGAGCACCGAGAAGCTGGCTGACCGGCTGGCCCGCATCGTGGCCGACGCGCAGGTGGTGCTGGACGGGCCAGTGGGCGACGCTGGCGCGGTGGCGGCGCCTGCCAAGCAGCGTGGGCGCGGCCGGGTCAGCAGCCCGGCCGGTTGATCAGGGCTTGTTGGGTCAGTGTTGCTTCCATCACGGCTTGCCGCCGCCCGACTGCATGCGCACGATGGGCTCACCGCGGGCGTCGGTGGTGTAGTCGGTGCGCTGGCGCGCAGCCGCAGCCGGGTTGCTGCCGGGCAGGGCCAGCAGAACAGTCCGCGACGCCACACGGTCACCCTGCCGGGTTTCCAGATGCACATGGCTGTCACCGGGTGGTGCCACCACCTGCACCCGCAGCTCCGATGGCACGCCGACCGGCAGTGCCCAAGCCGGCGCCGCAGCGGTGGCTGGGCTGGCGCCGGGCGGATGCAGTTGGGCGCCATCGCCAGCGCGCAGCGCCACCGTGGCACCGGGTTGTGTCACGCCCTCCAGCCGCAGCGTCAGCTCAAACGGCTGGCCGGGCGTGGGGTTTGCGGGCTGTAGGCGCCACCAGGTGATGATGCCGGTGGGCTGCTTGCCGGTCAGTGGCTCGGGGCCGCCGCGCCAGTCACTGCCGTGATCATTGCTGCGCTGCAGGGCGGCCGGTGTGGCTTGTGCCAGCGTGGGTGTTGCCGGCGCCGGGGTGTCGGCGGTGCGGCAGCCCGCCAATAGTCCAACCAACACCCCGCCCAGCACCGTGCCGAGCACGGCCACCAGCGCCCGCGCACCCGGCGCCTGCCCACCCGCCGCGCAAGTGCTCATGCCGGCAGCCGCCACAGGCTCAGTTTGTTGCCGCACTGGTTGCCCAGCGGCACATCAGCGCTGTCGCGCCCAAAGCGCAGGGTGTAGGTCACGGTGTCTTCCACCGCAATCTGGCTGCCGTTGCCCTCGGCCCAGCCAAAGGTGGACAAGGCTTGCCCCTTGGCGCTGCGGGCGCTGAGCGTGTAGTTTTTGCCGTCCATCTCGGCCCCGGTGCTGTCCAGCACCTTCAGCCCCAGGCTGCCGGTGAAGTTGGCCTTGAAGCTGAAGCGCTTGAGCATGCCCAGGCCGTTGGCGGTTTTGGCGCCAGCCAAGTTGTGGTTGATGCAAAAGGCCGGTGCGTTGGGCGCCACCACCACGGCGGCTGTGGGCGCGCTGCTGGCCGCCAGGTCCACCGGCAGGTACAGGGTTTCCAGATCGTCCGCGCCGCTGGCCGCTGCACCCTTGCTGGCCGCCGCCGTGATGGCGGGGTCGGCGGTGCTGCCGCCCGGCAACATGCCCAGCGGGTCGGTGCTGCGCAGGTTTTCGGCGGTCAACAAGTCGGCAATCGGAGCGGCCGGGTTTTGCGCCGCATAGCGGTTCAAGAACGAAAACACGGTGGCCGAATGGTGGTCGTCTTTCATCGTGGTCACAGCCCGCCAAAACGCCGCAAAGCCGTATTTTTTGCCAATCTGGTACAGCACGTACTGCACCGATTCTTCTGAATAAAAGCCCTTGCGCACGCCGGCTGCGGTGGCGGCGTCCAGGTCGGTCACGCTGCCGTTGCCCTGCTTCACGCCTTTGGTGTCGATGTACAGCGGGTTGCTCATCAGCAGGCCACCCACAGCGGTGCCGTAGCCCTCGCCAAAGGCCAGGCTGGCGTCTTTGAATTCGGCATTGGCGTGGCTGCCGCCAGGGCTGTCGGAATACGACAACACCGCTTGCAGCCAATGGCCAAATTCATGGCCGATCACACCTTGGTCAAACTCATCGGTGTCCACATCGGCCTTGCCCAGGATGTAGACGCCGGGCATGGTGCCGCCGCCGCTGTAGTGCGAGGTGGAGATCTGGCCCTTCTCCTTGTCGCCGCCGCTGTCCACGTTGTTCGGGCTCCAGTAGAAGTTGACATCGGGGAAGCTGACGTTGGCGTCGGTGGCCTCGATCTTGGTCATCGCGCTGTAGGCCACCTCCAGGATGGAGAACGGCGCCGAGCGGCGCTCCACCCCGTTCACGCTTTGCGCGCTGCCGTCGCCGTTGAAGCCCAGCGACGCCACCACATCCTGGGTTTGCGCACCGGCGGCGGTGGTCAGCTCGGCGCTGTCCAGCACGTACAGCGCCTTGGGCGAGGTGCTGCTGGTGTTGTCGCGCACCATCAGGTTCCACACCGCGCCGGTGCTGGCGCCGGCCGCCCGGGTCTTGAGCAACTGGGCCTTGACCCGCACCACCACCCGCTTGCCGGCGTCGGCGCCCACAAAGCTGTAGTTGCCGTTGGCGTCGGTGCTGGTCTGCAGCAGCACGGCGTCACCGGCGCCGCGGTCCAGCAGCTCCACCACCACGCCACGCACCGCAAAGCTGCGGGGTGCCGCGTAGTTGTGGCCGCCCCGGTTGTCGGGCAGGCCGATGCTGGGTGCCAGCGCGGTGACGCTGCCCGACACGGTGGCCGGGCCGTTGGCGTTGGTGGGTGCCGGGGCCAGGCTGAGCGCGTGTTTGTCCAGCCTGCGCTGGCTGGCGGCGGTGCCCACCAGCACGTTGATGGTGGTTTGCGACACCACCACGCCCGCGTCCTTGATCACCAACTGCACCGTGCCTGCAGCCTGGGCCGGGCAATCGGCCCGCAGTTCTTCGGCCGCGCTGTCGGTTTCGGCGTCCACCCCGGCCAAATCGTGCAGCTTGCAGACCAGGCCGCCCAACCGCACATCCATGTTCAAGCCCAGGTTCAGCCCACCGATGAGCAGCGTGCCGGCCACGCCGGGCTCCATCTCGTGGTCGGCAGCGCCATCCCGCGTGGGCGACAGGTTGGTCTCGACATAGTCGATGCTGGCCAGCGGCACAAAGTTGTCCACCTGCTGGATCGCCGCGATGGCCAGGTTGCTGCCGATGCTGCCCAGGTTGGCCTTCAGCCGGGTGTTGTCAAGCACTGCTTCCAGGGCATGCACGTAGGCGTCCAGGGTCTCGCCGCTCTTGGGGTGGCCACTGGTTGTGATGTTGTCCGCCAGCGCGGCCATCACCGCGTCGGCCGTTGTGCCCAGCGCGCCGTCCATCTGCAGTTGCGACAGCGCGGCGATGGCCAGGCCGTGGCGTGAGGCGTCGCTGTTGGTGGCGGCACTGCGGGCCAGGTCGGTGGGGGCCGTGCCGGTGAGATCGGCGCCACTGAGGCCGAAGGCTTTGCCCACCTGGCCCAGCACGGTGCTGTAGTCGGTGCTGGCCGTGCGGCTGCCCAGCAGGCGCACAGCGATCTCGGTGAGTGGCGAGACCACCACCAGCGCGCCGGGTGCGCTTGGCACCAGCGTCCAATGGCGCAAGGTGGGCGCGCTCAGGCTGCTGCCGGTGGTGGGGTCGGTGTAGGTGCCGCCGCTGCAACTGAGCAGCGCCAGGCCGGTGGGCGCGCTGACGTTGTTGAAGTTGGCGCTGCCGGCGCTGGTGGTGGCCGGCTCGGCCAGCCGCTTGTTGGCCGTGTCCACCAGGCTGCAGGTGCCGCCGCTGGCCGCCGACAGCCCGACGACAACGGCCAGCGACTGGCCGGGGTCTTTGTTATCGCCGCCACCGCCGCAGGCCGCCAAGGCCACCAGCGCGGCGGCGGCCAAAGCGGCACGGGCCCAGGAAAGGGTAGCTTGGGTTGGCATGGCAACTCCAGTGGACAGACGGGTCACCTGTGAGCTTATCGGACAGGGCCGCGTCCGGGGCCAGAATCCACCCCCAGGCACCGTCCCGGCGGCTTGACGCACCGTGCCCACGCCGCCAGCCGCCGCCAGCCGCTCATCTTCAAACTTTCGAGAGACACCCCATGCAAGGCGACCCCCAAGTCATCCACTGGCTGCAAGCGCAGCTCAAGAACGAACTCACCGCCATCAACCAGTACTTCGTGCACTACCGCATGTTCAAGCACTGGGGTTTTGAGCGTTTGGCCAAGAAGGAATACGAAGAGTCCATCGGCGAAATGAAACACGCGGATGCGCTGATGGAGCGGCTGTTCACGCTGGACGCGCTGCCCAACCTGCAAGACCTGGGCAAGCTGATGATTGGCGAGACCCTGGTGGAGGCGCTGGGCTGCGACCTGCAAAGTGAGCGTGGCGCCCAGGCCACCGTCAAAGATGCGATTGCGCAGTGTGAGCTGGCGCGGGATTACGTCTCGCGCGCGCTGTTCCAACACATCCTGCAAGACACCGAAGAGCACATCGACTTTCTTGAAACCCAGCTGGACCTGGTGGCCAAGGTGGGGGAGCAGAACTACCTGCAAACCCAGCTGGGCGGTTGAGCCGGGTGTGATGCCGGCAACGGGGGTGGCGGGTGCAGTGGCCATGCAAAGATGAAAGCCTCTGCTTGCAAATGCGAATCCGTCGCATTACATTCACGGCATGATTGTTTGTGTCTGCCACCGGGTTTCTGACCGCGACATCGCCCGCACCGTGCGTGCCGGCTGCAGCAGCTTTGAAGGGCTGCAGCAGGCGCTGGGGGTGTCCACCGCCTGCGGCCGCTGCCGCAGTTGTGCCACCGAGGTGTTCAACCAGCAGCGCTGCGGTGCGGCGCTTGTGTCCGACATGCTGCAGGATGTGGCGCAAGCCGCCGGCCACGCTGCTGCGGCCACGCCCGGCGCGCTGCCGGTGGTGCGCTGGCACCGCCCGCTGGCCCGGCCGCATGGCCATGCGATGGGCCATGCGGGCGGTCATTCGACCGCCCACGCAGCCGCCCACGCAGCGGGTCATCCGCCCGGCCAGCCCCCCGCCGCTGGCGCCGTCAGTTGAGCGGCTGATCCCGCTGCGGCGGGGCACAGCGGCCCCACATGACCGACCTGCTGCACACCCTGGGCCTTGAGCACTGGAAAGCCTGGCTGAGCCAGTTGCTGCTGCCGCCCGTGCCGCTGTTGTTGCTGGTGCTGGCGGGGGCCTGGCTGCTGGTGCGCCGGCATGGGCCGGGTGGCGGCCGCAAGATCAGCCGCACGCAGGGCCTGGCCGCCGTCTGGGCCGGTGTGCTGGGCCTGTGGCTGCTCAGCACGCCGGTGGTGGGCACGGCGCTGGTGGCGCTGCTGACCAAGCCACCCGCGCCGTTGACGGCAGTGCAGATCAGTGCATTGGTGAACACCCCCCACACCGCCATCCTGGTGCTGGGTGCGGGGCGCAAGTTGTTGTCACCCGACTACGGCGTGGCGGACCTCAAACCGCTGACGCTGGAGCGCCTGCGTTATGGCCTGTGGCTGGCGCGCCAGACCCGGCTTCCGGTGGGCTACAGCGGCGGTCTGGGCTGGGGCGGCCAGGCCGGCCCCCCTGAGGCCGAGGTTGCCGGCCAGGTGGCCGAACGTGACTTTGGCCAACGCCTGCGCTGGCTGGAAGACCGGTCGCGCGACACCCACCAAAACGCGGCCTACAGCGTGCAACTGCTGCACGCGGCGGGCATCACGCAGCTCGTGCTGGTCACGCATGATTTTCACCAGCAGCGTGCGTTGGCTGAGTTCCAGCGCGCCATTCGCCGCGCCGGTGTGCCGATGCGGGTGCTGCCTGCGGCCATGGGCCAAGCCGTGCTGGGGCCGCTGCAGCCCGGCCACTGGCTGCCCACCACCGAAGGGTTTGCGCTCAGCCGGCTGGCGCTGCATGAGTGGCTGGGTTGGATTGCTGGCTGATCTGTCAGCCGAGCCATCGGCTGGCCAGCCCAACCCGGCTTATTTGGCAGCCGTCACCACGTCCAGCGTTTTGGGGTGGAAAAAGGTCTCCACCTTGCGGCCTTTTTCATCCTTGCCGTAGACCTCATAACAGCCGTTGGTGATCACCACCCGGCCCACTTTCCAGCCCTGGTTGGCCAGCTTGCGCTCCAGCTCGGCCTGGGGCCGCCATTCTTCTTTGGGCAGCGGGTCGCATTTTTCAGCGTGTTCGGCCAAGGCGGTGCTGCTGGCAACCAGGGCCAGCAAGGCGGTGCAAATCATGCGGTGGGTGGTCATCGTGGAGGCTTTCATGGGTGGGTCAAAAAAGGGGTTTGAGGGCAGCGGTCAGATGCTGCAAGGTCACACATCGGCCCACAGCCGCAGCAGGTTGTGGTAGGTGCCGGTGAGGCCGATCACGGCGGGGTCGGTTTCACCCACGCTGCTGCGCAACTGCATCAGGTGGCTGTCCATGTCAAACAGCAGGCGGCGCTGCTCATCACTGCGCACCATGCTTTCGATCCAGAAAAAACTGGCAGTGCGGGCGCCGCGTGTCACCGGCTCAACCCGGTGGACGCTGGTGCCGGGGTACAGCACCAGGTCACCGGCCGGCAGCTTGACCGGGTGCGTGCCAAAGGTGTCTTCCACCACCAGCGCACCACCGTCATAACTGCCAGGCTCGGCCAAAAACAGGGTGCAACTGATGTCGGTGCGCACCCGCTCACCCTGGCTGCCAGGCACAAAGCGCACGGCGTTGTCCACATGGTTGCCAAAGGCGTTGGCAGCCCCGCTGTAGCGGTTGAACAGCGGTGGAAACACCCGCTTGGGCAGGGCGGCCGAGAAGAACAGCGCGTGCCGGTTCAGCCCGGTCAACACGATTTGCTGCAAGGCCTTGGTCTCAGCGCAGTCTTGCGGCAACTGGGTGTTGTTCTTGGTCTGCGCAGATTGCACACCCGCCGTGGCCCGGCCATCGGCCCACGGCGCCTGCCGCAGGATGGCTTGCGCCTGGCGCAGTTCGTCAGCGGTCAGGACTTGGCGGATGTGCAGCAGCATGGCGGCGGGTGTGCGGGCCGGCGCCTAAAACCGGCTGGTCACCGTGAACAGCAGCTTGCGCGGCGCGCCCGGCAGGTAGTGGCCGGTGTACAGCGCGTCGGCATACAGCTTGTTGGTCACATTCAACACGTTGAACTTGACGGCCACCGTGTCGTTGACGGTGTATTCGGCCAGCAGGTCAGCCGTGACAAAACTGGGCGCGATCAGGCCGGCCGGGTTGCGGTTGGGCGTTTGGCTGCTGCGGGCATTGAAGCCACCACCCAGGCGCAGCGCCGGGGTGAACTGGTAGGTGCTCCAGATGCTGCCGCTGTGGCGTGGGGTCATGGATGAGCGTGTGCCCGCGCCTTCCCCCACACCGGCCACCGAGCCGGGTGCGCTCACGTCAATGCGTGCCACCGGCGTCCAGGCATACGAGCCAAACACCTCCCAGCCGTCGGTGATGCGGCCGGCCACGTCAAACTCAATGCCGGCGGTGTGGCGCTTGCCTGACAACAGCGCGGCAGCAGCAGCGCTGTCCGGGTCACGGTTGCGCTCGTTGTTTTTGATGCTCTTGAAAATTGCCAGCCGGGTGCTCAAGCGGCCGGCCAGGGCGTCTACCTTGGCGCCCAATTCAAAGTTCTCACTGCCCTCGGGCGGTGTGTTTTTGGTCTGGTCGTCGTACTGGTAGGTGTCGCCCGAGGTGTTGAACGAGGTGCCGTAAGACGCGTGGAACGAGGTGTTGTCCGTGGGCTGGTACAGCACGCCAAAGCGCTTGCTCCACAGCCCGTCCGAGCGGCCACGCTGCGCGGTTTGTGCGCCCAGCACCGGGGTGGTGGTGGTCACGGCGGTGGCAAAGTTGCGGTAGTCGCCCTTGAAGTGGTCGTAGCGCAGGCCGCCCAGCAGCTTCCAGGTGGGGGTGATCTGCAGCAGGTCCTGGGCGTAGACACCAACCGACTTGGCATCAAAACTGGTGGACAGGCGCTTGATGCGTGCGCCCTCATCCACCCCGCCGGTGCCGTCGTTGGGTGTGCCGATGGTGGTGAGCACCGCGTTTTTGTTCAGCGTCACACCGGTGGGTGTGGCCAGCGCAAAGCCGTGAAATGTTTCTTGCGCCAGGTCCACCCCGGCCAGCACCTGGTGCTGCAAGCCCCAACCCTTGAAGGTGTTGCTGTAGTCGCTTTGCGCGTAGGTGGTCTGCATGTCCTGCACCTTGATGTTGGTGCCGCGCAGCAACTTGGTGGCACCGGTGATGGTGTCGGCCGCCACGATCGCGGTGGGGCAGGTCGGGTTGCTCACCACGCCGGTGGTGGCATTCACCGTGCGCTGGCAGAAGCGGATGGTGCTGGCGCGCTGGTCGCGGTCATAACCACCCTGGCGGATGGCCGACTTCAGCTCACCACCATCCGCAAAGCGGTGGGTGTGGCCCAGCGTGGCGTAGGCGGCACCGCCGGCGTTGTAGTCACTGGCTGCGGCGTAGTAGTTTTTGGGGTCGATGCTGGTGATCAGGCCGGACGGGTTGGCGCTGGTCTGGGTTGAACTTTTGCGCAGCCACGGCAGGCCGTAGTTCATGCCGTTGTTGTTGCGCAGGTAATAGCCCGACACCGAGAACTCATCGGTCTGGCCAATGCCAAAGCGGTAATTCAGCGCCAAGCCGTTTTTGTCCACCTTGTTGCCGTCGTTGTCGGCGGTGTTGGTCATCACGTTGACGCGCAGGGCCGACGTGTCTGTGCGCTTGAAGTTGAAGTCGCCGGTAAAGCGCAGCGTGTCGCCGCTGCCCAGGGTGATGTTGACCTCATTGGCATCGGCCAAAAACGCTTGCTTTTGCACCTGGTTGACCACCCCGCCAGTGGACCCGCGGCCAAACAGCATGGACGCCGAGCCGCGCAGCAGCTCGATGCGGTCGTGGCTGAAGGTGTCGCGCTCATAAAACGCCGGGTCACGCAGGCTGTCCACATAGATGTCGCCACTGGCGGCGAGTGAAAAGCCGCGCAGCCGGATGTCCTCTTCACCGCCCTCGGCGGCCTGAAAAGTGATGCCCGCGGTCTGGTGCAACGCTTCTTTCAGGGTGTCGATGCGGCGGTCGGTCATCAGTTTTTCGGTCACCACGGTCACCGATTGCGGGATGTCGCGCAGCTCTTGCTCACCCTTGCCGATGCGGCTGGTGGTGGCCCGCACCGAGTTGGCATCGGTCTCCACCTTGGCCTTGACGGAGATCGGCTGCAGCGTGGTTTCAGGTGTGGCGGCCGGTGCGCTGGCGGCCGGTTTGGCGGGCGTGGTTTGCGCCATCACCAACGGGTTGAACAGGCCAAAACCGGCAGCCAATGCGCCCAGTGGCAGCAGGCGCCGGGCGCCTGCGGGCTTTGGGGTTTGGGCGCTGACGTGTGCGCTGATTTCTGCGCGGCGTTGTGCGCTGCCTTGGGTGTGCGTCAGCACGCGGCGGGTCGGTTTGGGTTTTGCGGTACAGCGTGGCACAGGGCCTCCTCAAAGAGGTGTGGGCACTGGCTGGCGGCGGCTGGCGGGTGCGG
>JAYVLI010000093.1:0-4196 GCA_043759535.1 Betaproteobacteria bacterium | reverse complement strand
GGTGGCCGAAGGCATGGCGCAGATCACATTTGACCCCGGCCCCTGGCTGGCGCAGTACGGCGGCCACACCGACCGTGAGCCGACCGATGAAACCAAAGCTCGGCTGGCGCAGGTGCTGCTGGCCGTGCCGCCCACCCAGACGATTGCCAGCGGTACCGTGGGTGTAGCGTACTTGCGCAGCCTGACGCTGGACCCGGCCTACCAGCTCAAATGACATTCAAAAGACATTCAGAACGATACCCTCACACGGACACACCATGCAACGCAGGCAGTTGATCCAGGCTTTTTCATCCGCCACCGCGTCAGCCCTGCTGGCCGTCCACGCGCCGGGCTGGGCGCAGGGCATACGCCAACGGGCGTCGTCGGTTGCCGACCGGATTTTGGTGCTGGTCGAACTCAAAGGTGGCAACGACGGGCTCAACACCGTGGTGCCGTTTCTTGATCCGGCGTACCACCAGCTGCGCCCCACCATTGCACTCAAAGCCGACGAGGTGCTGCCGCTGGATGACCGCACCGGTCTGCATCCGGCCCTGAAACCCTTGCTGCCGCTGTGGGCGCAGGGCCAGCTGGGCATCGTGCAGGGCGTGGGCTACCCCGAGCCCAATTTGTCGCACTTCCGATCGATCGAGATCTGGCAAACCGCGTCCAGAGCCACCGAGTACCTGCCCGACTGCTGGGCCGCGCGTGGCATGCAGGCCGGGTTTGCCGCCAAAGGGCACTTCACCACCGAGGGCGTGCTGATCGGCGGCAGCGAGTTGGGCGCGCTGACGGGTGCCCGCGCGGTGAGCCTGAACAACCCCGAGGCGTTTGTGAACCAGTCGCGGTTTGCGCAAGGCAGCGACCCGGCCCTGGCCGCCCGCAGCCAGACCAACCCGGCACTGCACAACCTGCTGAAGGTCGAGGGCGACATCAACGCCGCTGCCACTGGGCTGCGCGCCGAGCGCTACAACTTCAGCACCGTGTTCCCGGCTGGTGCGTTTGGCAACAGCGTGCGGGCCGCCGCGCAGGTGGTGGCCAGCCAGACTGGCAAGCCCTCGGGGGAGGGCGGCGTGCCCGTCATCACCCTGACGCTGGGCAGTTTTGACACGCACCAGAACCAGCTGGGCGCACATGCCGGGCTGCTCAAACAGCTGGCCGATGGCCTGGTGGCGCTGCAGTCGGCCCTGAGCGAGCTGGGCGCGTGGGACCGCACGCTGGTGATGACCTTCAGCGAGTTTGGCCGCCGGGCGCGGCAAAACAATTCCAACGGCACCGACCACGGCACCGCCGCGCCGCACTTTGTGCTGGGCGGCGCGGTGCGTGGCGGCCTGTACGGCCAGCCGCCCGACTTAACGCGGCTGGATGGCGCGCAAAATGCGCTGTTCACCACCGACTTCCGCCAGCTCTACAGCACCGTGGCCCGCGACTGGTGGGGCGTCAGTGCCGAGGCCGTGACCCGCGGGCGCTTCGAGCCCGTGAAATTTCTTCGCACCTGATGATCAACTTCCAACGGAAAGACACTTTTGAAAAAACCTGCCATGCGCTCCCTGTTTCCGCGTTTGAATGCTCATAAATCCATAGCTGCTGCGGCAATGATCGCCTGGGCTGGAGGCGCATTCGCTCAAATTACCTTGCCCTACGACACCAATCCGCTGCAAAACGTGGCCCAGCTGTCTGCCAGCGGCACGGTCGAGGTCCAACAGGACCTGCTCAGCATTTCGATGAACACCACCGTCAGCGGCGCGGACGCCAACGCGGTGCAAACCCAGCTCAAACAGGCGCTGGACACCGCCCTGGCCCAGGCCAAGCCAAGCGCCGTGCCGGGGCAGATGGACGTGCGCACCGGCAACTTCAGCCTCTACCCGCGCTACGCCAAGGAAGGCAAGATCAACGGCTGGCAGGGCACGGCCGAGCTGGTGCTGGAAGGGCGTGACTTCCCACGCATCACCGGCACGGCTGGCAAGATCCAGACGCTGACTCTGGGCAATGTGAGCTTCGCCCTGAGCCGCGAGCAGCGCGCCCGCGTCGAGGGCGAGGCCCAGTCCCTGGCGATTGCCCAGTTCAAGGCCAAGGCCAGCGAGGTGGCTAAAAACTTTGGTTTCACTGGCTACACCCTGCGTGAGGTGTCCGTCAACGCCAACGACCAGGGCTACACACCGCGCCCCCGCATGATGGCCATGCAGGCTAAAAGTGACATGGCAGAAGCCGCCATTCCGGTGGAAGCGGGCAAAAGCGCAGTGGTGGTGACCGTGTCAGGCTCGGTGCAGATGAAATGATGTGAACTGGGCCCAATGGCGGAGTTGACTGACAGCAGGAAGCGGCCCCTGCATTTATTCTGTGCCGATGCCTGAAGTCCAAGCCCTGCGAACCAACACCAGCCACTTCATCCCACCGCACAGCGGCCCGCTGTACGTGGTGCTCAACGCCGGGTCTGGCAGCCACCACGGCGACGATGACCAGCAAGCCATGGCCCGGGTTTTTGACGAGGCGGGCCGCCCTGTTGAGTTTTTACGGATTGAGAACCCCGCACAGATCGCCCAGCTGGCACAGCGCGCGGTGGAGCAGGCCCACGCCAACGCAGGCGTGGTGGTGGCGGCTGGAGGGGACGGCACCATCAACGCTGTGGCCAGCGCGGTGCTGGCCGGCGCGGCGCGTGGCCAGGTGTGCGCGTTTGGGGTGCTGCCGCAGGGCACCTTCAATTATTTTGGCCGCGCTCACGGGATTGCCCAGGACACCGAGGCCGCCGCCCGCGCGCTGCTGGGGGCGTCGGTGCAGCCGGTGCAGGTCGGGCTGGTCAATGAGCAGGTGTTTCTGGTCAACGCCAGTGTCGGCCTGTACCCGCAGCTGCTGGAAGACCGCGAAGCCTGGAAACAGCGCCTGGGCCGCAGCCGGGTGGTGGCGTTTGTGTCCGGTGTGGCGACCTTGCTGCGCGCCCGGCAGCAATTACGGCTGCAGATCGAGTCCACCGCCGCGCCAGGCTCCAACGGCACCACCACGGCACCGCGTCTGCTGCGCACGCCAACGCTGTTCGTCGGCAACAACCAGCTGCAGCTGTCCCGCGTCGGCATTGACCCGGCCCATGCCGATGCGGTGGCCAACGGCGAACTGGCGGCCGTGGTGGTGCGGCCAATCGGCACGGCGTCACTGTTCTGGTTGCTGCTGCGCGGCATCATCGGGCGGCTGGGCGATGCCGACAACATCGACACCTTTGCCTTCAAACGCCTGACCGTGGCCCCCAAAGGGCGCAAGCGCATCAAAGTGGCTACCGACGGTGAAACCCGCTGGCTGGCCACGCCGCTGCGCTTTGAGGTGTCGCCGCAGCCTCTGTTGCTGATGGTGCCGTCTGAAGCCGACCGCGTGGCCGTTGAATGACGACCACACGCCTTCTGCACCTGTCAGACCCGCACTTTGGCACCGTTCAGCCGCCGGTGGCCGAGGCCCTGGTGCGCCTGGCCGCCACCTTGAAGCCGACGGTGCTGGTGCTGTCAGGTGACATCACCCAGCGTGCGCAGGCCGATGAGTTTGCCCAGGCCAGCGCCTTTTGCCAGCGCCTGAACATTGCGCCGCAGCTGGTGGTGCCGGGCAACCATGACATCCCGCTGTTCAACCTGCCTGGGCGGCTGCTGAACCCTTACAAAAACTACCTGGCCCACTTTGGCCCTACGCTGGAGTCCACGGTGCAGACGCCGAACTGCGTCGTGATCGGCGTGAACACCACGCGCTGGTGGCGGCACAAGAACGGCGACGTGGCACAGGCACAAATTGACCGGGTCGCCGCGCAGCTCAAGCAGGAGGATCAGCAACCGCGACGCCGTCTGCGGGTGGTGGTGGTCCATCAGCCGGTGCACGTCCTGCGGGCAGAAGACGAACACGACCGCCTGAACAACTGGGAAGCCGCCGTACGTGCCTGGGCAGTGGCCGGGGCCGACGTGGTGCTGGGCGGGCACATTCACCTGCCGTATGTCTGTGAACTCTCTGCGGCGATGGCCCCGCGCCCCGCGCTGGCGCGTAAGCTGTGGTGCGTGCAGGCGGGCACCGCGCTGTCATCCCGCGTGCGGCGTGAAGCGCCCAACTCGGTCAACCTGCTGCGCTTTGATGCCACCGCCCACCCGCCGCTGTGTCAGGTCGAGCGCTGGGACTTTGTTTGCGCCACGCCGGGTGGCGCGGGGGAGTTTGAGAGGGTGCGCGTCACGGACCTGTGGCTGGACGATGCGCGG
>JAYVLI010000092.1:0-20587 GCA_043759535.1 Betaproteobacteria bacterium | reverse complement strand
CCCAGCTTGCCCATGCCGGCAAACACCTGGTGCGCGGGAAAGCACTGCGCGTCCTCCCACTGGTCCACAAACGGGTTGACCTGTTCGTCAGCAAAGCGTTTGACGCTGTCGCGCAGGGCGGTGTGTTCGGGGGTGAGTTGCATGGTGTGTGCCTGTTTGCTTGCCCATCCGGGCTGACTTAAATGCCCAACTGGCGGGCCGCCAGGTCTTTCATGATTTCTTCTGACCCGCCACCAATCATCATGACCTTGACCTCGCGGTAAATGCGCTCACTGCGGGTGCCCCGCATAAAGCCCATGCCGCCCAAAATCTGCACCGCACTGTCGGCGCACAACTGCATGCATTGGGTGGCCTGCACTTTGGCCATGGCCGTGCGGGCCACCAATTGCGCCGGGTCACCCTGCATGTGCTGCACCCGCCAAGCCAAGTCATAAACATGGCAGCGCGCCACGTCAATGCTGCGCAGCATGTCCATCAGTTTGTGGCGGATCACCTGGCGCTCGCTCAGCGGCGCACCAAACGTGTTGCGCTGGCGCGCCCAGTCCAGCGCCTCGTCAAAACACACTTCGGCATAAGCCACAGCCTGCGCGGCCATGCCCAAACGCTCTCCGTTGAAGTTGGTCATGAAGGTCTTGAAGCCTT
Source organism: Betaproteobacteria bacterium (assembly GCA_043759535.1). GTDB lineage: Bacteria > Pseudomonadota > Gammaproteobacteria > Burkholderiales > Burkholderiaceae_C > Pseudaquabacterium. Next base: position 19,945 of record JAYVLI010000092.1, on the reverse strand, counting down.
TGCCCTCTTCACCAATCAGGTTGGCCACCGGCACGCGGCAGTTGTCAAACCGCAGGTGCGCGGTATCACTGGCCCACCAGCCCATCTTGTCCAGCTTGGTACGGCTCAAGCCCGGTGTGTCCCCGTCGATCAACAAGGCCGAGATGCCACCCGGGCCTGTGTTGGCCGGGTCGGTGCGCACCGCCACGGTGATGAAATCAGCCCGCATGCCGGAGGTGATGAACACCTTTTCACCGTTGACGAGGTAGTGCTCACCCTGAGCGTCCACACCACGGATGGCGGTGGTCTTGAGCGCCGCCACGTCTGAGCCACCGGACGGCTCGGTGACGGCCAGCGCGGCAATTTTGTCGCCCGCCAGCACCGGCGGGATCACCCTGGCCTGCAGCGCTGCACTGCCAAAATTTTTGACCGGCGGCAGGCCGATGGTGTGGGACATCAACGACGCCGCCACCCCACCCGCACCCGGCCTGGCCAGCTCTTCACCCAAGATCAGGTGGTAGAACAAATCGGCCGGCGTGCCGCCGTGTTGCTCGGGGTAGTCCAGGCCCAGCAGGCCGATGGAAGATGCCTTCTTGTACAGCTCGCGTGGGAAGCCGCCGGCCTCGTCCCAGGCAGTGGCGTTTGGGGTGATTTCAGCCGCCACCCAGGCCCGCAGCGCAGCGCGGAACTGCACATGCTCGGGCGTGAAATGGTGGGGTGCGGGTGGGGCGTCCAACAAGCGCATCAGGGTCTGCCTCAGGGTGTGAACTTGCACTCTGGCCGGCGCGCCGGGCAAGGTCTTGCGCCAATTGGCTGATCAGCGGATGGCTTGTTGGCCTGGCCCCACAGCCACGGGCAAATCCCGAGTCCGGCCCACCCGCTTCGTCTGAAGCGACGATGGCCGGCCCCAGCCCAGGCCGGCAGACTGCCGCATCCGAAGGAGATGTGATGACGCTGTGCAGCACCCACCACCCGTTGAAGCGCCTGACCAGCGTGGCCGCATTGGCCAGCCTGCTGGTCGTTGCCTTTGCCACCACCAGCACTCCGGCCAGCGCCGCGGAGACACAAGGCGTCACCAAGACTGAAATCCTGATTGCCACCATCCAGGATTTGTCCGGCCCAGTGGCGGCCTACGGCAAGGCCGCGCGCAATGGCCTGCAGCTGCGGGTGGACGAGATCAATGAGCAAGGTGGCATCCACGGCCGCAAGATCAAACTGCTGGTGGAAGACACCGGCTACGACCCAAAAAAAGCCGTGCTGGCTGCGCAAAAACTGGTGACACAGGACAAGGTGTTTTTGATCGCCTCGCACATCGGCACACCGATGAACAACGCGGTGATGCCGCTGATGTTTGAGAAGGGTGTCATCAACTTCATGCCGCTGTCAGCCGGGCGCGAGATGTTTGACCCGCCGCACAAGCTGAAATTTGCCAGCGTTGCCTCGTACTTTGAGACCATGCGCATGAACGTGCCCAAGCTGTTCAAGGAGAAATCTGCCAAGCAGGCCTGCGCGCTGTACCAGGACGACGACTACGGCCTGGAGGTGCTGCGCGGCGCGGAGGCCGGCCTCAAAGAGATTGGCGTGGCGCTGGGCGAGAAGACCACCTACAAACGCGGCGCCACCGATTTTTCATCCCAGGTGGCGCGGCTCAAAGCCAGCAACTGCGATTTTCTGGTGATGGGCACCATCGTGCGGGAGACCATCGGCACCATTGCCGAGGCCCGCAAGACCGGCTGGAACCCCACCTTTGTGGGCTCACAAGCCAGCTACACCGACCTGATCCACAAGCTGGGCGGCAAGGGCATGGACGGTTATTACGCGGTGTCCACCAACTTTTTCCCCTACCTGGACCTGGACAACCAGCCGCTGCGTTTTTGGGCCAACAAATACAAAACCAAGTTCAACGACGACCCCAGCACCTACGCCACCGGCACTTACGCGGTGATGGACGTGTTCTTGAAAGCCGCGCTCAAAGCCGGCCCCAACCTGAGCACCGACAGCTTCGTGAAAGCGATGGAAACCATGGGCGAGGTGCCGGCCGACATGTTTGGCACACCACCACTCAGCTACACAGCCAGCAAGCGGCTGGGGTCCACCTTGTCGCGCCTGAGCCAGATCCAGGATGGCCGCTGGAAAGTGGTGTCTGACCTGCGCTGAAATCGACGACCACGCTGAGCCCACCGCCATGTCGACCATGACCACCACCGCATCCAAAACCGTCACCGACGCCCTCAACACCCGCTTGTCGGTGCGCGATTTTTTGCCCACACCGGTGCCTGCTGCGGTGATCCGCCAGGTGCTGGCCACCGCGTCGCGCTCACCCTCGGGCGGCAACCTGCAGCCCTGGCACATTGACGTGGTGGCGGGCGCCAGGCTGGACGCGCTCAAAGCCATCATGCAAACCCGCCTGGCTGAAGTGGCGGCCGGTGACAAGAGCGAAGCGCCCGAGTACGACATCTACCCCAAAGAGCTGGTGTCGCCGCACCGCGACTACCGTTTCCAGGTGGGCGAGGACATGTACGCCCGGCTGGGCATCCCACGTGAGGACAAGCCCGCCCGGCTGCGCTGGTTTGCCCGCAACTACCAGTTCTTCGGCGCGCCGATGGCCTTGTTCTGCAGCGTGGACCGGCGCATGGGCCCACCGCAGTGGAGCGACCTGGGCATGTTTCTGCAGTCGGTGATGCTGCTGCTGCGTGAGGCGGGGTTGGACAGTTGTGCGCAAGAGTGCTGGGCGGTTTACCCCAAAACGATCGGTGCGTTCATCAACATCCCGGCCGAGCGTTTGTTGTTCACCGGCATGGCCATCGGCCAACGCAACCCTGAGCACGCCATCAACCACCTGCAATCCCAGCGGGCGACGGTGGACACGTTTGCCAGTTTTCACGGGGTTTGAGCTGGGTTGTGCGGCGGCTTGATCGGCCTGATCGGCCTGGTCGGGCCACCGCACACCGGGTGGCTTAACCCGGCGGCCGCGCCGCCTGCTGCAGTGACGCCTGGCCTTGCAGCAAGCGGGCCTGCACGGCAGTCCGCACCAGCGGCAGCCTGTCATTGCCAAAGTACATGTCGGTGCCGCCCACAAACAGGGTGGGTGAGCCAAAGCCACCGCGTGCAATCACCTCGTCGGTATTGGCCTTGAGCTGGGCCTTGATCTCAGGTGTGCTGATGGCGCTGTGGAAGGCGGCCGCATCGATATTCAGCCGCTCGCAAATCCGGGTCAGCACAGCGTCTTGCGAGACGTCCTGGTCATGTGTCCAGTAGGCCTCAAACACCGCGCTGGCAAACGGCACCAGCAAGCCCTGGTCTTTGAGCCAGCAACACCCCCGCATGGCCTTGACGCTGTTGACCGGAAACACACTGGGCGGAAATTGCAGCGTCACGCCGTCATGGCGGGCCCAGTCCAGCAAATCCTTCTTGAGGTAGGCCTGCTTGGCCGGTGGGCCGTTTTCGCGGAAGGCATACACGCTGGGGTTGACGGCATTGAAGACGCCGCCCACCAGCACCGGCTTCCAGTCCACCGCCACGCCCAGCTCGGCCGCCAGCGGCTGCAGGTTGCGAAAAGCCAGCCAGGTCCAGGGGCTGGAGCAGTCAAAAAAACATTCGATCATGTCGAGCTTTCTGTGGGTGGCTGGTTGGACGGATCGGCCGGCGTGGCGGGCCCCAAGCCAAAGAGTTGACGGCGCGATTCTTCATCAGGCACCGCTTGCCCGCGCAGCGCCTTGCCCACTGCCAGGCCGCTCTGCACCGCATCCCGCGCCCGCACCTGGGCATACCAGCGCTGGATGTGCGGCCAGTCGTCCAGCGTCAGGCCCTGCGCCTTGTGCGTCATGATCCACGGGAAGATGGCGATGTCGGCAATGCTGTAAGCATCACCCGCCACATGGGCGCCGGTGTGGCCGAGCTGCGTGTTGAGCACGCCGTACAGGCGACGGGTTTCGCGTTCATAACGCGCAATGGCGTATGGGATTTTCTCGGTGGCATACAGCTTGAAATGACCGTGCTGGCCCAGCATGGGCCCCAACCCGCCCATCTGCCACATCAGCCAGGGCAGCACGGCATGGCGGCCGCGCCAGTCGGTGGGCATCAGGTGGCCAGTTTTGTCGGCCAGGTACAGCAACATGGCGCCGGTCTCAAAACTGCTGAACGGTGCGCCGCCACCGGGTGGGTCATGGTCCACCAGCGCGGGGATGCGGTTGTTGGGGCTGATGGCCAGGAACTCGGGTGTGAACTGCTCACCGCGGCCGATGTTGACCGGGCGGGTGGTGTAGCGCAGGCCCAGCTCTTCCAGCGCGACGGTGATTTTCCAGCCGTTGGGGGTGGGCCAGTAATAGAGGTCGATCATGGGGTGCCCAAGTGTGCGGAAGGCTGTAGCAGCACGCTTGGCGCACCGGTGACAGCAAAGCCTTGAGGCTACCGCGAAACTGAAATCAAGAGGACAAGAACATGCAGCCCAACCCCAGCCCGGCCACTCTGGCACCCACCGCGCTGATCAACAGCGACCACCCCGCCGTCATCGCCTTTGCGCAGCAGCATGCGCACAGCAGCGGCCCGGGCAGCAGCCCACGCGCCCAGGCCGTGGCACTGGCCCTGGCGGTGCGTGACGGCTTCCGTTATGACCCCTACCGCTGTGACCTGTCGCCCCAGGGCATGCGCGCCAGCACCGTGCTGGCCCAGGGCTACGGCTGGTGTGTGCCCAAGGCCACTTTGCTGGCAGCGGTGTGCCGCGCTGCCGGCATCCCTGCCCGGCTGGGCTTTGCCGATGTGCTCAACCACCTCAGCACAGCCCGCATGCGCCAAAGCATGGAGACCGACACGTTTTACTGGCACGGCTACACCGAGATCTGGTTGGACGGCGCCTGGCGCAAAGCCACCCCGGCCTTCAACTTGAGCCTGTGCCAAAAATTTGGCCTGCTGCCGCTGGACTTTGACGGTCTGTCTGATTCGATCTACCACGCGTTTGATGCGTCAGGCAACCGGCACATGGAATACATCCACCAGCGCGGCACATTTGATGACCTGCCGTTGGCGCTGATCGTGCAGGATTTTGAGCGGCACTACCCGCGCTGGCTAAGCAGCATGGCGCAACCGCAGACACTGGAGGCGCAGGCTGACTTTTTGGCCGATGTGGACCGCGAAGCCCCGGCCCACGCCGCGCAACACGCCGCCACCAGCACCGGGCTTGGCGCACAAGCCCGCCGGGCCGCCCCCAGGGCGAATTCCGCAGTGCGCAGCACGAAGGTAGCCCAGTGAGCGCCGCGCCCGGCGGCAACTTCACCGTGCAGCGTGAAGCCATTGCGGTGCCCGACGGCTTCAGGCCCATGCTGCTGGGTGTGGGCGGTGATTTCATCGGCATCAACGGCCCGCTCTACCTGCGCCATGAAGGCGCGCTGGTGCAGCTTGGCATGCGGGTGGAGGCACGCCACTGCAACCCGATGAACACCTGCCACGGTGGCATGCTGGCCAGTTTTGGCGACATGGTGCTGCCCATGTGCATCCACCGCAAAGCGCCCGAGATCGGCCACAAATTTTTGCCCACCATCAGCCTGCAACTCGACTACCTGGCGCCTGCCCCGCTGGGCGCCTGGCTGACTGGTGAGGCCGACGTGCTGCGCATCACCCGCAGCATGGTGTTTGGCCAGGGCCTGATCTGTGCCGACGGTGTGCCGGCGGTGCGCATCAGCGGCATCTTCAAGATCGGCAAAGACTTCTCCGCGGCCATGCGCAACGGCGGCTGAGGCCGGCTGGCAGCGCCAGTGCGGTAGACAATCACCGCCATGTCCATGCACTTTGACCTGGTTGACCTGCGTCTGATGGTGCGCATTGCCGAGGCCAATGGCCTGACCCGTGGCGCCGAGGCCTCGCACATGAGCCTTCCGGCCGCCAGCACCCGGGTCAAGAACCTGGAAGAAAGCATCGGCGCCAAGCTGCTGTACCGCACCAGCCAGGGTGTCACCCTCACGCCGCCCGGCCAGGCTTTTGTGCATCACGCCAGGCTGGTGCTGGGCCAGATCGAGCACTTGCGCGGTGACCTGCAGAGCTTTGCCAAAGGCATCAAAGGCCACTTACGGGTGTTTGCCAACACCACCGCGCTGGGTGAGTTTTTGCCGCCGGTGCTGCGCACTTATCTGCAGACCCACCCCGATGTGAACATCGACCTGCGTGAGCGGCTCAGCCACGACATCGTGCGTGCCGTGACCGAGGGCCAGACCGACATCGGCATCGTGGCCGGCGCGGTGCGCACCGACAACCTGGAGACCATCCCCTACCGGCAAGATGCGCTGGTGCTGGTGGTGCCGCGTGGCCATGCGCTGGTGGGCAGCGCCCCGGTGGCCTTTGCCGACACGCTGGACCTGGACCATGTGGGCCTGCACCCGGCCAGCGCCATCCATGCGTTTTTGCGCCAGGCCTGTGACCAGTTGCACCGGGTGCTGCCCACCCGCATCGAGGTGGGCAATTTTGAAGCCGCCTGCCGCATGGTGGAAGCCGGTGTGGGTGTGTCCATCCTGCCCGGCTCGGCAGCGCGCCGCCATGCCCAGGTGATGGCCATTGACACCGTGCCGCTGGCCGATGAGTGGGCGCTGCGCCGCATGCAGGTGTGTGTGCGCAGTCTGGCCGCCCTGCCCTTGTTTGCGCGTGATCTGGTGGATTTGCTGGTGGCCGACGCGCATGCCGCTGCAGCTTCTGCCGCAGGTTCGGCTGCCGGCACGGCTGCCACTGCACCCGGTTGACACAGCCGGCCCAGGCCGGCCATGCTCGCAAACACGGGCCTGTGGCCGCTGGATGTTGGGCCACTGCGGTGGCAGACTTGATGGGTTCGCCAGACGCGGCTTGCCGCTGGTGTTTCGTTGTCCACACCACAACCATGCAGCCCGAGGAGACCCCATGCGCACCCGTCTGTTCAAGACCCTGGCCACCGCCGCCGCAGCCACCGCCTTGTGCCTGGCCAGCCTGTCGGCAAGCGCCCAGTCCATCAAGCTGTGGCAAGTCAGCAGCGGTTTTCTGGAGCTGGACAAGGGCTTTTTAACCGCCATGAGTGGCGTGGGCACCAAGGTCAACGCACCGGTCACCATGCACATCATCCAGCACCCGCGGGGGCTGATGGTGTTTGACACCGGCGTCAATGTGGCGGTGTCCGATGGTGGTTGTGCGTCGTACTGGGGCGCTGGTTTGTGCTCGGCCTTCAACCACCGCCAGTCGCGTGAAGAGGTGATCGACAAGCAGCTGGAAAAACTCGGCTTCAAGGCGGCCGATGTCAAGTACGTCATCTACTCGCACTTCCATCTTGACCATGCCGGCAACATCAAACTGTTTCCTGCTGCCAAGCATGTGGTGCAAAACGCTGAGCTGAAAAACGCCTGGTGGCCTGAGAAGTTCCAGCGCGCCGCCTTTGTGCTGAAAGACTTTGACACCACACGTGACTTTGACTTCATGGAGTTGACCGGTGACTTTGACTTGTTTGGTGACGGCAGCGTCACCATCCTCGACACCAAAGGCCACACACAAGGCCACCAGTCATTGATGCTCAAGCTGCCCAAGACCGGCTACGTGATCATGTCGGGCGACGCGGTGTACACCGCCGAGAACGAAAAAGGCGTGGTGCCCGGCATCACCTGGAGCGCCAAGGATTCGATGAAAGCCATCGACAAATTGAAGAACCTGCGCGACACCCGCAACGGCCAGCTTTGGTACAGCCATGAGCCAGCGCAGTACGAGGCCCACAAAGGCAAGGTGTTTGAATAAGCTGCGTGCCTGACCCGCCACGGCGGGTTGTTGCTGCATGACCCGCTTCGGCGGGTTGTTTTTTGTGCGCTGCCAACCGGCAAGCCGCACCACCCTGTTGTGCCACCGCTATCAAGCCCTCCGCCTGTGTCTATGTCTGTGTCTCCGCCAGCACGACCCGGTATTGAATTTGTCGATGTGCGCAAACGGTATGGCGCACAGCCCGTGCTGCAAGGCGTCAGCTTCCAGGTGCAGCCGGGTGAGATCGTCGGCCTGCTGGGCCCCAATGGCTGCGGCAAAACCACTACGCTGCGGTTGATTGCCGGTTTTTTGTCGCCCGACACCGGTGCGGTGCGGGTGTGCGGCCAGACGGTGGGTGCGGGCTCGCTGGCGGCACGCCGGCACATCGGCTACCTGCCTGAAAAACCGCCGCTGTACGACGCCCTGCGGGTGGCTGACTATCTCGACTTTGTGGCCGCTGCCAAAGGCCTGCGCGGCCCGGCGCGGCGGCATGCGGTGGACCAGGCCATGGCCGACTACGCGCTGACTGGCGTGGCGCGCAAGATCATCGGCACCTTGTCCAAAGGCTACCGCCAGCGGGTGGGCCTGGCCCAGGCCACCTTGGCCAACCCCGAGGTGCTGCTGCTGGACGAGGCCACCAACGGCCTGGACGCGGTGCAAATGGTGGAGGCACGCCACCTGATCCGCGCTGGCAGTCAGGGCCGGGCGGTGCTGTTCTGCAGCCATTTGATGCAAGAGGTGGCCGCCCTGTGCGACCGGGTGCTGGTGCTGCACCAGGGCCGCACGGTAGCGCTGGGCGATGCTGCACCCACACCGCAGCTCGACGTGCGGCTGGCCGGCTTGTCGGTGGCCGATGCCACCGCGCTGCTGGCCGCTGTGCCGGGCATCAGCGCGGTGCATTGCCGCCAAGACACCGACGCCGGTGGCAGCCTGCTGTGCCACTGCACCAGCGCCAGCCCGCAGGTGGCCGATGCGCTGGCGCGGGCGGTGCTGGCACGTGGCCAGTTGCTGGCGCTGCAGGTCCACCGCGCCAGCCTGGAAGACCGCTTCATCGCCGCGATGCAGCGGGAAACTGAAAGTGCAACCGCAACCGCAACCGCAACCGCAACCGCGACTGCAACACCATGAGCGCGCGGTCCGTCCTCTCCGCTGTCAACGCCCTGTTCATCAAAGAACTGCGTGAATACTTTGCCACCCCAATCGCCTTTGTGCTGCTGGCGGTGTTCTGGGCGCTCACCGGCTGGTTTTTCAGCTTCGGGCTGTTCTTCGTCAACGTGGCGCAGATGGTGGGCAGCTTTCACAACATGAGCTTGCTGCTGTTGCTGGTGATGCCGCTGCTGACCATGCGGGTGTTTGCCGAGGAGAACAAAAACGGCACGATGGAGCTGCTGCTGTCGCTGCCGCTGGCCGAATGGCAGATCGTGCTGGCCAAGTTTGCCGCTGCGTTTGTGATGTTGCTGATCATGCTGGCCGGCACCACCACCGCCGTGCTGCCGCTGGTGTTGTATGCCCAGCCTGACCTGGGGCCCATCCTGGGTGGCTACATCGGCATCACGCTGCTGGGCGCGGCCTTCATGGGCGTGGGCATGCTGGTGTCGTCGCTCACCAGCAACCAGATTGTGGCCGCGCTGCTGACCTGGGGCCTGCTCACGCTGCTGTGGTTTGCCGATTACGCGTCGTCACTGGACGCGGTGCCTGGCCTGCGTGGGCTGTTTTTGCACCTGTCGTTTTCGGTGCATTACGTGGACGTGATCCGGGGTGTGATCAACCTGGGCACGGTGGTGTATTTTTTGAGCGTGCTGGCGGTGGCGCTGGGGCTGACCACGCTGGGTTTGAAGGCGCGGCGGGCATGAACAACAGGTGGCTGTCCCGCTTGGCCCTGCTGCTGCCGGCCGCCGCGCTGCTGGCCTGCGCTGCGGCCCTCAACATCTGGGTGGTGGGCCACCCGCAGCGGCTGGACTTGACCAGCGGCGGTGTCTATTCCATCGGCCCGCAAACCCGCCAGGTGCTGGCCACGCTGGCTGCGCCGGTGCAAGTCACCTTCTTTCACGACCTGCGCAGCAAGGAGATGGCCGACGCGTTGGCCCTGCTCAAGCAGTACGCCGCTACGGCGCCGCAGATCACCTTGTTGGCGTTTGATCCGGCCCTGGCCCCGGCCGAAGCCCGGCGCCAGCAGGTGCAGTTTGCCGGCACGGCCATTTTTGAATCGGCCGGGCGCCGGGTGGTGGTCAACGGCGGCTCGGAGACAGATTTCACCAACGGCCTGATCCGCGTCACCGCCCAAGGCAGCCAGACGGTGTGCTTCACCGAGGGCCATGTGGAGGCCGACCCGATGAGCTTGTCCACCCATGACCACTTTGAGGGCGAGATGGGCAGCGGCCACTCGCACAGCTCGGGTGGCCGCACCCTGCTGCTGCAAGAGCGCCACGGCATGGGCCTGGCGCGTGACGCGCTGCAGACCTTGGGCTACAGCGTGCGCACCGTGGCGCTGGTGCGTGGCCCGGGCCAGCTGGATGGCTGCACCGTGGTGATCATCGCCGCGCCGCAGCAGGCGTTTGAGGCGGCTGAAGTAGAGCAACTGCGCCAGTGGGCGCTGGCCGGCGGCCGGCTGATCGCGCTGTTAGATCCGTTTGTGGCCAGCGGGCTGGGCCCGTTGCTGGCCGAGTTCCGCATGCAGGTGGAGCGCCGCCTGGTGCTGGACGACAAAAGCCACTACTGGACCGACGCGGCCACACCCGCCGTGTCCAGCTATCCCAAACACAAGATCACCCGCAATCTGGCCTTGACCTTTTACCCCGGTGCGGCGTCCATCGCGCCATTGCCGGCGCGCGCGGCGGTCAGCAGCGGCATTGAGGTGCGGCTGACCCCGCTGGTGCAGACCAGCGACGCGGCCCGCAGTGAGGCCATCCCAGACGCCACCAAGCCGGGCGCCAAACCACCCGATACCGGTGTGCAGACCATCGCCGCGCTGGCCACCCGCAAGCTGGCACCGCTGGCCACCGGTGGGCCTGAGCGGCGTGCCGAGCTGGTGTTGATCGGTGATGGTGACTTCGCCAGCAACTCCTTCTTCCACGTGCTGGGCAACGGCGCCTTGTTCCTCAACGCGGTGAGTTACCTGGCCGAGCAAGACCGGCTGATCGACATCACCCCGCGCAATTACGAGCTGCCCCGGGTGCAGATGAGCAACACCCAGATGCGCGCCACCTTCATCGTCAGCACCCTGGTGATGCCGACGCTGGCGCTGGGCCTGGCGCTGCTGGCCTGGTGGCGGCGGCGGCGCGGCTGAGCATGGGCAGCCGCATGCGCCGCGCCCTGGCCTGGCTGGCCCTGCTGCTGGCCGCGCTGGGCTTCATTGCCTGGCAACTGCAGCACCCGGCAGTGCGCACGGTGGATGCCGATGAACAACCCGGCACGCCGCTCATCAGCGCACCGCTGGCCGACTGGGCGGTGGTGGAGCTGCTGCACCAAGGCGCGCGGCAACGCTTTGAGCGCGACAGCGCTGGCCAGTGGCTGCAACACGCGGCGCTTGCGGATGAGGCCAGCAACCACACCCACCGCAGCAGCCCGGCGGCAGACCAGCGCATTGGCAGCGTGCTGGCGGTGCTGGCCCGGGCGCGCATCGAGCGCATCCTGCCGATTGACATCTCCCTCCCCGCCCGCCTGGCCGGCTGGGGCCTGGCCAACCCGGCGCTGATCGTGTTGATCCACGGCCAGGATGGCCGGGTGTTGATCACCCTGGAGCTGGGCGACGTGGCGCCCGATGGCCTGAGCCGGTATGTGCAGGTGCCGCAGACGCGGCAGGTGGTCACGGTCCCCAACTACCACGCCACCGGGCTGCTGACGCTGCTGGCCGCGCCCAGCCCGGCCGCATCCGCACCATGACCTGCAGCAGGCGCGCAGCAGCGGGGCTGCTGGCGTTGGCCTTGCTGTTACCGATGGGGATGGCCAACGCACACCGCAGCAGTGAGAGCCAACTGGCGCTGGCACTGCAAGACGGCCAGATCACCGGCACCTGGCAGATCGGCCTGCATGACTTGATGGCCGCTGACCAGATGGCCGCTGACCAGATGGCCGCCAACCCGATCACCGCCAGGCAGCCCGACCCCGCGTCCGAAACCCTGGCGGCTGGCCAGGCCTGGTTGCAAGCGCGCCCCGGCCTGGCGGCACACCTGCTGGCCACGCTGCAACTGCGCGGTGACGATCAACCGTGCAGCCGGCAAGTCACCCACCAAGCGCTGCTGCAACAGCCCGCCGGCCTGGTGCTGCAATTGCAACTGGCCGGCCAATGCCCAACCGCACCCGCGCAATTGACGGTGGACTACCACTTGCTGATGGCCACTGACCCACGCCACCAAGGCCTGTTGCGGCTGCAGGTGGGCAACCTGGTGCGGCCAGCCGTGTTCACCGCCAACAGCCCCAGCCAGGTGTTTGCGCTGCGTGCGCCCGGGCGCTGGCTGCGGCTGGTGGCCGATGTGCGCTCGGGCATCTGGCACATCTGGACCGGGCCGGACCACCTGCTGTTTTTGCTGTGCCTGCTGCTGCCGGCGGTGTTGGTGGGCGCAGCCACCACCGCTGGGCACCCAGGCGCTGGCGGCTGGCGGCCGGTGTTGGTGGACGTGTTGAAGGTGGTCACCGCCTTCACCCTGGCCCACTCCATCACCCTCAGTGCGGCGGCGCTGCACTGGGTCAGCCTGCCGCCGCGCTTTACTGAGGCCATGATCGCCGCGTCGGTGCTGCTGGCCGCCGGGCTCAACCTGCTGGCGGCAGCACCGGCGCGGCGCTGGCAGGCCGCGTTTGCCTTCGGCTTGCTGCATGGTTTTGGCCTGGCCTCGGCCATTGACGACCTGGGCGTGCCAGCCGGTGGCCTGCTGCCCACGCTGCTGGCCTTCAATCTGGGTGTGGAGGCGGGCCAACTGGCGGTGGTGGCAGCGCTGCTGCCACTGGCCTACGCACTGCGCCAGCGCGCCTGGTACGCACCGGTGGTGCTGCGCGGCGGCTCGGTGCTGGTGGGCGCAGTGGCGCTGCTGTGGCTGGTAGAGCGGGCGTTCGAGCTGTCCTTCATGCCGGTGCATTGACCTGCAGCACCAAGCTCAACGGTCTTTGAACACCGGCGCGCGTTTTTGCAGGAAGGCCGCCACACCCTCCGCAAAATCCCTGCCCCGGCTCATCTGGCCTTGCACCCTGGCCTCCTGGCTCAGGGCCTGGGCATAGTCCATCGGCATGGCGGCATCAATGATGTTGCGGGTGGCGGCCAATGCGGCGCTGGGCAGGCCGGCCAGGCGGGCAGCCAGGGCCAGGGTGGTGCCGTGCAGCGCGGCATCGTCCACACAGCGCCAGATCATGCCCATCGCGGCGGCTTCTTCAGCCGGCAGCTTGTCGCCCAGCATGGTCAGGCCGATGGCGCGGGCGCGGCCCACCAGACGGGGCAGCAGCCAGGTGCCGCCACCATCCGGCACGAGGCCGATCTTGGAAAACGCCTGGATGAAGCTGGCCGAGCGCGCCGCCACCACAATGTCGCAGCCCAGCGCAATATTGGCGCCGGCACCCGCCGCCACGCCGTTGACCATGGCCACCACCGGCACCGGCATGCTGCGGATGCGCAGCGCAAGCGGTTTGTACAACCTCTCGACCACGCCCTCCACATCCGCCGGCTGGCCGTTGGTGCCCATGCCCTCGTCGTTCAAATCCTGGCCGGCGCAAAAGCCCCGGCCAGCACCGGTGATGACGACGCAGCGCACCGCGTCATCCAGCGCAGCAGCGTCCAGCGCAGCGTGCAATTGCCCATGCATGGCGGCGGTCAAGCTGTTCAACGCGGCCGGCCGGTTGAGCGTGAGGGTGCGCACAGCGCCTTGGGTGGTGACCAGCACCAGGGGGTCAGACATGGCAGGCTTTCAGGGTGAGGGGATGCGGCATTTTGCAGACAGCATGACGCCAAAGGGCCCCGGGTAACATCCCCCCGCCATGCCAGAAGCCGTACCAGACCACGCGCCAGACCACACGCCCCAGCCCCACGCCGCCGCCGCGCCTGTCCAGGAATTTGCGCCTGGTCTGTTCGTCCGGGGCATCACGCCGCCGCTGCCGCTGCGGGGTTTCAAGCTGGTGGCATTCGACATGGATTCCACGCTGATCAACATTGAATGCGTGGACGAAATTGCCGCCGCCGCCGGCCGGCGCGACGCGGTGGCCGCCATCACCGAGGCCACCATGCGCGGCGAGATCACCGACTTCAAAGACAGCCTGCGCCGCCGCGTGGCCCTGCTGCAAGGGGTGCCCGAGGCCGCGCTGGCGGCTGTGGTGGCGCACAAACTGCAGCTCAACCCGGGGGTGCAGCAGTTTGTGGCGGCCTGCCAGGTGGCGGGCCTGAAGACGCTGCTGGTGTCGGGTGGCTTCACCTATTTCTCAGAGCCGGTACGGCACCGGCTGGGGCTGGACTTTGCGCGCGCCAATGTGCTGGAAATCGAGCACGGTGTGCTCACCGGCCGGCTGGTGCAGCGGCCCTGGGGCGACATTTGCGACGGCCTTGAAAAACGCCGGGTGCTGCTGGAGGTGTGTGAGCTGCTGGGCATCAGCGCGGCCCAGGCCATTGCGGTGGGTGACGGCGCCAATGACTTGCCGATGATGCGCGAGGCCGGCCTGTCCATCTGCTACCACGGCAAACCTGCGGTGCGAGCCCAGGCCATGATCTCGATTGAAGCCGGTGGCATGGACCGGGCGCTGGAGCTGCTGCTGGCCTGAACCGGTGTTGACCGCACCGGCGCAGCGGCGGTTCTAAAACCCCATCGAGGCCAGCAAGTCGTCCACGTCTTCTTGGGCCACCGCCTTGGCTGGCACTTGTGGGCCTTCCAGTTTGTCCGTGGTGCCCATGATCTTGGCCAGCGGGGCCAGGCCCTCGCTTTGCGACAACATCTGACGCAGTTGCTGCTCGGCGTTGCCGATGATCACCACCACTTTTTTGATCACTTGGCCAGACAGGTCTTGAAAGTCCTGCGCCATCATGATGTCGGTCAGCGCGGAGGCCTGGCCACGCGCCACACCGGCCTGGTGGCGCAGCAGGTCAGCGGCTTCGGCCAGCGCGGCGCGCGCCTCACCCACACCCAGGTCAGTATGGTTGTGCAGGCCAGTCAAACGCTCGGCCAATTGCTCGGCCTCGGTGGCGGCGGTCTGGCACTGCGGTTGGGCAGCGTCCACCAGGTTCAGCACCTTGGTGGCGGCGTTTTCAGTCAGTTGCCCCACATGCACCAGGCGCTGGCTGGCGTCGGGCAGTTCATCTGCCAACTGGTGCAAGGCCACGTCCCAGCCCAGCGCGGACAAGGTGGCGCCCAGACGGCGCACCCGATCGTCCAGCTGGTCAAGCGCATCCTGGCCTGCAGACATGTCACTCACGATGCACGACTCCGTTGTTGTGTTCAATGCGCGGGCACCCGGCAGCATGGCCCGGCCCAAATTGGCCTTGCCAATGCGCGCCAGCCAAGCAGGCCGTCTTGCCCGCCTCTTGGTATCGGTGGGCCGACACCTGGACTTGACCCTCGATGGCCAACAAACTGCCTGCGAATCGCTGACAGATGTCACGTTTTGCAGCCGTCACGCATAACAAGCATCAAGCACGGCAAGCACCGGTCCGGTGGACAGCCTGGTGGACGGCCTGCACCCCCGCCAGACACCGGCCCACGGCGTGGCATGGCGGCGGTCCGACCCATTGGCTGTGTGCGCAATGGCACACTGGGTAGCACCCACCACCAAAGCTGCATGCCATGCCCACTGACCAGCCCCTGCCGCTCACCGGTGAACGCATCCTGCTGGACAGCGCGGCCGGTGGCCTGGCTGTTTGGCGTGGTGGCCAAAGTCCGGGCCGCAGCCAGCCGCTGTTGCTGGTCCACAGCATGAATGCCACCGCCTCGGTTGCCGAGGTGCGTCCACTGCATGCCCACTACAGCGCCAGCCGCACGGTGTATTCGGTCGATCTGCCGGGCTTTGGTGGATCACAGCGCGGTGACAGGGCCTATTCACCGCGCCTGATGACCGACGCCCTGCATGCCACGCTGGCCTTGATCCAGCGGGACTGCGGCGCCACACCGGTGGACGCACTGGCCGTGTCCTTGGGCTGTGAGTTTTTGGCCCGCGCAGCAGCTGAGGCACCGGCCCGGCTGCGCAGCCTGGCACTCGTCAGCCCCACCGGCCTGGCCGGCCGGCGTACCTTGCGTGGCGCGCTCGGCAGCACCCGCAGCATGCCCTGGCTGCTGGCAGCGCTGCACGGCCCGGGCTGGGGGCCAGCACTCTTCAGGCAACTGACCAAGCCAGCGGTGGTGCGCTATTTTTTGCAGCGCACCTGGGGCAGCAAGGCCATTGACACCCAGATGTGGCTGGACGCTGTGGCCAGCGCCCAGGCACCGGGTGCGATGTACGCGCCGTTTGTGTTTGTCTCGGGTGGCCTGTTTTCAGCTGACATCCACACGGTGTACGACCAGGTGCCATGCCCGGTGTGGCTGTCGCACGGTGTGCGGGGTGATTTTGTGGACTACGAGCAGAAGGCCTTGATCACCAGCCGGCCCGGCAACCGCTTGACGGTCTACCCCACCGGCGCCCTGCCCTACTTTGAGCTGACCGCGCAGTTTTGCGCCGACTACGACGCGTTTCTGGCAGGCCTGCCACCAGCCCTGCTGCCAACTCAACTGGACAATTGAGCCCATGCCTTTTCCAGGCGCTTGGCACTCACCGGCTGCGGTGTGCGCAGCTCTTGCGCAAAAAAGCTGACGCGCAGTTCCTCCACCAACCAGCGGTATTCGTCCAACCGCGCATCGGCCACGCCTTTTTGCTCAGCCAAGCGGCGCACGTAGCGGGTCTCCAGCGGGCGCAGCTCGGCCAGGCGCACGGCATCACGGGCCGGGTCAGCGCGGTGTTTGTCCAGCCGCAGGGTGATGGCTTTGAGGTAACGCGGGTAGTGCTGCAGTTGCGCAAACGGCGCTTGCGGCAAAAACCGTTTGGGCATCAGGCGCTGCAGTTGCGCGGCCACGTCGTCCGCCACTTCTTTGGGCGGACGGGCGTCTTTCAACTTGCGCTGGGCGGCGTTGTAGTCGATCAAGATCAGCCCGGCCAGCCGCGCCACTTCTTGGGCAATCAAGTTCAAGCGGCTGCGGCCTTCGGTGATGCGGCGGTTGAAATCAGCCGCGCTGGTGGGCAGCGGCTCCGCCAAAAACGCCCGGTCCAGCGCCAGGTCAATGATCTGGCTGCGCAACTCATCGGCACTGCCCAGCGGCATGTACAGCGTGGCCATCTTCACCAGATCGGGGATATTTTTTTCCAGGTATTTGAGTGGCTCTTTGATGGCCAGCGCCACCAGCCGGCGCAGACCCGCGCGGTGTTTGGCAGCGGCACCGGCGGGCTCGTCAAACACCTCAATTTCCACATGCGTGCCCTTGTCCATCAGCGCCGGGAAGCCGATCAGCACCTGGCCGGCCTGGTGAATTTCCATCAGCTCGGGCAGCTCACCAAAAGTCCAGGCCGTGTGGCGCGCGGGTGGGGCCGGGGGCGTGGCGGGGGCGGCCGGTGCTGCGGCCTTCTCGACCCGGCGGGCACCACCGGCTGCTGGTGTAGCGGGTGCCGGCGCAGTGGGTGCTGCGGCGGACACCGTGCCCATCTTCAACGCCGCCAAGGCCTGGAATGCAGAGCGCGCCTGGCCGCCCAACTCGGCCTTCAAGGTGGCCAGATGCCGGCCCAGGCCCAACTGCCGGCCGTGTTCATCCACCACCCGGAAGTTCATGAACAAATGGGCTTGCAGCATGTCGAGCTTGAAGTCGTTGCGCTGCACGGCAATCTGGCTGCGCTCGCGCACGGCCTTGAGCAGCACGTCCATCAGCGCGCCATCGCCAAACGGGTGGCTGGCAATGAACTCGGCCACAAAGTCGGGCAGCGGCACCAGGCGGGAGCGCGGCCGCTGGTGCAGGCTTTTGAGCAGCGCGGTGATCTTGCCAGCCAGCATGCCGGGCACCAACCATTCACAGCGCTCATCGCTGACCTGGTTCAGCGCGTAGATGGGCACCGTCACCGTCACGCCGTCTTTGGTATCACCCGGCTCGTGCAGATAAGCCACCGCGCAATCCACCCCGCCCAGGCGCAGCATTTTTGGGAAGGCGCTGCCGGTGATGCCGGCCGCCTCATGGCGCATCAGCTCATCGCGGGTGAGTTGCAGCACTTTGGGGTTGGCGCGGCTCTCAAACTTGATCCAGCGCTCCAGCGTGGCGCCTGAAAACACATCGGCCGGCAGCAACTGGTCGTAAAACGCGTAGATCAGCGCGTCGTCCACCAGCACGTCTTGCCGGCGGCTTTTGTGCTCCAGCTCTTGCACTTGCGCCAGCAGCTTGCGGTTGTGGCTGATAAAGGGCAGGTTGCTGTCCCAGTCGTCTTCCACCAGCGCGCTGCGGATGAAGATCTCACGCGCGCCGCGCGGGTCCACATTGCCAAAGTTCACCCGCCGGTTGTTGTAGATCACGATGCCGTACAGCGTGGCGCGCTGCAGGGCCACCACTTCAGCGGCTTTTTTCTCCCAGTGCGGCTCCAGCAATTGCGTCTTGAGCAAATGCCCGGCCACACCCGGTATCCACTGCGGCTCAATGCCGGCCAGGCCCCGGCCGTACAGCTTGGTGGTGTCCACCAGATCGGCGCTGATCAGCCAGCGGCCAGGCTTTTTGCTGAGGTGGGCGCCGGGGTGGCGCCAAAACTTGATGCCGCGCGCACCCAGGTACCAGTCTTCATCGTCCGATTTGCAACCGATGTTGCCCAGCAGGCCGGCCAGCATGGCCAAGTGGATTTGCTCATAAGTGGCGGCACTACCGTTCAGGCGCCAGCCTTGCTCGGCCACCACGGTGTGCAGTTGGCTGTGGATGTCGCGCCATTCGCGCACCCGGCGCGGGTTGACAAAGCTGTCGCGCAGGCGCTGCTCTTGCTGGCGGTTGCTGAGCTTGTGGCTGTCGATGCGGGGGCTGACACTGGTTGTTGCACCCTGGCCTGCCGCTGCAGTTGCGGGTTTGCCGGCTGAGTGGCCAACAGGGTGGCCATGCACACCCCGGCCTTCTTCAATCCACTGCCACAGCTTCAAATAGCCCATGAACTCCGACTTCTCGTCGTCGAACTTCTTGTGTTTTTCGTCCGCCGCTTGCGCCACCTCCATCGGCCGGTCCCGCACGTCTTGCACGCTCAGCGCGCTGGCGATGATCAGCACCTCACTCAGCGCTTCCCGGTCACGCGCGGCCAAAATCATGCGGCCAACGCGGGGGTCCAGCGGCAGGCGGCTCAGCTCTTTGCCGATGGATGTCAGCTCGTTGTCATCGTCCACCGCGCCCAACTCACCCAGCAGGTCATAACCGTCGGCAATGGCCTTGGGGCGCGGCGCCTCCAAAAACGGAAAGTCTTCCACCTGGCCCAGGCGCAGCGCCTTCATGCGCAGGATCACGCCGGCCAGGCTGCTGCGCAAGATCTCGGGGTCGGTGAACTTGGGCCGGCTGTTGAAATCTTTTTCGTCGTACAGGCGAATACAAATCCCGTTCGCCACCCGCCCACAGCGCCCGGCGCGCTGGTTGGCCGCGGCCTGGCTGATGGGCTCGACCTGCAACTGCTCAACCTTGGTGCGGTAGCTGTAGCGCTTGACACGGGCCAGGCCGCTGTCGATGACGTAGCGGATGCCCGGCACGGTGAGCGAGGTCTCGGCCACGTTGGTGGCCAGCACGATGCGCCGGCCGTTGCCCACCTCAAACACCGCCTCTTGCTCGGCTTGTGACAAGCGCGCAAACAGCGGCAGGATTTGCGGCTGTGGGCCGCCCTTGTGCTGCTGTGCAAGGTGTTTGCGCAGATGGTCCGCCGCGTCGCGGATCTCCCGTTCACCGGGCAGAAAAACGAGGATATCGCCGGCTGTGCCACCGTGCCACAGCGCGTCCACTGCGTCGGCAATCGCCTCGTCCAGGCCGTATTCACGCTTCTCCTCGAAGGGTGCCCAGCGCTGCTCTACCGGAAACAAACGCCCACTCACCTGGATCACCGGCGCGGGCCCGCGAATCGACTCGAAGTGCCGCGCAAACCGGTCGGCGTCGATGGTGGCCGAGGTGACGACGATCTTCAAATCCGGCCGGCGCGGCAGCAATTGCCGCAGATAGCCCAGCAGGAAATCGATGTTCAGGCTGCGCTCATGCGCCTCGTCGATGATCAGCGTGTCGTACTGGCGCAGGTCAGGGTCGCCCTG
>JAYVLI010000091.1:0-4661 GCA_043759535.1 Betaproteobacteria bacterium | reverse complement strand
CCAAGCCGCCCGGCTGGACCCGGCGCGGTTTGCGCTCAGCCAGTCGCGTGACGATGCGGATTACCTGTACAGCGCCGAGCAGTTCCGCCACTACCGGGGCATGCTGCTGCAAAAAAAGCGCAATCTGGTCAAGCAACTGCTGGCGGCCCATGCCGTGCAGGCTGTGCGTTATTCAGAAACCCTGGCGGCAGAAGCGGCGCAAGTGTTGGCCGGCTGGCTGGACGACAAAGGCAAACAAGCCGGTGAGACCGATGACGGGCCCTGCCTGGAGGCGCTGGCACTGGCCGGCACGCTGGGCCTGGACGGCTGGATGTTCCATATCGGTGGCCACGCGGCGGGCTTTGTGCTGGCGCAGCGCATCCGCCCCGGTGTGGCGGTGCTGCGTTTTGCCAAGGCCTTGCCGGCCTTCAAAGGCCTGTACCAGCACATGTTTCAGCACTACGCCTGCAGTGACCCCGGCCTGCAGTGGCTCAATTTCGAGCAAGACCTGGGGCTGGCCAACTTCCGCCAGACCAAGCTGTCTTACGCGCCGGTGGCCTTGCTCAACAAACACCGGGTCACGCTGCGGGGTTGATGCAGACAAGTGACAGCGCAGGCCCGGTGGCGCAGGGCATCAGCCAGTTGCCGCAAGACCCCACCGCACACGCTGCCTACGCTGGCGGCACCCACTTTGCACCTGCCATGGCCCACATCGAATCCACCCTCTCGCCCAGCAGCGACAGCTTCAGTGCCAACCGCGACGGCATGCTGGCCCTGATCCAGCGGGTCAGGCGGTATGAGCACTACACGGCCAGCAAATCGGCAGCGTCACGCCCGCGCTTCGAGAAGCGCGGCCAACTGCTGCCACGCGAGCGCCTGGCGCTGCTGCTGGACCCCGGCACGGTGTTTCTGGAGCTGTCCACCCTGGCCGGCCTGGGGCTGGACAACCCCGACCTGGACAAAAGCGCGCCGGGGGGTGGTGTCATCGCCGGCATCGGTTTTGTGTCGGGAGTGCGCTGCATGGTCAGCGTGTCCGATTCGGGCATTGACGCCGGTGCGCTGCAGCCCATGGGCTTGGACAAGCAGTTGCGGGTGCAAGAGCTGGCGCTGGACAACAAGCTGCCCTATGTGCAACTGGTGGAAAGCGCCGGCGCCAACCTGATGGCCTACCGGGTGGAGGAGTTTGTGCGTGGCGGCAACATCTTCCGCAACCTGGCACGCATGTCGGCCGCCGGCCTGCCGGTGGTCACCGTTACCCACGGCTCATCCACCGCTGGCGGTGCGTACCAGACCGGCTTGTCCGACTACATCGTGATGGTGCGTGGCCGGTCGCGGGCTTTTTTGGCCGGCCCGCCGCTGCTGATGGCCGCCACCGGCGAGGTGGCCACCGAGGAGGAACTGGGTGGCGCCGAGATGCACACCAGCGTGTCCGGCCTGGGCGACTACATGGCCGAGGACGACCGCGACGCGCTGCGCATTGCCCGCGAGATTTTGGCCAACATCGACTGGCCGCGCGCACCTGCCGCCGCGCGCAGCTTCCAGCCACCACGCTACGCGGCTGAAGAGCTGCTGGGCGTGATGCCGATGGACCACAAGCGGCCGGTCAACATGAAAGAGGTGATTGCCCGCATCGCCGATGGCTCGGCGTTTTTGGAGTTTGGCGAACACTACGGCCCGGCCACGGTGTGCGGCCACATCCGGCTGGAGGGCTGGCCACTGGGCATCATCACCAACAACGGGCCGATCGACCCGGCTGGTGCCACCAAGGCCACGCACTTCATCCAGGCCTGTTGCCAGTCGCGCACACCCATCCTCTACCTCAACAACACCACCGGCTTCATGGTGGGCAAGGCCTATGAGGAGGCCGGCATGATCAAACACGGCTCCAAGATGATCCAGGCGGTGACCAACGCCACGGTGCCGCAAATCACGTTGTATTGCGGTGCGTCGTTTGGCGCAGGCAACTACGGCATGTGCGGGCGGGGCTTCCATCCGCGCTTCTGCTTCAGCTGGCCCAATGCCAAAACCGCCGTGATGGGCGGCGAACAAGCCGCCGGCACCATGCGCATCGTCACCGAGGCCGGCATGCGCCGCAAAGGCGAGGTGGACCACGCCAAGCTGGACGCGATGTCGCGCAACATCATCGACCGTTTTGACCGCCAGATGAGCGTGTTCACCACCAGCGCCTATGTGCTGGACGACGGCGTGATCGACCCGCGTGACACCCGCGCCGTGCTGGCCGAGGTGCTGGCGGTGTGCCGTGAGGGTGATGCCCGCGTGCCGCAGCCCATGCAGTTCTCGGTATCTCGCCCGTGATCGCTCTTGATCCCATTCCCGCCATGACCACACCCCCGCTGCGCACCCCCTTCAGCAAGGTCTTGATTGCCAACCGTGGTGAGATTGCACTGCGCGTGATCCGCAGCGCACGTGCTGCGGGCTACCGCACGGTGGCGGTGTATTCCACCGCCGATGCCACGGCGCGCCATGTCAACGAGGCTGACCAGGCGGTGTGCATTGGCGGCGCATTGCCGGCCCAGTCCTACCTCAACATCCCTGCCCTGATCGCCGCCGCCCAGCAGACCGGCGCGGACGCGGTGCATCCGGGCTACGGCTTTCTGGCTGAAAGCACCGACTTTGCGCAGGCCTGCCGGGATGCCGGGCTGGTGTTCATCGGCCCAGCGCCTGCTGCCATCCTGGCCATGGGCAACAAGGCCGGCGCCAAGCGCTTGATGCTGGCCGCAGGTGTGCCCTGTGTGCCCGGTTACCAGGGTGATGAGCAGGGCGAGGCCAAGCTGTTGGCTGAAGCACAGCGCATCGGCTACCCGGTGATGATCAAGGCGGTGGCCGGTGGTGGCGGGCGTGGCATGCGGCTGGTGGCCACACCGGCGGAGTTTGCGGGCCTGCTGCGCAGTGCCCAGTCCGAGGCCAAAAACGCGTTTGGTGATGCCACCGTCATCTTGGAGCGCGCCATCACCGAGCCGCGCCACATCGAGATCCAGGTGTTTGCCGACCGCCACGGCCATGCGATCCACCTGGGTGAGCGGGATTGCTCGGTGCAGCGCCGCCATCAAAAGCTGATTGAAGAAGCGCCGTCGCCGGCGGTGTCGCCCGAGTTGCGCCAGCGCATGGGCGCCACGGCAGTGGCTGCCGTCAAAGCCATCGGTTACGAGGGCGCCGGCACGCTGGAGTTTTTGCTGGACAGCAGCGGCCAGTACCACTTCATGGAGATGAACACCCGGCTGCAGGTGGAGCACCCGGTGACTGAGGCCATCACCGGCCTGGACCTGGTGGCGCTGCAGTTGCAAGTGGCCGCCGGTGAGCCGCTGGCGCTGCGCCAGGAGGATGTGCAGTTCACGGGCCATGCGATGGAGGTGCGCCTGTGCGCCGAGGACGCCGACCAGGGCTTCATGCCGCAAAGCGGCAGCCTGGCCCTGTGGCAAGTACCGCAGCGCCTGCGGGTGGAGCACGCGCTGTGCAGTGGTGCGGAGATCCCGCCGTATTACGACTCGATGATTGCCAAGCTGATCGCCCACGGCCCGAACCGCGACGCCGCCTGCCGCCAACTGCGCAGCGGGCTGGCCGATCTGGTGGCGCTGGGTGTCAAAACCAACCAGGTGTTTTTGGCCCGCTGCCTGGCCCACCCGGTGTTTGCCGCCGGTGGTGCCACCACCGCCTTCATCGCCCAGCAGCAAGACGATTTGCTGGCCGCCGATCCCCAAGCTGACCAGCGTGCCGGCGCCATTGCCGCCGTGCTGCTGCTGGAAAGCGCCGTGGGTGCGCAGCGGGGTGCCGGCCGCCGCCTGCAGCACAGCCTGCCGATTGCCCACCGGTATGAGGTCAATGGCCAGTTGCACGACGCGGCCCTCACCAGCCTGCCCGGCAGCGCCGGTGCGCACAACTACCAGGTGCGCATTGATGACCGCAGCCATGAGGTGCAGGTGCTGCAACTGGATGGCCCCGACGCCAACCAAGCCCGCCTGCGCTGCGACGGCATCACTGAATCGGCCGCCTTTGTGCGTGACGGTGACCAGCTCTGGCTCAGCTACCGCGGCCGGCCCTACGCGGTGCGTGACACCACCCGCGCCGCCAGCGCCCGCCAAGGCAGTGCCGGCGGTGGTGACGGCAAACTGCGCGCCAGCATGAACGGCCGTGTGGTGGCGGTGCTGGTGGCCGTGGGCCAGCGTGTGGCTGCCGGCCAGCCCATGCTGACACTGGAGGCCATGAAGATGGAGCATGTGCATGCCGCGCCGGTGGCCGGTGTGGTGGCCGCGCTGCATGTGGCCACCGGTGAGCAGGTGCCGGCCCACCGGGTGGTGGCCGAGATCACGCCGGATGCGGCTGAAGTGGCCGCGTCATCAACCCCTGCAGCCGCCGCAGCCACACAGGACTGCAACCATGCCCATTGAGCCCAGCCCAAAAGTGCAGGAGTTGCAGCGGCGTGTGGCCGCGTTCATGGACGAACACATCTACCCCAACGAGCAGCGCCATGCCCACGAGGCCGAAACCCTGGGTCCGTGGAAAGTGCATCCGGTGGTGGAAGAGCTCAAGCCCAAAGCCCGCGCGGCGGGTTTGTGGAACCTGTTTTTGCCCACATCCACAAATGCGTCCTCGCACGGCGTGGGCCTCAGCAACCTGGATTACGCCCCGCTGTGCGAGATCATGGGCCGCTCGTTTTTGGCGCC
>JAYVLI010000090.1:0-14640 GCA_043759535.1 Betaproteobacteria bacterium | reverse complement strand
GTGGCCCGGGCGCCAGTGCTGGTGCTGTCGGGCACACCGCCGCGGGCGCAGGAGAACCGCGGCGCGCTGCAGGACATGGTGCACACCGACTTTGTGCGGCCGCTCACCCGCTACGCCCGCACCGTGCGCGAGCCCGACCTGGCGCTGCAGGAGCTGGACGAAGCCGTGGCGCGTGCGCTGGGCCACGCGGGCGAGCCCGGGCCGGTGTATCTCGACTTCCCGGTGGACACGCTGCGGGCCGAGGTTTCGCGTGCGGTGCAACTGCCCGAGCTAATGGCGCCGCGCCCCGCGCGCCAGATATTGCCCGACCCGGCGGCCATCGACGAAGCCGTCAACCTGCTGTGGTCGGCGCGCCGCCCGCTGTTTATCTCGGGCCGTGGTGCGCGCGCTGCGGGGGCGCCGTTGCAGCGCCTGCTGGAGCGCTTGAACGCGCTGTATCTGGACACCGGCGAGAGCCGCGGCCTGGTGCCCGAGGACCATCCGGCGGTGGTGGCGGCGATGCGTGGCGCGGTGATGGGCGAAGCCGACCTGATCCTCACCGTCGGCCGCAAGCTGGACTTTCAGCTCGCCTACGGCTCGCCCGCGGTGTTCGGCAACGCCCGCTTTGTGCGCATCGCCGACAACGCCGGTGAGCTGCGTGACAACCGGCGCGGCGACGCCGCCGTGCTGGCCACGCCGTCTGCGGCGCTGCAGGCCATCGTCGAGCGCGCCGGCAGCCGGGCGCCGGCCGTCGACCGCGACTGGGCCAGCGCCACCCGCGCCAAGCACCAGGCACGCGCCGACAAGCTGGTGACCGCCATGCACCAGGCCGCGCCCGGTAGCGATGGCCTGATGCACCCCAACCGCCTGCTTGCCGCGCTGCGCAGCGCACTGCCGCCCGATGCCGTGGTGGTGGCCGACGGTGGCGACTTCCTCAGCTTCGCCCGTGTCGGCCTGCCCGCCACCACCTACCTCGACCCCGGCCCGCTGGGCTGCATCGGCATTGGCACACCGTTCGGCATCGCGGCCAGCCTGGCCTGCCCGGGCCGCATGGTGGTGGTGGCCACCGGCGATGGTGCCTTCGGCTTCAACGCGATGGAGATCGACACCGCTGCGCGGCACAGTGCGCCGGTGCTCATCGTGGTGGCCAACAACGGCAGCTGGGCCATCGAGGTGCGCGACCAGCAGGAAACACACGGCAAGGTGGTGGGCACACGGCTGCAGTTTGCCGACCATGCCGCGATGGCGCGCGCCTTCAACCTGCATGGCGAACGGGTGGAACGCGTGGAGGACCTGGACGGCGCGATCGCCCGCGCCCTGGCCGTGGTGCGCAGCGGCCGGCCCGCGCTGCTGGACGTGCTGGTGACGCCAGAAGCCGCATCGTCCGACGCCAAGTCGGGCCTGGCCTGGGTGCCCGACCTGCAAGCCCTGGGCGCCTGGGACGAGGCCGAAACAAAGTGGCGCAACACCTGAGACCGGCACCATGCGCTTCGATCTGACACCCGACCTGGGCGCGCTGCAGCAGCGCATCCGCAGCTTCATCGCTGAGGAGATCATCCCGCTGGAGAACGACCCGCGCTGCGGCCCGCATGGTCCCGACGATGCGCTGCGGCAGCATCTGGTGGGCCTGGCCCGGCGCGCCGGGCTGCTGTCGCCGCATGCCGCGCCTGCGTACGGCGGCATGGGTCTCACGCACATCGGCCGCGCGGTGGCCTTCGAGGAGGCTGGCTATTCGATGCTGGGCCCGGTGGCGCTGAACGTGTTTGCGCCCGACGAGGGCAACATGCACCTGCTTGAAGCGGTGGCCACCGCCGCCCAGAAGGCGCAGTGGCCGCGCCCGATGGCCGAGGGCCATATCCGCTCCTGTTTTTGCATGACCGAGCCGGCACCCGGTGCCGGCTCCGACCCCGGCATGCTGGCCACCACCGCAGTGCCCGACGGCGACGACTACCGCATCGATGGTCACAAGTGGTTCATCACCGGTGCCGACGGCGCCAGGCTGGCGATCATCATGGCGATGGTGCCCGGCGTGGGCGCGACGATGTTCCTGGCCGACATGGCCTCGCCGGGCATCACGCTCGAGCGCAACATGGACACGCTGGACACCTGCTTCCCCGGCGGCCATGGCGTGCTGCGCTTCAGCGGCCTGCGGCTGCGGCCTGAAGCCATCCTCGGTGAACTGGGTCAGGGCCTGCGCTATGCGCAGGTGCGCCTGTCGCCGGCACGGCTGACACACTGCATGCGCTGGTTGGGCGCTGCGCGCCGCGCGCACGATGTGGCGGTGGACTATGCCCGCCGTCGCCAGGCCTTTGGCAAGCCCATCGGCGAGCACGAGGGCGTGGGCTTCATGCTGGCCGACAACGAGATGGACCTGCACATCGCGCGCCTGACCATCCAGCACTGCGCTGCGGTGCTGGACCAGGGGCACCTGGGCTTGCATGAATCCAGCCGCGCCAAGGTGATCGTCTCCGAGGCGCTGTGGCGCGTGGCCGACCGCAGCGTGCAGATCCTCGGCGGCCAGGGCGTGACCAGCGAGACGGTGGTGGCGCGCATCTTTGCCGACATGCGCGCCTTCCGCATCTACGACGGCCCGAGCGAGGTGCACCGCTGGAGCCTGGCGCGGCGCATCCTCAAGGGCCAGCGCTCGCCAGCCCAGCCGCAGCCGGCAGCCGGCGCCGTGGCATGACAGCCGACCGCTTCAGCCTGGCCGGCCGTGTGGCGCTGGTCACCGGCGCGTCCAGCGGGCTGGGCCGGCATTTTGCGCACACGCTGGCGCAGGCCGGCGCCAGCGTGGTGGTGGCCGCGCGCCGCGCCGACAAGCTGGCGGGTGTGGTGGCCGACCTCCAGGCGCTGGGCGGCCAAGCCCGTGCGCAGGCGATGGACGTGAGCGATGCGGCCAGCGTGCGTGCCGCCTTCGACGCCCTGGCCGCGCAGGGCCTGGTGGCCGACATCGTGGTCAACAACGCCGGTATCGCGGTCTCGCACCCGCTGCTGGAGCAGACCGAGGCCGACTGGGACGGTGTGGTCGACACCAACCTGAAGGGTGCCTGGCTGGTGGCGCAGGAGGCGGCACGCCGGCTGGTGGCCGCAGGCCTGCCGGGCAGCATCGTCAACATCGCCTCGATCACCGGCGAGCGGGTGGCCGGCGGCGTGGCGCCGTACTGTGCGTCCAAGGCCGGGCTGATCCAGCTGACACGGGCGATGGCACTGGAACTGGCGCGCATGCGCATCCGCGTCAACGCCCTGGCGCCGGGCTATGTGGTCACTGAACTGAACCAGGACTTCCTCAGCTCCAGCGCCGGTGAGCGGCTGCGCGCGCGTATCCCGCAGCAGCGCTTTGGCCGCCCGGACGACTTGGACGGCCCGCTGCTGCTGCTGGCCAGCGCGGCAGGAGCCTTCATCACCGGCAGCGTGCTGGCGGTGGACGGCGGCCACTTGGTGAGCAGCCTGTGACTGCCGCCACTGCAGCCACCACTGCAACCACCACAGCAGCCGCCCCCTCCACCGCCGGGCTGCCGCTTGATGCGCTGGCCGCCACCGACGTGCCCGTGCCGGCGGTGCATGCGCTGTGCGAGGACCCGGGCGTGATCGGCTCGCCGTTCTACCTGATGGATTTCATCGAGGGCCGGGTTTTTGCCGACCCCGCGCTGCCGGGCCTGTCATGGTGACGTCCGCAGCGACAACCTGGTCTTCCACCCCACCAAGCCGCAGGTGCTGGCGGTGCTGGACTGGGAGCTGTCGACGCTGGGCCACCCGCTGGTCGATCTGGCCTACCACGTGATGGCCTGGCGCGTGACACCCACCGAATTTCGCGGCCTGAAGGGTCATGACCTGGCGGCGCTGGGCATTCCGCTGGAGGTCGACTGCGGGGCTGCTTGTTGCCGGCGCACCGGCCGCACGGCCTGGCCGCACTGGGACGACCACCTGGCTTTCAACATGTTCCGCATAGCGGCCACCCTGCAGGGCATTCTGGCGCGCGCGCGCCAGGGCAGCGCGGCCAGTGCCGACGCCGAGCGCATCGGCGGCCAGGCACGGTTGATGGCTGAGGCGGGCTGGCGCCAGGTTCAGCAGCTGCTGGCGGCCTGAGTGGCTGCGCGTTTTTTTAGCGTGACCGACAGCCAAATCCGCCCATGCTGAACATCGCCGAGGTCACGTTTC
Source organism: Betaproteobacteria bacterium (assembly GCA_043759535.1). Classification (GTDB taxonomy): domain Bacteria; phylum Pseudomonadota; class Gammaproteobacteria; order Burkholderiales; family Burkholderiaceae_C; genus Pseudaquabacterium. The sequence goes on along the minus strand of JAYVLI010000090.1, from coordinate 10,503 downwards.
CGTTTTTTGCGCTGGTGCTGTGCGGCTACGCCGTGACACGCCTGCACTGGCTGCCGCTGGACGCCATCCTCGGGCTCAATGTGTTTGTGCTGTTCTTTGCGCTGCCCTGCATGCTGTTCCGCTTCGGTGCCGCCACACCGATCGCGCGCATGCTGGACCCCAGCATCTTTGGCACCTACCTGCTGTGCGCGCTGGTGCTGGTGGGCTTCACCGTGGCGACCACCCGCCGCAGGCCCATCGGCTGGAACGACGCGGCGTTTGGCGCGCTGGTGGCGGCGTTCCCGAATTCGGGCTTCATGGGCGTGCCACTGCTGGTGCGCCTGCTGGGGGAGCGCGCCGCAGCGCCGGCCATCGTGGCGCTGGCGGTGGACATGGTGGTCACCTCGTCGCTGTGCATCGCGCTGTCGCGCATCAGCACCGGGCGGGCGGGTGGTTCGGGCCGGGCCGTGTGGCATGCCCTCAAGGGCATGGCAACCAACCCGCTGCCGTGGTCCATCGGCCTGGGCTGCCTGGTCTCTGCGTCCGGTCTGGCCCTGCCCATCATGCTGGCCAGGCCGGTGGCCATGCTTGCCGATGCGGCGTCCCCGGTGGCGCTGTTCACGCTGGGGGCCATGCTGGCGCGCACGCAGTTGCGGTCGGGTGCTGCAGCGGGCGCGGTCACCGGCGCGACCACACCCGCGCCACGGCGCGGTGGCGATGTGTGGCAGATCGTGCTTTACAAGCTGGTGCTGCACCCGGCGCTGGTGCTGGGTGCGGGGCGCTTGGCAATGGCCGCCGGCGCGCCGCTGGACGGCTTTGCCGTCACGGTGCTGGCACTTGTGGCCGCCTTGCCCAGTGCCAGCAATGTGCCCATGCTGGCCGAGCGCTTCGGCGCGGATTCGGGGCGCATCGCCCGCATCGTGTTGATCACGACCACACTGGCCTTTGCCAGCTTTTCAGCCGCCGTGGCGCTGTTGACATGAGACTGGCCTTTCCCGAGACCTTCATCCGCAAGCAGACCCGTCGTCGGGTCTCGCCTCCTTCCACCTCACCCAGGACATCCAATGACCCCCCATGACCTGCTCGCCGGCCGCACCATCCTCATCACCGGCGCTGCCACCGGCATCGGCCAGGCCTTTGCCGTGGGCGCTGCGGCCCAGGGCGCCAACGTTGTCGTCGCCGACATGAACCCGGCCGACGAGACGGTGGCCGCCGTGCAGGCCGCCGGTGGCCAGGCGCTGGCCGTGCGCGTGGATGTGGCCGACAACGACTCGGTGCAGGCCATGGCCAGCGCCGCGCTGCAGCGCTTCGGCCGCATCGATGGGCTGATCAACAACGCCGCCTACTTCCGCGAGATCAAGCTCACGCCCTTCGAGGAACTCGACCCGGCGCAGTGGGACCGCATCTTTGCGGTCAATGTCAAGGGTGTCTGGCAGTGCTGCAAGGCGGTGATGCCGGCGATGCGCACGCAACACAGCGGTGCCATCGTCAACATCGCCTCGGTGGTGGCGGTGGCGGGCCAGCCGGGCTACCTGCACTACGTCGCCACCAAGGGCGCGGTGCTGGCCATGACCAAGGGCCTGGCCAAGGAGTGCGGCGCGCACAACGTGCGTGTCAACGTCATCGCGCCGGGTTTCGTGATCACCGATGCCACCCGGAACCGGCCGATCGAATGGCAGCAGAGTTTTCTGAAAGCGCGTGCCATCAGCCGCGAGCAGCGGCCCGATGACCTGGTCGGCACTGCGCTGTACCTGCTGTCGGACCTGGCCGGCTTCGTCAGCGGCCAGACCATCGTGGTCGATGGTGGCCACATCATGTATTGAACCTGGGACTGGCTGGCGCCGCGTCCTCGGCGCTGCCTGGAACCCGTGAACTTCAAGCCAACCGGAGACAACCATGCACGACTTCATCCTGCACCACTACCCGTTTTCGAGCTTTTCCGAGAAGGTGCGCGCCGCGCTGGGCTGCAAGGGCCTGCCCTGGCGCTCGGTCGAGATCGCGGGCGTGCCGCCGCGGCCGCTGCTGTCGCCGCTGACCGGCGGCTACCGGCGCGCGCCGGTGCTGCAGGTGGGTGCCGACATCTACTGCGACACCAACCTCATCCTGCCCGCGCTGCAGCGGCTGGCGCCCAGCGGCCCCAGCCTCTACCCCGCCGGCAGTGAAGGCGTGGCGCAGGGCCTGGGTTTTGCCTGGGAGCGCCAACTGTGGATCCCGACCATCGGCGTGCTGGTGCATTACATCGGCCAGCACATCCCGCCTGAGTTCTTGAAGGACCGCAAAGAGGGCTACCTGATGATCGACATCAGCCAGGACGCCATGGCGCCGCAGTTTGCGCAGCATGTGCAGGCCCTGCGCGCCCAGCTGGCCTGGCTGGCGCAGGCGCTGGCGGCGCGGCCTTTCCTGTTCGGCGCTGCGCCCAGCGCAGCCGACCTGGCCTGCTGGCAGACACTGTTCCTGCTGCGCAAGAACTGTCCGCCCGAGGTCGACACGCTGCTGGGCCTGGCGCCGCCGTCGCCCATCCTGCCCTGGTTCGACCGCATCGCCGCCTTCGGGCAGGGCACGCCCACGGCGATGACGGCTGAAGAGGCGTTCGAGGTGGCCCGTGCCGCCACGCCGGCACCCGTGACCCACCTCGACCCCAACGGCGACCCCGGCGGCCTGCGGGCCGGCTGCCCGGTTGTCATCACCCCGGACGACAACGCGCGTGTGCCGGTCAGCGGCGTGCTGGTGGCCGCCAGCGGCAGCGAGGTCGTCATCCAGCGCCACGACCCGCAGGCCGGCGCCCTGCACATCCACTTCCCACGCCTGGGCTTCGACATGGTCGCCGCCTGAGCCAGTCCACCCGCCTTTTCACCCGCCTTTTCACCCGCCTTTTCACCCGTCAGCAAGCCACGTCAAGGAGACCGCCATGCGCGTTCAAGAGACCAACAAGCAACTCTGCCGCGATTATTTCCAGGCCTTCCTGGCCCGTGACACGGCCTGGATGGCCAAGCACATCGCGCCCGATTTTGTGCGCCACGACCCCGGCCTGCCGTTTGAGGTGCGCGGCCCGCAGGGCGTGGCCCAGCTGCACGATGCGTTGCTGCCCGCCTTCCCCGACATGGCGCTGCCGCTGGAAGACTTTGTGGCCGAAGGCGAGAAGGTGCTGGTGCGCCTGCGGGTGCAGGGCACGCACACCGGTGCCTTTGGCGACATGGCCGCCACCGGCCGCCGCATCGACATCGGCGTGCTCGACCTGTTCCAGATCCGCGACGGTGTGCTGGTCGAGCACTGGGCCTTGCTGGACAACCTGGGCATGCTCAAGCAGCTGGGCGCCCTGCCTGCCTGACCCAGCCGCACCGACCCGCCCCACCGGAGACGCAGCATGCAACTGCTGGCCAACACCACCTCGCCCTTCGTGCGCATCGTGCGGGTGGCGCTGATCGAGAAGGGCATCGACCTGGAACCCACCCTGGTCGATCCCTGGGCCGACGACGGCCGCTTGCGCGCCGCCAACGCCGCCACCCGCGTGCCCACGCTGGTGCTCGACGATGGCACACCGCTGACCGAGGCCCTGCTCATCGTGCAGTGGCTGGAAGCCACCCGCCCCGCGCCCGAATGGCCCAGCCTCATCGGCCCGGCCGGTCAGGCTGTGGGCGTGCTGGCGCGGGCCGGCATCGCCATCGGCGCCATCGAAGCCGCCGTCATCACCATCATCACCCGCAAGGTGACTGCCCCGACCCTGTTCGACGACAGCCCTATCGGCCTGCGCCGCCGCCGGTCCATGGTGGAAGGCATGCAACGGCTGGAAGCCCGGGCCGACGCTATCGCCCGCACCGGCGCCCCCACGCTGGATGCCATCACCGCAGTGACGCTGTACGACTACCAGCAACTGCGTTTTGCGGACCAGCCGTGGTTGCCCAAGACACCGGCGCTGCAGGCGCTGGCACAGGGCTGGCGATCGCGTCCGTCATTCAAGCAGACCATGCCGTGATCTTGCCCACCGCTGCGGCCTGCGCTGCAAGAGCAAACAGCCTCAAAGCCCCACCAAGTCCGATGCGCCAAAGTCAGTGTGCTGGCCGACCACCGGGTGGCCGGTGTCGGTGAGGCGCCGGTCCAGCAAGCGCTGTTTGGCCATCATGCGGGTCAGGATGCTGGCCTCTTCTTTCAGCGAGAAGGCAAACGGGTACAACGACCGCTCGGTGGCTGCCATCTCGGGCTGGCCGCCAAACTGGCCGATCTGCTGCATGATGTAACTGAACTCTGCGCACAGCAGCACCGCCGGCGCATTCACGGCCCGGTTCATGCGCTCTTCAGACATGACTTTGAAGCCCAACATGCGCTCGTAATAGCGCACATGGCGCGGGTTCACCTCCAGCAGCAGCAAGTCAAACTTGCGGATGCGGTGGGCCACGATGTAGGCCACATGGAACAACGAGGCCAACACACGCTTGGTGCCCACGGTGGGGTCGATGGCGAGTTTGGTGAACTCGCACATGCGGCGTGATTGGCTGCGCAAAACCTCAACTTCGGGGGCAAAGGCCTCGTCGGCGCTGAGCCGGCCGGGGCCATCAAACGCCACGGTGATGGTGCCGATGGTGGCCTCACCCTCTACCGCAGACAGCGTGAACTTGTTTACCGAGTTGTCGGTGGGCAGGGTCACTTCTTGGTAACCGCGCCAGCCGTAGCGGTTTTTCAGCAAGCTGTTGACCATGCCGCGCCGCTCGTCCGATTCAGCGGCCTTGATCTTGAACCGCCGCTGCCCGGGTGGCCCATCGGGCAGCAGGTCGATTCGGGGATCCCGCACCAGCATGTGACCCGGTTGGCCACGCCAGGCAACGGATGCGGCGTAGATCGTGCTTGATTTCAAAAGTACACCGGTGAGGTCTTTGATCGGTTCGCGGGATATCAACTGCCCGATCTTTGATGATAGTGCGTGAGGTCTTGATGCACCAATATGGTCAAGCACCCCCCCGCAAATCGGTGGAAGACTGCACACCTTGAGCCACTACTTGCTGTCAGCTTTACCCAGTTGGCTGTAAGTGAACGTATCAACGTGCTAATAGAACTGTGACCCAGCGCCGCCCGTCAAGGCGGCTTGACGGGTCATCAGACCGGTGCCGGCGGCACCGCAATCAAGGCCTCCAGCGTGGCCAGGCTATCAGCCTGGTGCAGGGGTTTGTCGTGGCGGATGCGCAGCATGCGTGGGAAGCGCAGCGCAATGCCGCTCTTGTGGCGCGGGCTGCGCGCTATGCCCTCAAAACCCAGCTCAAACACCAGCGTGGGCCGCACGCTGCGCACCGGGCCAAACTTCTCCAGGGTGTTGGCGCGTATCACCTGGTCTACCGCCTTGAACTCGGCATCCGTCAGGCCGGAATACGCCTTGGCAAATGCCAACAATTGCAGCGCGCGGGGCTGGGCGGGTTCGCGCCGGCTGATGGCGGCCACCACCGCGTCGGCCTCGGCAGCATCGGCGGGCGGCCGGCTCCAGACAGCAAAGGTGTAGTCGGTGTACAGCCCGGCGCGGCGGCCGTGGCCGGCCTGGGCATAGACCAGCACACCGTCCACGGTGTAGGGCGCAATCTTCCATTTCCACCACACACCGTCGGCTTTGGTGCGGCCGCTGCCGTAAGCCGCGTTGCGGTGTTTGAGCATCAGGCCCTCCACACCACGCTGGCGGCTCTGTGCGCGTTGGGTGGCCAGTGCCGACCAGTCAGCAGCTTGCACCAAGGGCGACAGCAGCATGGCGCTGCCGGCCAGCAGGGCTTGCAGTTGGCTGCGGCGATGGTGTTGCGGCTGGCTGCGCACATCCCTGCCCTGCAGCGCCAGCAGGTCGTAAGCGATGAATTGCACCGGCGCATCGGTCAACAGCTTTTTGCTGATTGTTTTGCGGTTCAGGCGCTGCTGCAACAGGTTGAAGGGCGCCGGCCGGCCGTCGGCCCAGACCAGCAGTTCACCGTCCAACACCGTGCCGTCGGGCAGACTGCGGGCCCCTGTGGCGACCTCGGGGAAACGGTCAGTGACCAGCTCTTCACCACGCGTCCAGATCCACACCTGCCCGCCGCTGCAGACGATTTGGGCGCGGATGCCGTCGTACTTCCACTCGGCCTGCCAGTCTTGCAGCGGGCCCAGCGCCGTGTCGAAATCGCCGGCGGCCACGTCCAGTGCCGGGTCAAGGGCGTGGGCCAAAAAAAACGGGAAAGGCTGGCCTGCCGCCTGCACCTGGCCACTGCCCTCGGGTGCCAGCAAGGCCTGCAGGCGCTGCGCGCTGGGCAGTTGGCGGGCGTCAGTCCAGCCCATCAGGCGCTGGGCCACCAGCTTGGGGTCCAGCCCGGCGTGCCGGGCCAGGGCGCGCTGCACCAGCAGGCGGCTGACGCCCACCCGAAAGCCACCACCGATCAGCTTGGTGAGCAAAAAACGCTCGTCGGGTGGCAGCTCGTCCCACCAGCCATGCAGCGCGGCGGCTTGTTGGTCAGCCGGCGCACCACGCAGCGGCAGCAGGCGGTCGGTCAGCCAGGTGGCCAGGCCCAGGTTGCTGTGGCGGCCGGGCGGCGGCAGCACCTGGGCGATGGTCTCGGCCAGGTCACCGGCGGCTTGGTAACAAGCATCAAACAGCCAATCGGGGATGCCTGCCAGAGCGGTGGCCTCAGCCCGCAACAGCGCGGTGGGCACGGTCTGGCGGGGTTTGCCGCCGGCCAGAAAGTACAGGCCCCAGGCGGCGTCTGCCGGGTCGGCGCTGGCCAGGTAGCGCTGCAGCGCGGTCACTTTTGCCTCGGTGGCGGTGCTGGCGTCCAGCTCGGCATAGAGGGCGGCGAAGCGGCGCATCAGGCCGGCCCTGCGGGAGGTGCTGCGGGCTCGGTCGCCGGGTCAGCGGCGGGCGCAACTGCAGCGGACGGGGCTGCGGGCGCAGTTGCGGCTTCAACCACCTCGCCCCCTTCAGCGCCGTACTCGGTGTGGAACGACCCGGCCTGCAGCCCGCGCTCTTGCAGCCAGCGCACCATCACCGCCTCTTGGCCGTGGGTGACGATGACGCGCTGGGCGCCGGTGGCGGCAATGGCGCGCTGCAGGCCGGGCCAGTCGGCGTGGTCACTCAGCACAAAACCACGGTCCACACCCTGGCGCCGGCGGGCGCCGCGCAGTTGCATCCAGCCGCTGGCAAAACCATCGCTGAAATCACCCAACTTGCGCGCCCAGGCGCTGGCATGCACTGCCGGTGGGGCCAGCACCAACGCGCTGGCCAGGGTGCTGGCTTGCTGCTGCTTGTCCGCCAGGTCGCTCATCTGCAGGGTTGGGGGCAGCGCCACACCAGCCGCGCTGTAGGCGGCATTGAGCGGCGCCACCGCGCCATGCACCACGATGGGCCCGATGCTGGCGTCCACCCCGGCCAACAGGCGCTGCGCCTTGCCAAAGCTGTAGGCCAGCAGCAGGCTGGGCCGGCCGGCGGCAGCATTGCTGCGCCACCAGGTGTTGATCTGCGCAAACACTGCGGCCTGTGGCAACCAGCGGTAGATAGGCAAACCAAAGGTGGATTCGGTGATGAAGCAGTGGCAGCGCACCGCTTCGAACGGCTCACAAGTCGGGTTGCGCTCGTCGATGGCCGACAAGTAATAGTCACCCGAGGCCACCCAGACCTGGCCGGCATGCTCCAGCCGCACCTGGGCCGAGCCCAGCACATGGCCGGCCGGGTGCAGGCTGATGCGCACACCGTTGTGCAACACCGTTTCACCGTAAGCCAAGCCTTGCAGCGGCAGGCTGGCGCCCAAGCGGCTGCGCAACACACCGGCGCTGATGGCGGTGGCCAGCACATGGCTGTGGCCGGCGCGGGCGTGGTCGGCATGGGCATGGGTGATGACGGCGCGCTCCACCGGCCGCCACGGGTCGATGTAGAAATCACCGGGCGGGCAGTACAGGCCTTGTGGCCGGTGAACAACCAGGTCGTCCACGTCAATAGCGGCCGGTGATGCCGGCCAGGCGCAAAAACCAGTACGCCGTCCAGGCCACAAAACCGCGCCGCAGCACGGCCCACCAGCCCACACCCACCGGCGGGCGCAACACTTCTTGTGAAACCTGCATGGCCGCCTCAATGCGCTGTGCCAGGCCGTTGGCAAACGGTGCGTCTTGCACGATGACGTTGGCCTCCAGGTTGAGCAGCAGCGACAGCGGGTCGATGTTGCTGCTGCCCACGGTGGCCCAGGCCGCATCCACCACCGCCACCTTGGCATGCAAAAAGGCGGGGGTGTACTCAAAAATCCGCACCCCGCTGCGCAGCATTTCGTCATACAGCACCTGGGCCGCCAGCGCGGCAAAGCGGTAATCGGCCTTGCCTTGCAGCAGCAAGCGCACTTGCACACCCCGCTGGGCGGCACGGCGCAGCGCGCGGCGGAACAGACGGCCGGGGTAGAAATAAGGGCAAATCAAGTCCACCCGCTGCTGCGCCTGGCTGATGGCGGCCACATAAGCCTGCTCGATGGCGCGGCGGCGGCGGAAGTTGTCGCGCACCAGAAAAATCACCCGCACCGGGGGCAGTGTGGCGGCGCTGGGTTGCGCGCCAGCATCGGCCGCCGGCTGCAAACGCAAACGCGCCAGCACCCGGCGCGCACGCGCCACCGGCTCGGCGCTGCGGGCCAGTTGCGCCACCTCTTCGGGCCAATCGGTGCCCAGCGCGGCGCGGGACCAGATGGCGCGCACGGTCTGGTCGATCAGGGCCACGGCCGGGCCTTGCAGTTGCACCGCAAAGTCCAGCCGGGGCGCGTCGGACCAGCCGTGGTGCAGGTCATTGCGGTCGTCGATGAGGTTGATGCCGCCGGCAAAGCCGGTCTCACCGTCCACCACACACAGCTTGTGGTGCAGGCGGCGCAACTGGCCGGGCTGCAGCAGGCGCCACCAGCGGTCCACCGGGCGGAACACGGCCAGATGCACACCGGCATCCACCAGCCAGCGGCGCAGCATGGGCAGCGTGGCTTTGCTGCCAAAACCGTCCACCACCACGCCCACCCACACACCGCGCCGGGCGGCAGTGGCCAGTGCGTCGGCCACGGCCTGGGCGGCAGCGTCATCATGAAAGATGTAGGTGGCCAGCCAGACCTGGTGGCGCGCAGCGTTGATGGCCTGGCACATGGCCGGGAACAGCGCATCGCCACCGGCCAGCAGTTGTACCGTGTTGCCGCCGCTGGGCTGCGGCCCCGGGCCGGTTTGCACCGGATACAGCGCTGCCGGCGGCGATGTTGGCCGGGTTGGCCGGGTTGGTGGCGTGGTCAGGGGCATGGTGGGCGCTGGCCCAAGCTCAATCCAGTTGCAAGTCCACCACCAGCGGCAGGTGGTCAGACATGCGGGCCCAGCCGCTGTTGCGGGGCACATGGGCCGACAAGCAGGCCAGGCCACGGGTGTAGACCCGGTCCATCGCAAACATCGGCACAGCAGATGGAAAGGTGCGCTGCGCCCGCGCCGGGCCGGCGCTGGCGCGCTGCAGGCCCATGGCCAACATCGGGCCGTCCAGCTTCTCGCCCCAGTCGTTGAAATCACCGGCCACCAGCAGCGGTGCATCGGGCGGCACCTCGCTGGCGATGAAGGCGGCCAGGCGCTCACACTGGCGCACCCGGCTGGCGTGGATGAGGCCGAAATGCGCCACCACGGCATGCACCTCCACGCCCTGCCACAGCACCGGCACATGCAGCAGGCCACGTTGCTCGAAGCGGTGGTCGCTCACATCGTGGTGGCCCACATCACCGATGGGCCAGCGCGACAACAGCGCGTTGCCGTGTTCACCGTGGCGGGTGGTGGCGTTGGTGCGGTAGGCCACTGCATAGCCTTCTGGCGCCAAAAAATCGGCCTGGCCACCCTCAGGCCAGCCCTGCAAGCTGCGCTGGAAATGCCGCGCTTCCCGCTGGTGGAATAACCGCACCTCTTGCAAACACACCAGGTCAGCGTCCAGCGCCTCGATGCCCAGGCCCAGGTTGTGGATCTCCAGGCGCTTGCCCGGGCCCACACCGCGCACGCCTTTGTGGATGTTGTAAGTGGCCACCCGCAGCACCTGGCTGGTGAACTGCTGGCTGGCATGGCCGGCGGCCGGAAAGCGCGACGCGCTGAAGTTGGGGGCGCGCATCAGGTCACCGATGCAGCAACCGATGCGGCAAAACGCGGCAGGTGCAGGATGGCCTCGGCGTTGCTGGGCGAGAAGCAGCGGTCAGCCGCCTCACGCCAGGGCAGCCAGATGGATTGCAGGTGCTCACGCGGGCTCAGGCGCACGGCGGTGCCGGCCGGCACCGTCAGGCCAAACACTTGCTCGGTGTTGTGCGTCACGCCGGGGGCGTAGCGGTGGCGCCAGACCGGGTAGATCTCGTACAGGTTTTGCAGACCCCAGTTGCGCAGTGCCGTGCTGGGCACGGCTGCCGTGCCGACGAGGATGCCGGTCTCCTCGGCCACCTCACGCATGGCGGTGATGGCCCAGTCTTCATCGACCGCATCCTTGCTGCCGGTCACGCTTTGCCAGAAACCGGGCTGGTCGGCACGCTCGATCAGCAGCACGTCCAGCGCCGGGGTGTGGAT
>JAYVLI010000089.1:0-8553 GCA_043759535.1 Betaproteobacteria bacterium | reverse complement strand
TCAGTGGGCAGCAAAGGAGACAGCTATGACAACGCCTTGGCCGAGACGATCAACGGCCTGTACAAGGCCGAGTTGATCCACAAGCGGGCACCGTGGAAGACCAAGGAGGTGGTGGAACTGGCCACTCTTGAATGGGTGTCCTGGTTCAATCACCACAGACTGATGGAGCCTCTGGGCTACATCCCGCCGGCAGAAGCTGAGGCAAACTATCACCAGCAACTCGCCAGTCAAGCCACTACGGTGGTGGCCTGACTTGAACCAAACAGCCTCCAGGATTTCCGGGGCGGTTCAACTTGGCCTGTGGGCAGCGGTTTTGCGCTGTGCTTGGCAGGGCACAATCGTTGGCCATGCTGACGCTTCAAGGCCTTTTTGCCGTGCTGCACACGCCGGGTGCGGTGGCCCCTGCCGCATGGCGCCGCGTGTCGTTGTCACTGTCGCTGCCAATAGCGCTGCTGTGCGCTGGCGTGCTCGCCGGCTGCGCCACCCGGGCGGTGGATGTCAGCCCCAAGCCCGATGACCCGGCCGCCTATGCCGCTTGGGATTGCGAGCGCCTGTTTGAAGCCACCGACCAAGTGCAATTGCAAGCCGCCGACGTGGCCTACGCGGTGGACACGGTGGTGGGCAACAACATGGTGGCGCTGGGCTTGGGGGTCACGGTGTTTTGGCCGGCCTTGCTGGCCATGCAACCTGATGGACCCGAAGCCGCCCAACTGGCCGATCTGAAAGGCCGGTTTGAAGCCTTGCGCAGCGTGGCTGCGGCACGCCCCTGCGGCGCCGCGCCGCTGGCCATGACGGCGCGGCGCCAGGCCGCATTGCCAGTGGCGCTGGGCGACCGGCTGGTGTATGACGACCGCATCGGCAATGCCGGCCCGGCGCGGGTGCTGTCACTGCAGGTGAGTGCGCTGCTGCGCGACCGCATCGAGTTCCGCGCCGTGCTGGACGGCCAGGCCCTGGCCACGCCGTGGCAGCAAGACCTGGCCGGCAACGCGGTGGTGGGCCAGGCCGCACCGCTGATTGCCTGGCGCCGGCTGCTGCGGTCTGACCTGGCACTGGGGCAGGTGGTGACCGGTGAACTGGCTGCAGCTGGTGAACTGCTGCCCAGCGCCAGGTTGCGTGGCCAGGTGGTGGCCACCGGGCCGCAGAGCGTGGCCGGCCAGACCTTTGATGTGGCCGTGATTGAGCTGTTTGGCGAGGCCCCTCGGCCACGCAGCACCCAGGGCGAGGTGCCACAAGGCAGTGCCCGGCTGGACGGCTCGATGGCGGTAGACCGCCAGAGCGGCCTGCTGCTGCGGCTGGACATGCGCTGCGACAACCCCGACTTTGCGCTGCGCCGGCGCCTGGTGCGGCTGGACACCGCGCGACGCTGAGCCGCTTGTTGACCCTGACCCTGCCGCTGACCCCGCCCCGGTTTACCGATCTTTACGGCCTCCACAAGGCCACGACAAGCCCGCTGCCCACAATCCTGTTTTCTGTTGCCTCACACCAAAGGTGTTTGCCATGACTGCCCAGCTGACCCGCTCTGTTTTGATCCGCCCCGCCCACCGTGTCCTGCTGGCTGCGCTGCTGCTGAGCACCGCAGCCGTGCCGGTGATGGCCCAGGGCATGGCCACCGGGCCGGCCGGCCCGCAGTCCGCCATGCACCACACCAGGGGCCACGGCGCTGTTGGCCAGCCCATGATGTCTGGCCGCCTGCTGGACGCGGTGGGCGCCAGCGCCGACCAAAGAGCCCGCATCCAGCACATCATGACCCAGGCCCACGACGACGTTGCCAAGCAGCATGAGGCCGACCGCGCGCTGCACCAGCAGATGTTGGCCGTGATGGCGGCACCACAAATTGACGCTGCCGCCGCTGAAAACCTGCGCCAGCAACTGCAAGCCCGGCGCGATGTGGCCAGCAAGCGCCACCTGCAAGCCATGCTGGACGCTGGCGCGGTGCTCACCCCAGAACAACGCGCCAAGTTGGCCGAGCGGATGAAGACCCGGCGCGAGATGATGGAGCGCCACCACCGTGAGCGCAGTGCTGCCGGCGTACTGGGTTGACCGTCTGCTGCGCGGTGCTGTGTCTGCAAACACCGCCCGCAAACACTGCCCGATCACCGCTTGATGACCGCCTGACCCCCGCATGACCACCAAACTGCTGCTGATTGACGACGACGCCCGCCTCACCGCCATGGTGGGGGATTACCTGCGCGCCAACGGCCATGAGGTGGAGGTGGCCGGCTCACTGGCGGCCGGCCGCCAAAAACTGCAGCAAGGCCACTTTGACGCCCTGGTGCTGGATTTGATGCTGCCCGACGGTGACGGCCTGGACCTGACCCGTGAGCTGCGTGCTGACCCCCGCTTGAAGCGCCTGCCACTGCTGATGCTCACCGCCCGTGGTGAGCCGCTGGACCGGGTGCTGGGGCTGGAGCTGGGCGCGGATGACTACCTGTCCAAGCCGTTTGAAGCGCGTGAGCTGCTGGCCCGCATCAAGGCCTTGTTGCGCCGCGCCTTGCCTGAGCCCGCCACTGATGAAACCCTGCGCTTTGGCCGGCTGGAGATTGACCTGGGCGCCCGCCAGGCCCGCATCGACAGCAAAGCCTGTGACCTGACCGGCCACCAGTTTGACCTGCTGGTGGTGCTGGCCCAGGGCGCCGGCCGGGTGCTCAGCCGCGACCAGATCATGGATTCGCTCAAAGGCCACCCAATGGAGGCGTTTGACCGCAGCATCGATGTGCATGTCTCCCGCATCCGCGCCTGCATCGAGGATGACCCCAAAAGCCCCAAGCGGCTGTTGACGGTGCGTGGCTCCGGTTACGTTTTTGCCCGCAAGCAGGACGCCGAAGATTGAACGCTGCAGCCTGCCGCCGGGCATGAAGTCGCTCTACCTGCGCATCTGGCTCACCGTGGTGGCCGCGCTGGCGCTGTTTGCGCTGGTCTCGGGCTGGATGTGGCAGCGCCATATTGAGCAAGAGCGGGTGCGCTTTGAGGCCGCCGCCAGCGACCGCCTGGCCGCCTGGGCCGAGCTGGTGCAACGCGCCCTGCCCAGCGCCGACGCGCCCGCTGCCGAGCAGGCCGAAGCCTTGCGCGAATGGTCAACCCGGCTGCGGGTGCCGCTGGCGCTGGACGACAGGCGGGGTGCGCGCATTGGCGCGTCCGACAGTTTTTTGCGTCGTGAGGGCGACGGCGCACCCCAGGCTGCTGCAGTGCGGCTGGACGATGGCCGCACCCTGTGGCTGGCGCGCCGGCTGCTGCGCCGCCCGGCGCCCGATGGGGCGTCGCCCGACGACCTGCTGGCCTGGCGTGGTGCCGCCAGCGGGCCGTTCAGCCCGCGCGCACCACGCGGCCCGATGTTGGGCGACCACGCACTCGGCCCGGCCTTGGGTGACCGGCCCAACGGCATCAACATGGGCCCACCGCCGATGGCGTTTTTGCCCGGCCTGCCCAACTGGCCGTTTGGCTTGCCGCAGGCCGTGGGCCCGCTGATCCTGGTGGCGCTGCTGTTTGTGGCAGTGGCTGCCGGCGCCTATCCGGTGGTGCGCCGGTTAACCCGCCGGCTGGAGGCGCTCAAGCAGGGTGTGGAGGCCTTTGGCGGTGGCAACCTGGCGCAGCGGGTGGACGACAGCGGGCGTGATGAAGTGGCCGCTGTGGCCAGCACCTTCAACCTGGCTGCCGGCCGCATCGAAGCCCTGGTGCGCAGCCACCAAACCCTGCTGGCCAACGCCAGCCATGAGCTGCGCTCGCCCCTGGCGCGGCTGAAGATGGCCGTGGCGCTGTATGCCGACATGCCAGAGGCCCAGCGCGCCGGCCTGCGCAAGGAGATCGACACCAACGTGGCCGAGCTGGACGCGCTGGTGGAAGAAGTGCTGCTGGCCAGCCGGCTGGACGGCAACCCGGCGCTGGACAGCGACGAGCCGTTTGACCTGCTGGGCGTGGCGGCTGAAGAGTCAGCCCGGGTTGGCGCCGAGGTGGGCATGGCCACCACTGGCCCGGACAGCGCCACTGCTGCCAACCACAGCGCTCCGCTGCGTGTGCCCGGCAGTGAGCGGCTGGTGCGGCGCGCGCTGCGCAACCTGCTGGAAAACGCCCGCCGCTACGGCGGTGGTGAGATCAGCGCCGAGGTGGCACGCGCACCCGGGGCCATGGTGCAGGTGCGGGTGTGCGACCGGGGCGCCGGTGTGCCCGAGGCTTTGCGTGAGCGCATTTTTGAGCCGTTTTTCCGCCTGCCCGGCCATGCAGAGCATGCGGGTGGTGTGGGCCTGGGCCTGAGCCTGGTGCGGCAGATTGCGCAGCGCCACGGCGGCACGGTGTGCTGTGAGGCCAGGCCCGGTGGCGGCAGTTGTTTTGTGCTCAGCCTGCCGGCGCTGCCGCAGGCAAAAAGCTGAAGCAGGTCAGCGCCGCTGACCTGGGGCCTGATCTCAGCGCTGCGCTGCCGCCGGCTGCACCACTTCAGCCCCCATGCGCTGCTGCGCCAGCACCCAGGCCAGCAGCCCCGTCAGCGCGGCGGCGGTCAGCGTCAAACCGGCGGTGGACGCCATCCAGAAGCCCGGCGCACCTTGCCAGGCGAGTGGCAGCAGACCACCCGCCTTGAAGGCCAGCAGATAGCCCCCGCCCAGGCCCACACCCCACAGCGCGCCCACAAAAATCAGCAGCGGCGCGGTGGTGATGCGCCAGGCCCGCAGCACAAAGGCGGCCAAGGTTTGCACCGCGTCGGCCGAATGGAACAACGCCACCCAGGCCAGCAGCGGCAGCGCGGCGGCCACCACCGCCGGGTTGTCGGTGTACAGCCACAGCACTTGTTCGCGGGCGATGAACACCACACAACCCACCGCCAGCGCCACCACCGCAGCCAGTTGCATGCCGTGCCAGCCCAGGTGGCGGGCGTCATGCAGATCCCCGGCACCAATGCGCTGGGCCACCAGCGCGCCGGTGGCATTGCTCAAGCCCAGCGGCAGCATGAACAGCAGCGACACCAGGTTGGCCGCAATCTGGTGGCCGGCCACAGCCGTTTCGCCCAGGCGCGAGATAAAGATGGCCATGAAGGCAAAGCCCGTCACCTCTACCAGGATGGACAAACCCATCGGCACACCCAGCCGCAGCAGCGCCCGCAGTGACGGCCCGTGCGGCGCCCGCTGGCCGGGCGCGGTCAGCTCGAAGCGGCGGAAAAACGGGTCGCGCCACACATGCAGCATGGCCGCCAGGGCCTGGGCCCACATGGCAATCAAGGTGGCAATGCCGCAGCCCACCACACCCATGGCCGGCAGGCCCAAGGCCGGCACACCCGACACCAGTGCGATGGACAACGGCACCTTCAAAACAAAGCCGGCCACCTGAATCAACATCACCGTCTTGGGCCGCGACACTGCCACGTTAAAGCCCCGGTAGACGGTGAAGATCAGCGACGCCGGCAGCGCAAATGCCAGCGCCAGCAAATAGCCACTGACCTTCTCGGCCACCGCCGGGCTGGCCTGCGACATGGCCAAAAACGGCGCCGGAAAGATCAGCAGGCCACTGCCCAACATGGCCGCCGCCGCCGCCAGCCACAAGGTCTGCCAAGCCTGGTGGCCGGCCTCACGCAGCCGCCCGGCGCCAAACAACTGGCCGACGATCGGGCTGATGGCCATCACCAGGCCCATCAAACCGATGAAGATGGTGATGTAGCTGGCCTGGCCCACCGCCAGCGCTGCTAAATCGGTGGGTGAGCGGCGTGCCACCAGCACGGTATCCACGGTGCCAAAGCCCAGCACCGCCACCTGGCCCACAAACACCGGCCAGGCCAGTGGCACGATGCGGCGCACACTGGCGCGCAGGCTGGCCATCAGGCGGCGGGCGCCGCAGCGGCCGGAGGCAGGGCGCCGCTGCCGCTGGTGTTGGTCTCAATGTGGGTCTCGATGACAACGGCGCCGTGCCGCCGCTGCACCCGCTCGGCATAACGGTTGAAGCGCCAGGCAGTGCCGTCCATCGTGATGCGGTGCCACACGTCGCGTTTCTCGCCGGGGCTCAAAGCCGGCCAGTGCTGCACTTCGTCCTCGGTGCGGCCGCAGCCTTTGCACAGCGCATCGCCCTGGGCGGTGGAGCAGATGGCAATGCAGGGTGCATCGGGTGTGGTGGCGTACCAGGCCAGCCAGGCTTGATGCGCAGCGCCAGGCATGCTGGTTTCGTCAGCCAATGATTCGCGGTAGTACACCAGCAGGGCGTACACCTCGGCCAGCGCCAGCACCTCAGCGCAGGCGGTGATGCCGTCGGGTGACGGCGAGCGCCCGCGCCACCAGTTGATGGCGGCTTCGATGTCGATGATGTGGATGCCGGCCATGGTGGGTTGCAGGCGGGTGTGCTGCACTGCACACCAACGCCGCACCGAAGGTGTCGTGTCGCTTGGAGGCAACCAGCATAGCCGCTGGGCCGCCACCAGCGCCGGGCATACTTTGGTGATGGGCTCTTGTTTTGGTGATGTGTGGCGTGGCGGCTGGCGTGGTGTGTTGCGTCAGGTGGTGTTGGCCG
The DNA here is from genome assembly GCA_043759535.1 of Betaproteobacteria bacterium. Taxonomy (GTDB): domain Bacteria; phylum Pseudomonadota; class Gammaproteobacteria; order Burkholderiales; family Burkholderiaceae_C; genus Pseudaquabacterium. The sequence goes on along the minus strand of JAYVLI010000089.1, from coordinate 2,073 downwards.
CTGCGGTGTTGGGCCTGTCGGCCCAAATCGCCCAGTTGGCCACGGCCGGTGAGTTCAGCGATGAATTTGACCGCCAGCGCTTCAAAGACGGTTTCCGCCAGGAAATCAATTTCCGTGAAGCCGCGCTGCACGTGGCCTGGGGCGCCGAGCCGCTGTGTGATGACACCAGCGAGATCGAGCCGCTGGTGCTGTGGTCGGTGCGGGCCATGCGCAGCAGCCTGTCGGCGCCGCAGCAAGCGCTGTTCACCCAGGCCACCGGCATGGACGAACACTGGCGCATTGCCTGGCTGGACGAGGGCGCGCCCGACGCCCTGAAGCTGGGCCAACGCGTGGTGGCCATCAACCAACGCCCGTTGCCGGCACCCGGCACCAAGCTGGAGCTGACCGCTGTGCTGCGCGGTGGCGCGGCGATGACGGCAGACGACCTGGCCTTCTGGGCCGTGCTGCACCAGGCCCGCGACGAGGCCAGTGCCGATGCATCCATGGCGCTGACGCTGGACGACGGCCGGGTGGTCAAGGTCAGCACCCAGACCGGCTGCTCGGGCACGGTGACCGCCAGCGCGTTTGATAACGAGCCGCACAATTTTTTGCGTCAAGACGGCCAGCGCAGCAAGCTGCCCGGCAACGCGCTGCTGGAGGCTCGCAGCATCGACGAGCGGCGCTGGTTGGCCGCGTTTGGCACCTACTTTTTGGCCAGTGAGGGCGGGGTGCTGCGCCAGCGTTCATCCGACAAGGTGGGCAACGCGTTCCTCATCGGCAAGGTGTTGTCGCTGGCGGTGCCGGGTGCCGGCACGCTGCTGGCAGCGGTGGAGGCGCAAACCCAGCGCAGCATCCAGGTCGATGGCCTGGTGGGCGGTGCCGACTTGTTCGCCAACGAGGTGGTGATGGCCCTGGGTGGTGACCCGGCTGCCGGCATCCAGCTGTCGGACCGGCTCAAGGCCAAGGGCATCCTGGCGGATGTGCTGGTGATGAGTGAGTTCCGCCGCTCCAACGCCGAATTGCATGTGCGCCAGTTGCGGGAGATTGACACGGTGCGGCGGGCGGCCGAGGCAGCGGCCGAGCGGGCTGCCGAGACGGCACAGGCTGCAGTGCCGGCCGCTGCCCCGGCCAGCAATGGCGCCAAACCGTGACGGGTTGTTGATGGCGCCGCAGGGGCGGGGCTTGGCGTAAGGTTACGCGCTGCGGGCCGACCAACACGGCATCCATCCCACCCACCAGGCCACCACCATGCCAACGCCCACCACTGCCGGCCGCCTGGCCGCCGCCGCCGCCGCCGTGCTGGCGCTGCTTGCACCCGCTGCAGCCCAGGCCCAGACCTGCCAGGCCAAATCGCCCGAGCGCCAGGCCTTGCTGGTGGAGCTGTACACGTCCGAGGGCTGCAACTCCTGCCCACCAGCAGACCGCTGGTTGAGCAGCCTGCAAGGCAAACCGGGTGTCATCACCGCTGCTTTCCATGTCGATTACTGGGACCGGTTGGGCTGGGCCGACCGCTTTGCCAGCCCACAACACACCCAGCGCCAAACCGAACAGCAGCGCACGGCCGGCGCGGGTTTCAGCTACACGCCGCAGGTGCTGGCCAATGGGCGGGATTGGCGTGGCGCGCCCAACTTGCCGCTGCTCGACGGCAAAGCGCTGGTGCAGGTGGATGTGCAGCGGGTGGACGCCAACCAGGTGGGCATCAGCGTGACAGCCCAGCGCGGCGCGCCGGCCAGGCTGGCGCTCTGGTGGGCGCTGCTGGAGGACGACCATGTGTCGCCGGTGCGCGCGGGTGAAAACCGGGGCGTCACGCTGCGCCACGACGCGGTGGTGCGGCAGTACGGCAAGCTGCCGGCCTGGGCAGTCGTGGCTGCTGGCGCAGGTGATGCCGCCGCCCACAGCCTGCGCATTGCCGCGCCCCACAACGCCGAAGGCGGGCACAAAGCCCGCCTTCTGGTGGTGGTCACGGACGCGGCCACTGGGGCGCCGCTGCAGGCCGTTCAACTCAACTGTTGAACGGCGATGCCGGCGGCGTGTGTTGGCTTAGCGCGGTGTGCGGCGCGGGCCAAAGCCGGGCTTGGCACCAAACGCCGGACG
>JAYVLI010000088.1:0-3105 GCA_043759535.1 Betaproteobacteria bacterium | reverse complement strand
GCGGACGCGCTGGCCAGACCGGCCAAGTCGGACCGGGCCGACTTTTCATCAAACCGCCCAGCCAGCCCCAAAATCACCTCACGCGCCCAGGGCTCCCCCGCAATCCGCTGCCAGGCAGGCAGTGTGGAGGCCACCGGCATGCTGTCAGTTTTGACAAACGCCGTGCCGTCCACCGCCACCCACTGCACCAGCAGCTCCCGGGCTCCTGTTCGGTCCCAGTTGCCACGCGGGTCCAGGGTGGCGTTGTCGGGTTGCCAGACGGTGCCCGCCACTGGCGGGATTCGCAAGGGGCGCTCGGCACAGCCCGCCATCGATAACAGCGCTGTAAACACCAGGACGAACAAGGGGCGCATCAGTAGGACAGTGTGGTGTTGACGAACAGGCCCTTTCCGCGCTCGGCCCCGCCGATGCGGGCGCGGTACTGCAGGGACCAATCGATGTAGGAACGCGGTGCGTTGTACGTGTCTTCCCGGAACCAATAGCGGGCCGTGACCCCCGGGCCTATGCCCAGCGCTGTTTTGTCGGCGGCCGTGCCGTCGTAGTCAGCCGCCAAGGACACATGCGGGAAGATCACCCAACGCCCGTCGCCGCCTGCGTCACTGTCACCGACCCGGTAGCTGCGGCCAGCCTGAAACTCGGCCAGCGCATAGTTTTGTTCGGCCTTCAGGTAGCGCCCTGCCTCGGCCGAGATGCGAGTGGTCCACCAGGAAGGCATGTCCACCCGCAAATCAGTGCCGGTGTCCAGCGAGTAGCCCAACTGCGCCAGCCAGTCGTTGCGGCCACCGCTGGGGGAAAACACGCGGCTGAACGAACCCACCAGGTTTTGCTCGGTGAAAGGTTTGAACCGGGCACCCACTGCAGCCTGAAGGGTGTCACCCCCCTTGGCACCCCCTTTGCTGTACAGGGTCTGAAAGGCCCGCGCAAACAGCTCCACGTACTGGCCGTTCTGGTAGCCCCATGGCCGCCAATAACCTTCAACGCCCGCCTGCAGGCTGTCGGTACCCGCCCCCGGCGTGACGCCCAGGCCGGACACCGCACCGCGGTAGCTCAGGGAAGCGATCACACCGCCTTCGCGCGTGATGTCGGCCACGGCGCGGCGGGTGTCAAACAACAGCTGAGGCTCCATGCGCAGCTTGAGCGCACCGACGTCGTCGATGACTCGTTTGAAATAGGCCACGGCCTGCGCATCGTGGCGCGACCGCAGCGCCGAGTAGGCTGCGTCCTGGTAGGCGGTATTGGGCAGCTTTCCAGCGGCGTCGGCGCGGTTGAACGCGGCCAGGGCCTGCGGGTCGTTGCCGATTTTGGCGGCCAGATAGGCGACGTCAGCGTCAGCGACCCGAGCAAAGTCGCCGGCAGCGCCCGTGGCCAATGCCGCGTCAAAACGCTGCCGGGCGTCGGCCTTGCGGCCCACCTCGGCGAGCAGGCTGATCTCTGTGGTGGCGGGAAGTTGGCCGGTGCGGGCCAAAGCCGCTTCAAAATCGGCTTTGGCCAAATCGCTCTGCCCCAGTTGCTGGCGAATGCCCCCCCGCTGCGCCAGCACCGAGGCGTCGCGCCCCTCGGCTGCCAGCAAGGTGGTGGCCACGGTGTCCGCCTCCGCATACTGGCCCGCACTGGTCAGCGCGCTGAGCAGCAGCAACTGGTAGTCACGGTTGGCCGGGGACAACTGCACGGCGCGCCGTGCACCGTCTGCCGCCGCAGAGAAGCGCCCTTCGTCAAAGGCCTTGTACGCGGAGGCGGCCGCTGCAAAGCCCGGCTCGACCGGGCCACCGGACCCACTGGCCAGCACCACACAGCGCTGAGGGCCGTCAACCCGGCTGCAGTCCAGCACCGGCGCGGCAAAATTGGCTGCCGTGATGGCCGGTCGCTGGGCAGCCGGTCGGGTCGCTTCAGCCGTGGCAGCGCGGCGGCGGCGTGCCACTTCGTCGTCAGCCAGTTCGTCCGCACCAGGCGGAATGTCATTCAACAGCGCCAGGGCTTCCTGCGCGTTTCCAGCGGCCATGGCAGCGTCAGCGGCAATCAGCCGAATCTGCCGGCGTGCCGACGCACCCAGCCTGGGTTGTGCCAGGGCCTGGCTGAAGTCTGCCGTGGCCTCAGCCGACCGGCCCAGCCGCTGGCGTGCGTAGGCACGCAACACCTGGGGAGAAGGGTCGGTGGCGTCCAAGGCCATGGCGTCGGTGGCAGCGGCTTCCGCTTCCACCAACTGCTCACCCTGCAGCAGCGCCTGCACCAGCAACTGGCGGTAAGCCGGGTCGTTGGGGGCCAGCCGGATGGCGCTGCGGGCATTGGCGATGGCGGACTCGGTGTCGCGGCGCTCAAGGGCCGCAAAGGCAGCGGCACCCGGTGCCTGCGCACGGCGCTGGGCAATGGCGCTGCGCTGGGCCTGCAAGCGCGGGTTGTCGCCTACCTGAGCGGCCGCTGCGCTGACGGCTTGATCGGCTTCCGCCAAACGGTTGGCCCCGGCCAGCGCATTGATGAGCAGCAAGCGGTAATCGAGGTTGGCTGGGGCCAGGCTTACTGCACGGGCGGCGTGCCCGGTGGCCGCGTCAAAGTTGCCGCCATCAAAGGCTTTGTAGCCCGCATCAGCCGCCGCGAAGGCCGGTGACACCGCCGCTGAAGGGGCGTCGCGCAGCGCGGAACCCCGCCGGCTCCGCAGTTCCCCCGGGGCACCGCCCACCACGCGCGGTGGTGAGAGCTGCGCGGCTTCGGCGCGGCGCAGCAACGCTCTCAACGAGGCCACATCGGGGCGCAGGCGGACCGCTTCTCGGGCTTTTTCGGCAGCCGTCCGGTAGTCGCCCTGTGCATAAGACCTGTAGGCCTGATCAGCCAGCGCAAATGCAGGCCCACTCAGCGGCAATTCGCTTTGGGCTTGCGCCATGCCGGTCACCATGACAGCAAGCCCCAACAGGAGCCGCGCGGCACGGTGGAATCGGACGGGTGGTGTGTTCATGGCGTTTTTCATGGCGTTTCTTGGGGCACTTGTCGGAGCGATCTTCACGACCGGGCGCGTGACAGCTCGGCATGCATCAAATGCTGCTGCTCAACCACACGCTCAATGACATCGCGCAGGATCACGCCTTTTTCGACCAGGTAATCACCGACACGGCC
>JAYVLI010000087.1:0-8049 GCA_043759535.1 Betaproteobacteria bacterium | reverse complement strand
CAGGGCAGGGCAGCGCGCCAGCCCGGTTGCTTACAGGCCCTGTGCCCGCTGCAGCGTCCCTACCCGCACCCCCAGCAGGCGGATGCGCCGGGCCAAGTCCACCCGCTTCAGGCACAGCCCGGCGGCCAGGCGGATGGTGGCGGCTTCGGCCGTGGGCAGCGCAATCGTCATGTCGCGCGTCACGGTCTTGAAATCCTCGAAGCGCAGCTTGATGCCGATGGTGCGGCCCGCATAGCCTTTTTTTTGCAGGTCAGCCGCCACCTGGCTGGCCAGTTGGGTGAACACCGCGCCCAGCTCGGCCTTGTCGCGTCTGGCATGCAGGTCCCGCTCAAAAGTGGTTTCGCGGCTCATGGACACCGGCTCGCTGTGGGTCACCACCGGCCGGTCATCAATGCCGTGTGCGGCATCAAACAGCCAGGCGCCGTAGCTGCGGCCAAATTGCGCCACCAGCCCATCACGCGGCTGCTGCGCCAACTGTTCGATGGTTTCAATGCCCAGCGCCGCCAGCTTGGCGCCGGCTTTTGGGCCGATGCCGTTGATGCGCCGCACCGGCAGCGGCCAGATGCGCTCTTGCAGGTCGTCCATCGTGAGCAGGGTCAGGCCGTCGGGCTTGTCCAGGTCACTGGCAATTTTGGACAGCAGCTTGTTGGGTGTGACACCCACCGAGCAGTTCAGCCCGGTGGCGCGTTTGACGTTGTTCTTCAAATCCCGCGCCAGCGCCCGCACACCGCCGTACGGGTCATGCGCCACCGCGTCTTGCGCGCCGGGCTGGTCGGTCAGGTCGATGTAGATCTCGTCGATGCCGCGGTCCTCCACCACCGGTGCCAGCTCGGCCACGGCGGCTTTGAAGCGGCGGGAGTAGAGGCGGTATTGCTCAAAGTCCACCGGCAGCAGCACGGCTTGTGGTGCGCGCAGCGCGGCTTTCATCAAGCCCATGCCAGAAAACACACCCAGGTCACGCGCGGCGTAAGTGGCGGTGGTGATCACGCCGCGCCCGGCATAACCGTCCAGCGTGGCGAAGGTGTGGGTGCCGTCACCCAGCGGCTCGGGCTGGTGGCGCCGGCCGCCGCCAATCACCACCGGTTGGCCTAGCAGCTCGGGGTAGCGCAGCAGCTCCACAGACGCATAAAACGCGTCCATGTCCAGGTGGGCAATCCAGCGGCGCGGTGGCATGGCGGCATTGTGGGGTGGCGCTTGCTGGTGTTGGGTGGTGCGTGGCGGCGCGTGGTGGTGGCCAGTGGCGCTGGGTGGCGTGACTTGGTTGCCGCTTGACACGTGTTCATTCTTATAAATGTGCAACATGCACATATACTGGATGTGGGCTGTTGCTGACCCCAGCGCTTGGGCTCATCCAGCCGCCCGCTTTCCAGCGGGTACGCCGCTTCTTCGCCCCCTCCACCGGAGTATTTGATGACCTCCCTGCACACCCCCCACCACCACACTGGCCGCAATACCCGCTTGCTGGCCGGCCTGGCCGTCACCGCCCTGGCGGCGTTGGTCATCGGCTGCGGCGGTGGTGGCAGCGACACGGCCGCCACCACCGGCAGCAGCACCGCACCCACCGTGGCCGCCACCGGCTACACCCAGGGCACGGTCAGCGGTTTTGGGTCGGTGGTGGTCAACGGGGTGCGGTTTGACGACAGCAGCGCCACCGTGACCGACGACGCCGGCACCAAAACCGCCGCCAGCGCCGGCAGCTTGAAACTGGGCATGTGTGTGGAGGTGGACCACAGCGCTGTGGACAGCTCCACCACCAGCGCCACAGCAGCGGCCTTCCGCTACGGCAGCCTGGTGCTGGGGCCGGTCTCGGCCGTCAATGCCGCGGCCAGCACCATCACCGTGTTGGGCCAGGTGGTGGATGTGGGTAGCGCCACCGTGTTTGATGACGCGCTGGCGGCGGGTTTGTCGGCCGTGACCGTGGGCGCGCTGGTGGAGGTGCATGGCCTGCTGAACAGCGCCACTGGCCACATCACCGCCACCCGCATCGAATCTGAAACCGCCGCCACCGCCTACAAGCTGCGCGGCACCGTGGCAGCACTGGACACCGCCGCCAAGACCTTCAGCATCAACGGCACGCTGATCAGCTACAGCGGCCTGGTCAGCACGCTGGTGCCCACCACCCTGGCCAACGGCAGCACGCTGCGGGTGTTGCTGGCCACGGCCCAGGTGAATGGCCAATGGGTGGCGCAATCACTCGGCATCAAAGCCACCACCAAGCCCGCCGACAACACAGCAGCCCAGCTGCGCGGCAGCATCAGCGCCTTCACCTCGGCCACCAGCTTTACCGTGGGCGGCCTGGTGGTGGACGCCACCAACGCCAGCTTCCCCGACGGCAGCACCGGCCTGGCGCTGGGCGTGCAGGTGGAGGTGCAGGGCACCGTGCGCAACGGCGTGCTGGTGGCCACCAAGGTGTCACTGGAAAGCAAACACCGGGGTGACGACAGCCATGCGCTGCAACTGATCGGCGCCATCACAGCGCTGGACAGCACGGCCAAGACCTTTGTGGTGCGTGGCGTCACGGTGAGCCGCAGCAGCGCCACCGTGTATGTCAACGGTGTGGAGGCCGACTTGGCTGTGGGCCGCAAAGTGCATGTCAAAGGCACCCTGGGCAGCACCCGCAGCCAGGTGCTGGCCAGCCAGATCAGCTTTGATTGAGGCGGGATGGACGGTTGACTGACCTTCGACTGACCGTCGATTGAGCGTCGATTGAGCGTTGATCGGCCGATTCACAATCCAGCCACTGTGCCCAAGCCCGCCGCGCCACCTGACCTTGCCGACCCAGCCGCCGACCCGGCGGCCGGGCTGGACGCGGCCCTGCGTGCGGTGCTGGCGCCGCTGGCCCGGCTGGCGGTGGCGCGTGGGGTGCCGCATGCGGCGCTGGAGCAGTTGCTCAAGCAAGCCCTGGTGGACGCGGCCGACCGCAGCCATGCGGATTTGCCACCGCACCGGCGGGTCAGCCGCATCACCACCGCCACCGGCATCCACCGGCGCGAGGTGACCCGGCTGATCCAGGACTTGCGCCAAGGCACGGCGGCGCACACCCCGGCCGCCCGCTCCCACGCCAGTGAGCTGTTCACCCAGTGGCGCACCGATGCCCGTTACGCTGACCTGCGTGGCTCACCGGCTGAGCTGCCGCGCCAAGGCCCGCTGCCCAGTTTTGAGAGCCTGGCCCAGTCCATCACCCGCGATGTTCACCCCCGCAGCCTGCTGGATGAATTGCTGCGCCTTGGCCTGGCCGCGCACGACCCGGCGCTGGACACGGTGCGGCTGCTGCGGGATGGTTTTGTGCCGCAAGGTGACGCCGCCGGCATGGCCGCCGTGCTGGGCCGCAACGTGGGCAGCCACCTGCAGGCGGCGGTGGACAACTTGCTGCAGGACAGCCACCGCCATGTGGAGCAGGCGGTGTTTGCCAGTGGCCTGAGTGAGCAGTCGCGGGCCGAATTCATCCTGCTGGCCAAGGCGCAGTGGCTGGCGCTGATGGACAGCCTGGTGCCGGCGCTGGAGCGCATGGTGGCGCGTGATGCTGCGGCCACCCAGCCGGCTGGCCCCAATGCCGGCCCCAGCACCGGCCCCAGCACCGGGCTCAGCACCGATGCCAACAACGCCGCCCCGCGCCACAGCGTGCGCATCGGCCTCTACACCTTCTCCGCCCCGCTCACCGCACCGGACCCACCGCCATGACCGCCTCCAGCCATCCGCCACGGGTCACGCCACCACCGGTCAGCCGCCGCCACCGCCTGGCCCAGCACCTGCGCGACATGCTGCCCGACCTGGCCGCGTTTTGCGGTGCGCTGCTGTGTGCTGGCCTGGCAGCGGTGCTCACCGGCATGTTGGCCGGCTGCGGTGGTGGGGTGGGCAGTGAAGGCACGGGCACCGGCGCGGTGGGCTCGTTTTCGTCCGGCACCATCACCGGCTTTGGGTCCATCGTGGTCAACGGGGTGCATTACGACGAATCCAGCGCCGTGGTGCAAGACGATGACGGCCTGGCGCTGGCCCGCAGCAGCCTGGCCCTGGGCATGGTGGTGCAAATTACCGGTGGCCCGCAGGCCACAGCGGCCGATGGCACGCCCACCGCAGTGGCCAGCGCGGTGCGCACCAACCGCGCGCTGGTGGGCCCGGCGGCGGCCATCAACCTCAGCGCCGGCAGCCTCAGCGTGTTGGGCCAAACCGTGCTGGTCTCGGCCGACACGGTGTTTGACACCCGCCTCACCGGTGGCCTGGCCCAGCTCGGCACTGGCCGGTTGTTGGAGGTGTACGGCTATTACGACAGCGCCCGCGCGGCCTACAGCGCCACCCGCATTGGCCCGGCGGACGTGGGCACCGGTTACCGCGTCAGCGGCCCGGTGGCAGCGGTGGATGCGCAGGCCAAAACCTTCACCCTGGGCAGCCAGACTTACAGCCTGGCGGCTGCTGGCAGCGGCGCCAGCAGCCCGGCCAGCGGTGACCAGGTGCGGCTGATGCTGCAGCCCAGCACCGACAGCGGTGGCCGCTGGGTGGTCAGCACCGTCAAGCCTGACGATGCGGCGCCAAAAGACAGCGCCGGGGCCGAGATCAACGGCGTGGTCTCCGCCGTGCTGGAGGCCAACCGCTTTGTGGTCAACGGTGTTTTGGTGGACGCCAGCGCGGCCAAGCTCAGCGGCCCGGTGCGGGTGGGCAGCCAGGTGCGGGTGAGTGGCAAGCTGCAGTCCGGTGTGCTGCTGGCCAGCAGCGTGCAGGCCAACAGCGGCAGCGCCAAAACGTTTGAGTTGAGTGGCACGCTGAGCAGCCTGGACACCGCCAACCGGCGCTTTGTGGTGCGCGGCACGGCGGTGGGTTACGCCCGGCCGGACCTGCAGTTCAGCGGTGGCACGGCGGCGCGCTTGGCGGGCTACACCGGCAAGCTCAAGGTGGAGGGTTTGCTGTCAGCCGACCGCACCGTGCTGGATGCCCTGCGCATCAAGTTTGAAGATTGAGGGGCGGGGCAAGGCGCCAAGCGGCAAACCCCAGCCGCCAGGTGGGCGCAAAATGTTCGCTGACCATCTGCAATCTGCCATCTGCCATCTGCAATCTGCCACCGCGCCACTTGCCCTATCCCTTGCGCCAGCCCGCCGGAGTTTCACCATGCCCACCACCACCGTTGCCCGCCGCGCCCTGATTGACGCCACCCTGGCCCTGCTGGCCGCAGGTGCTGCCATCGCGCTGCTGCTGCCGCCGCTGGCACACCACAGCGCGCTGCCCACCGGCCGCTTGATCGGTGCAGTGCTGGTCATCGCGCTGGCGCTGCCGCTGCATTGGGTGTTTTTGGGTGTCGCGGCACGCCACCTGCAGCGCTCGGTGGCGGGCTGGGTGGGGCTGTCGGTGCTGTTGTTCCCGGTGGGCAGCGCCGCTGCGCTGATTTTGCTGGGCGGGCTGCTGGCAGAGGCCGACAGCCGGCCGGCGGTGGCCCGTTGAAGGCCTGATCCAGTCCGCCGCCGGGCCGCCCCAAGGCGGACTGACGTCCCCCTCGGGGGGCAGCGTCGGCGCGAAGCGACAAGCGTGGGGGCCGCAGTCCGCCGCCGGGCCGCCCCAAGGCGGACTGACGCCCCCTCGGGGGGCAGCGTCGGCGCGAAGCGACAAGCGTGGGGGCACTAGTTCACGGCATTCACCTGGCGCCTGCGCTCCACATAACCCGGCCGCACAGCGGCTGCGGCGTCGGGGCAGGGGGTGCTGGTGGTGCTGCTGCTGCAGGCCACCGCGTCGATGGTGAACACCCGCACGGTTTGCGCCACGCCGGGGCTGCTTTCGCCCTCGTTGTACAGGCGTGAATCGCAGCTCACCGTCACCCGCAGGCCGTTGCCGTGGTCTTGGGTTTGGCCGGTGTTGCTGCAACTGGTCCACGTGCCTTTGAAGGCTTGGTAGAGGCCCCATTCCACCGCGCTGCGGGCTGCAGCCGAGGCCACGCTGGCCTGCAAATCTTGTGCGGTGTTGGTGCTGGCCTGTTGGCTCAAACGCAGCACCGCAGCCGCCATGCTGGCCATGGCCACCAGCACCACGATCACGGCGATCACACCCATGCCGTGTTGCGCTTGGTGCGGCGGGCGCCGCGCAGGCCGGTGCTTGCGGTTCATGGCAGGTTGTCCACATGGGCGCCAAACACCAGACTGGCGGTTTCATTGCTGCGGGTGAATTCCAACTGCACTGACAAAAACCCGCTCTGCTGGGTGGCACCCTGGTTGGCGTTGTACAAAAAGCGGCAAGACTGCAGCCCACTGGCCAGCACATCACCCCCAGTGGCGGCCGGGCAGGCGCTGGGGGCGCTGGCATTGAAGCCGTAGGCTTTGAGCCGGACCAGCCTGCCGGGTGCGTTGCCGTTGGCGTCCAGCGTGCTGCTGGCGCCGCTGCACACATAAAACACCGCTTGCTGGCCGTTGGGCACCACGGTGAAACGGCCACCGTCATAACCCAGCGGAAACTGCAGCGCGTTGATGGCCAAGCGGTGCCGGCCCAGCGTGCTGGCCGGGGTTGAGACCGCCGTGATGGCGCTGCGGTTGCTGCCGCTGTACACATCGCCCGGGTTCTGGTTGTCCACCACCAGCCAGTCGCCCACGGCGGGCACCGTGGCCAGGGGCGACAGCACATCAAAACTGGTGGTGGCGGTGGCCGGGTCAACCGCAGCGGCACCGGCGTTGACGGTGTCGGTGGCCATGCGGTAGCGTCCACCGCTGCTGCTGGGCACCAGCTCAATACAGTCGGTGGATGGTGTGCGCAGCGAGTTGGGTACCGCCACCTGCACCTCACGCAGCAAGCGTCGCATGGCCACATCGGCGGTGGCCGCCAGACTGCTGCGGCTGCGGCTGGCCAGCCAGATCTCGACCGCTGGTTTGTAAAAGATGGTCAGCGTGGCCGCCATGATGCCAAACAGCACCAGCGTGATGACCAGTTCGACCAGGGTGAAACCGCGTGCTTGCCGGCAGCGCAAGCCGCTCAATTTTGGTGTTGGGATCATGGCGATGCGTAGTCAGTGCGCCAGCCGGTCAGTGTGATGGTCTCGCCGGCATGGCTGACCGTCACGCTGATGGTTTTGGCCGCACTCACCCCAAACAGCGTGCCACTGGCCACCGTGGTGCTGACGTTGTAGGTGGCCAATTGGGCAATGGCCACACCGTCTACCGTGCAAATGCCGGTGCTGCTGTAGCCGTTGAAATCGGTCACATCGTTGTAGGTGTCGCGGGCACAGCCGGCGGGCGCGCTGTTGGCCGCAGCGGCATACGGCTTGAGGGTGATCTCCTCCATCAGCGCTTGCGCAATGGCCAGCATTTGCTTGCGCACCACCGGGTCGGCGCTGCTGCGCGCCACCGTGCTGAAGGCCAGCAGCAAACCCGTCAGGCCCACGCTGATCACCACAATGGCCAGCAAGGCCTCGGGCAGGGTGAAACCGCTCACCCGGCGTGTCATCCTGCGGCTGGGTTCATTCCACATGGCCGGTCTCCCCGACAAGCAGCAGGTCGGTTTCGCCCGAAATGCTGATGGTGGTGTTGACCGCGCTGTTGCCAGCGCCGTCGCTGGTGATGCGGCCATCGGGCTGGAAATACAGCGTGCCGGCCGGGCTTTGGATGATGGCCAGGCTGGTGGCGTCCACCGCCCAGCGCGCACCACCGTCTGGCCCGGGCAGTACCGTGTCGCAGGTGCTGGCCGGGTTGACGCTGGCCTGGGTCAGGCGGATCTCACCACTGGCCACCACCACACACACCAGCCGGCGGTGGCCTTGTGACACCGTGCGGGCGTGCAGCACGCCGGCCTGCACCTGGTCATGCCAGCCGGCACCGCGCAGCGCCAGCGCACCGCCCATGCGCGGCAGCGCCACGGCGGCCAGGATGCCGGTGAGGATCAGCACCGCAATCAGCTCCACCATCGTGAAGCCGCGTTGCTGGCGCGTTAGGCGGGCTTGCCGCTGGCTGCGGCTGGGTTTAGAAGACTTCACGCACATGCACGGTCCTCTTGGTCTCGGGGCTGAAGATGCCAAAACTGGCGCGGGCGGCGGGGTCGCGGTCAGCGGTGCTGGCGCAGGCGCCGTTCTGCGCCCGCAACCAC
>JAYVLI010000086.1:0-11893 GCA_043759535.1 Betaproteobacteria bacterium | reverse complement strand
ACGCTTGAAGATCCTGCAAGTCACGCCCGACCCGGGTGTGATCGAGGTCAACATCCACCCGGCGCACAACTGGGCCGAGCTGGTGGAGCACACCGAGTTCTTGTACGACGCGGCCTGGCTGTCGCGCTTGTCCAGCGAGAAGTTCATGCTGGACGGCCGCCACACCGGCACCGGCGGTGGCAACCATTTTGTGATGGGCGGTGCGCGGCCGGCCGATTCACCGTTTTTGCGCCGACCCGATGTGCTGGGCAGCCTGTTGGCCTTCTGGCACAACCACCCCTCGTTGAGCTATCTGTTCTCGGGCATGTTCATCGGCCCCACCAGCCAGGCACCACGCATTGACGAAGCCCGCAACGACCAGTTGTATGAGCTGGAAATTGCACTGGCCGAGATCGAGAAAAACAAGCAGGTGTATGGCCAGCAAATGCCACCCTGGCTGGTGGACCGCACGCTGCGCAACATCCTGGTGGACCTGACCGGCAACACCCACCGCAGCGAGTTTTGCATCGACAAGCTGTACTCGCCCGATTCAGCCACCGGCCGCCTGGGCCTGCTGGAATTGCGCGCATTCGAGATGCCGCCGCATGCCCGCATGAGCATCGTGCAGCAGTTGCTTTTGCGTGCATTGGTCACCCGCTTCTGGCAGCAGCCTTACCAGGCCGAGCTGGTGCGCTGGGGCACCGAGTTGCATGACCGCTTTTTGCTGCCCACCTTTGTGTGGCAAGACTTTGAGCATGTGATCGAGGAGATGCAGACGGCCGGTTTTGATTTCAAACCCGAATGGTTTGCACCGCACTTCGAGTTCCGCTTCCCCAAGGTGGGCGAGCTGACCAGCGAGGGTGTGCTGCTGCAACTGCGCAGCGCCTTGGAGCCGTGGCATGTGATGGGCGAGGAGGGCTCGTCGTCCGGCACGGTGCGTTATGTCGATTCATCGGTGGAGCGCATCGAGGTCAAGATCAGCGGCCTGATCAACCCGCGCCATGTGGTCACTTGCAACGGCGTGCCGGTGCCGCTGCAGCCCACCGGCCGGGTGGGGGAATTTGTGTGTGGTGTGCGTTACCGCGCCTGGTTGCCGCCCACCGCGCTGCACCCCAGCATCGGCATCGACGCCCCCCTCACGTTTGACCTGGTAGACCGCTGGATGCAGCGCAGCCTGGGCGGTTGCCAGTACCACGTGGCGCATCCGGGTGGCCTGAGCTATGCCACCTTCCCGGTCAACGCGTTTGAGGCCGAGAGCCGGCGTCTGGCGCGTTTCTTCACCATCGGCCACACACCGGGCCAGATGCAGGTGGGCCAGCCGCAGCGCAGCCTGGAGTTCCCGTTCACGCTGGATTTGCGCACCGCCTGACCGTGCCGCTTGCCACACCGGCCCACCCGGCCCCAGGGGATGGGCCCAATGCCTGAGCCACCCCTCAAAGGGCATGATGTGGGCATGCAAAGCAGTCTGCTGGCCGACGAGGACCTGCCCGACCCCGCCAGCCTTGTTGCGGCGTTGGCGGGCCGTGCCACACCCGGCCATTTTGATGACTGGCGTGGCCTGGGCGCTACTGCAGCAGCCGCCAACGCCGGGCCCACACCAGCGGCCCACTGGCGCCAGTTTTTCAACGCGATGGGCCATGACGGCTGGGCTGACCTGGCTGCCAAGGCGGCACGGGTGCAACACCGGGTGCGTGAAGACGGCGCCACCTACAACGTCTATGCCGAAGGCACCGATGCCAGCCGGCCCTGGCCGCTGGAGCTGCTGCCCTTCATCGTGCAGCCACAAGAGTGGGCGCTGATTGAGCAAGGTGTGCAGCAGCGCGCCCGCTTGATGGCCGCCACCCTGGCCGACATCTACGGCCCGCAAACCCTGTTGCGTGAAGCGGTGTTGCCGGCCTCGCTGGTCTTTGCCCACCCGCACTACCTGCGGCCAGCGCACGGCTTGTGGCCGGCGCAGGCCACACCGCTGCACATTGCCGCATTTGATTTGGCGCGCAAGCCCGATGGCGGCTTTTGTGTGCTGGCCCAGCGTCTGCAGGCACCCAGCGGGCTGGGTTATCTGCTGGAGAACCGGCTGATCATTGCGCAGCAGTTCCCGGATCAATTTGCAGCCCTGCGGGTGCAGCGCCTGGCCGCTGCGTTCCGGTCGATGCTGGACGGGCTGATGCGCGCCAGCCCGGCCGGTGCGCGCAGCCGGGTGGTGTTGCTCACCCCTGGGCCGTTCAACGAGACCTATTTTGAGCAGGTTTTTTTGGCCCGCTACTTGGGTGTCACGCTGGTCGAGGGCAGCGACTTGACGGTGCGCGCCAAGCGCCTTTACCTCAAAACGCTGCACGGCCTGGAGCAAGTGCATGTGGTGCTGCGCCGGGTAGATGACGCGTTTTTAGACCCGCTGGAGCTGCGCCCCGACTCCCAACTGGGTGTGCCCGGCCTGCTGCAAGCGCTGCGCGCAGGCAGCGTGGTGATGGCCAACGGGCCAGGTGCCGGTGTGCTGGAAAGCCCGGGGCTGTCGGCCTTTTGGCCCGGCGTGGCGCAGCGCCTGCTGGGTGAGCCGCTGCGCCTGCCGGCCAGCACCAGTTGGTGGTGTGGTGAGGCGTCAGTGTGGGCCACGCAGCGCGCCAAGCTGGCTGATTTTGTGGCCGCACCCACCTTTCCTGACAGCGGCTTTGGCCCCAAAGTGGTGGCGCAATTGGGTGAAGTTGAGCGCGCCGCGTTGGTGGACCGCATTGATGCCCAGCCCGCCGCCTTTACCCTGCAGGCCCACATGCGGCCCAGTGAAACCCCGGTCTGGCGTGATGGCCATTTGCGGCCACGCGCCGCCGTGATGCGGGTGTTTGCCTTGGCCGACGGTGCGGGTGGCTGGCGTGTGCTGCCGGGTGGTCTGACACGGGTGGCCGGCCGGCCCAGCGCCCAGCCCGGCAGCGCGCATGACCCGTGGTTGAGCATGCAGCATGGCAGCGCCAGCGTGGACACCTGGGTCGTCACCGGCGGTGCGGTGGACGAGACGTCCATGCTGCCCAAGCCGCTCACGGCGGCTGAGTTGGCCACCACCCACCGCAGTGTCACCAGCCGGTCGGCCGAGGCTTTGTTCTGGGTGGGCCGCTACACCGAGCGGGCTGAAAACGCCGCCCGCCTGGCCCGCTTGACGCTGGAAAGCCTGCACCACGGCAGCCCACCGGTGCTGCGCTGGTTGGGTGACCTGGCGCGTTACCACGGCCTGGTGGGCATGGCGGTGCCCGGCCCGCTCAAAGCCCCTCGCGTGTTCGAGCGGGCACTGATCCAGGCCCTGCCGGGTGACGCGGCCGATGCCGGTCTGACCGCCAGTCTGGGCTACAGCTTGCGCAGCCTGCGCGCCTGCGCCCAGACCCTGCGTGAGCGCCTGTCGCCCGAGCACTGGAAGCTGATCAACGAGGTGGACGACCACTTTGAGCAGCGCCTGGCCGATGTGCTGGCCGAGGGCGAAGGCCAGGCCGCCGACATGCTGGGTGTGCTGGCCCGCACCGCCACCCACCTGGCGGCCATCACCGGTGCCCAGACCGACCGCATGATGCGCGACGACGGCTGGCGCCTGCTCAGCGTGGGCCGGCAAATTGAGCGGCTGTCCATGCTGTCGCACGCGCTGGCGCTGGGGTTTGAACACCGGGTGCAGCAGGCTGAAGACGGTTTTCCGGTGCTGCTGGGGCTGTTTGACAGCGTCATCACCTACCGCGCACTGTTCCAGGGCCGGCATGAAGTGTTGCCGCTGCTGCACCTGCTGGTGCAGGACACCGACAACCCACGCTCCTTGGCCTGGGTGGCCCGCACCCTGCGGGACCGGCTGCGCAAGTTGGCGCGCCAGGACCAGGGTTGGGCCGACAGCGTGGTGGCCGCTTTGTCGTTGCCTGACACCTGGCCGCTGGCCGGCCTGGCCAAGGTGGATGCCGACGGCCGCCACAGCCTGCTGATCAGCACCCTGCAGCAGTGCAGCGCGGCGTCGCGCACCGTGTCCGACGAAATTGGCCGCCACCTGTTTGCACATGTGGATTCACCCGACCGCACGGTGTGGCAATGAACAACGGCGGGTTTGATCCCGACGACCAGGGCCTGCAGCAGGACCCGGGGCAAGCACTGCCGCAAATGCAGTCGCAGGCGAATGGCGAAGGCCGGTCCCAGACCCAGACGCAGTCCCAAGGCCTGCCGCTGGACCCGATGCCAGACCTGGCGCCCTTGCTGCCCACGCCGATGGTGGCCTTGTTGGCCAGGCCGGTGGTGGCCGCGCCGCCATCACCGTTGGCCAGCACCGGCCCACGCCAACTGGCAGTCACCCACGAAACCCGTTACGACTACGACACCCCCGTCGAGGTGGCCCACCACAGCGCCTGGCTGCGCCCGCGCGACACCGAAGTGCAGCAAGTGCAGCGCTGGGCCCTGCAGATTGACCCGCAGCCCGATGACCCGGTGCAAGAAAGCCGCGACGCGTTTGGCAACTGGCGCCACGGCTTCAGCCATGCCCGGGTGCATGACACGCTCACCGTCATCAGCCGTTTCCAGGTGCTGCTGGCGGCGGTGCCCACGCCGGACGTGGCGCTCAGCCCGCCGTGGGAGGAGGTGGTGCGGGCGCTGCAATACCGCGCCGGCGTCACCCAGCCCGATGCGGTGGAGTTTGTGCTGCCCAGCCACTTCAGCCCGCAGCACGCCCATCTGGCGCGTTATGCCGCTGATCTGTTCAGCACCGGCCGGCCGCTGCTGTCGGGTGCGCAGGCGCTGATGAGCCGCATCCACGCCCGCATGGAGTTCAACCCGCGCGCTACCAATGTGGCCACCAACGCGCTGCAGGCGCTGGAAAAAGGCCAAGGGGTGTGCCAGGACTTTGCCCACGTCATGATCGGCGCCATGCGCTCACTGGGCCTGGCGGCGCGTTATGTCAGCGGGTATTTGCTCACCCAGCCACCGCCCGGCCAGGCCCGCTTGATCGGGGCCGATGCCAGCCATGCCTGGGTGGAGGTGTGGTGCCCGCTGCACGGCTGGGTGGCACTGGATCCGAATGACGTGGCCGTGGGCCAGGACCATGTCACCCTGGCCTGGGGCCGCGACTACGCGGATGTGGCGCCGCTGCGCGGTGTCATCCGCGGTGGTGGCACTGCGCCGCCGGTGGTGGGTGTGACGGTGGAGCCGGTGGGTGCGGCGGAGGCGGCGCTGTGATGCATCTTGATGGCCCCGCCAACACCGCTGCACCCCACACCGTGCGCCCGGCCACCCCGGCCGACGCCGCTGCGGTGCAAACCATTTTTGAGCGCGCCTTGCTGGACGCCGACTGGCTGCCGGCCGGCGCCACGCCCGACACCGATTTCCAGCGCAACTCCCAGGGTGAAGCGGTGTTTGTGGCGGTGGCGCCCGGCGGCCGCGTCAGCGGCGTGCTGGCGGTGTATGTGGCCGGGGCCTTCATCCACCATTTTTACGTGGTGGCCGCTGCGCAGCGCCAGGGTGTGGGCCGCGCGCTGCTGCAATCGCTGGATGGCTGGCTGCCCCGGCCCTGGCGTCTGAAGTGTGTGACGGTCAACACCCGTGCGCTGGCCTTTTATGCCAGCCAGGGCTGGACCGAAACCGAGCGCGCCATGGGCAGCCAGGGTGAATACGTGGTGTTGCGGCGCTTCTGACGGCCCGGCCTCAGGGCCGGCCCGCCCCGGGCTTTCCCTCGGCAACAGCGGCCTGTCGGGCTGTCAGCATGTAGACACAAGACGCCCACCGGCGCCGCCCCTAGTCTGCCGGGCCACGGCGACCGCCGTTTGGCTGCCCACCCCCCGCAGGAGACCCGCTTGGCCTTTGTGCAATTGCTGATCTCGGGCATCTCGCTCGGCTGTATCTACGCGTTGATCGCGCTGGGTTTTGTGCTCATCTACAAAGCCACCGAGACCGTCAATTTCGCCCAGGGTGAATTGATGATGCTGGGCGCATTTGGTGGCTTGGTGTTGATGAAGGCTGCCGGCCTGTCGTTCTGGTTTGCCGCGCCGCTGGCGGTGGTGGGCATGTTCTTGTTTGGCATGGCACTCGAGCGGCTGGTGATCCGCCCCATCATGGGCCAGCCGCAATTCACCATCGTCATGCTCACCATCGGGGTGGGCTACACCGCCCGGGGCTTGATCTCGATGCTGCCCGAGATCGGCACCGAGACCAGCGCGCTGGACGTGCCCTACAAAGGCCAGGTGATCAACCTGGGCGGCGCGGTGATCAGCGTGGAGCAGGTGGCCATCATCGGCGTCACGGCGGTGTTGTGCGCTGCGCTGTACGCCATGTTCCGCTACAGCAAGCTGGGCATTGCCATGCAGGCGGCGTCACAAAACCAGTTGGCAGCCTACTACATGGGCATCCCGGTGCGGCGCATCAACGGCCTGGTGTGGGGCTTGTCCGCGGCAGTGGCGGCACTGGCCGGGCTGCTGCTGGCGCCCATCACGTTTGTACACGCCAACATGGGCTTCATCGGTTTGAAGGCTTTCCCGGCGGCGGTGGTGGGTGGCTTTGGCAGCTTGCCGGGCGCCATCGTCGGCGGCTTGGTGATTGGCCTGGTGGAGGCTTTTGCCGGCTTCTACCTGCCCGAGGGCTTCAAGGACATCGCGGCTTATGTGGTGGTGCTGGTGATGTTGGTGGTCAAGCCCAATGGCTTGTTTGGCGGCGCAATGCGCAAGAAGGTCTGAACATCTCATGCGCTTCATTTTCAAAACCGATTACGCGCAAGACATCCAGCTCATCAAGCACGGTGGCCAGGTCTTTTGGTACGGCGCGTTGATGCTGGCCATGTTGGCCGCGCCGCTGTGGGCAGGTGACTACTGGTTGTCGCAACTGAGCTTTGTGCTGATCTACGCCGTGGCCGGGCTGGGGCTGATGGTGTTGTCGGGCTTCACCGGCCTGGCGTCCATCGGCCATGCGGCGTTTCTGGGCGTGGGTGCCTACACCGAGACGGTGCTGGCAGCGCGCGGCTGGCCGTTTCCGCTGAGCTTTTTGATGGCGGCTGGCTTGTCGGCCAGCGTGGGCGTGGTGGTGGGCCTGCCAGCGCTGCGGGTCAAGGGCATCTACCTGGCCATCGCCACCTTGTCGGCTGGCTTCATTGTTGAAGAAGTGCTGGCCCGCTGGGAGAGCGTGACCAAAGGCAATGCCGGCATCAGCGTGGTGTCGCCGCAGTTTTTTGGCGCCGAGCTGGGCTCGTCCGAGGCGTTTTATTTCATCGCGCTGGGCACCTGTGTCATCGTCACGGTTGGCGTGCTCAACCTGCTGCGCAGCGCCACTGGCCGGGCCTTTATTGCCATCCGCGACAGCGAGGTCTCGGCCCAGAGCATGGGCATCCACCTGGCCGGCTACAAGACGCTGTCGTTTGCCTTGTCCGCGGCAATAGTGGGCCTGGCCGGCGCGCTCTACGCCCACAAGCTGCGCTTCATCTCGCCTGACCAGTTCGGCATTGCCCAGTCGGTGGATTTGCTGCTGCTGGTGGTGGTGGGCGGGCTGGGGTCGGTGCATGGCGCGTTTCTGGGTGCCATCTTCTTGATCACCATGCCGCAGTTGATTGCGCTGGGCAAGGACTGGCTGCCACCGGTCATCGGCCAGGCCACCGGGCTGCAGGCGGTGGTCTACGGCGTGGTGCTGATGGCCTTTGTGCTGTTTGAGCCCATGGGCTTGTATGGCCGCTGGCTGAAGGTGCGCACCTGGTTGCAGTTGTTCCCGTTTTACCGGCGTGGTTTGTTCCGGCGCCAAAAATCCTTTGCCAAATCGGAGCGCTTGAAATGAGTGGCCCCAACGAGACACCACTGCTGGTGGCGCAAGACCTGAGCGTGCGCTTCGGCGGTGTGCTGGCCGTCAACAAGGTCAGTTTTGAGGTGCAGCGTGGTGAGGTGTTCACCCTGATCGGGCCCAACGGCGCGGGCAAGACCACGGTGTTCAACCTGATCAGCCGCATCTACACCCCC
The DNA here is from genome assembly GCA_043759535.1 of Betaproteobacteria bacterium. Classification (GTDB taxonomy): domain Bacteria; phylum Pseudomonadota; class Gammaproteobacteria; order Burkholderiales; family Burkholderiaceae_C; genus Pseudaquabacterium. The sequence goes on along the minus strand of JAYVLI010000086.1, from coordinate 3,980 downwards.
ACCACCGGCACCCTGCACTTTGAGGGCCAATTGCTGAGCGACAAACCACCGCATGACATTGCCGCGCTGGGCATTGCCCGCACCTTCCAGAACATCGAGCTGTTCGAGAACGCCACCGTGTTGCAAAACCTGCTGATCGGCAACCACATCCACCGGGGTGCTGGTTTCTGGAGCAATCTGTTTTTTACCCGAGCCAGCCGCACCGCTGAGCTGGCAGCCCGCCTGCGTGCCGAGCAGGTGATTGAGCTGCTGGGCCTGCAAGCGCTGCGTGATTCGTTTGTGGCCGGCTTGCCGTATGGCAAACGAAAAGTGGTTGAACTTGCAAGAGCGCTGTGTACCCAGCCCAAACTGCTGCTGCTGGACGAGCCCTCGTCCGGCCTGAATGTGGAAGAGACCGAGGACATGGCCTGGTGGATTCACGACATCAAGAATGAGCTGGGCATCACCGTGCTGATGGTGGAGCACGACATGAGCCTGGTGTCGCGTGTCAGTGACCGGGTGCTGGCCATGAACCAGGGTGAAAAACTGGCGCTGGGCACACCCGCCGAGGTGCAAAGCCACCCGGGTGTGATCGAGGCCTATCTGGGCTCGGTGGACGATGTGTCGGCGCTGCGGCGCAAGGCGGCGTGAGCATGAGCACGAGCACGAGCATGGACGTGCAAACCAACCCGGGCAGCCTGCCCAACAGCAGCGAGCAAACCATGCTGTCGCTGGCCAATGTGGAGTCGGCCTATGGCCCCATCAAGGCCATCCGCGGTGTCAGCCTGAAGGTGCGCCAGGGTGAGATTGCCACCGTGCTGGGCAGCAACGGTGCCGGCAAATCCACCATCCTCAAAACCATCTCGGGTGTGCTGGACCCAACCCGTGGCACGGTGTTGTTCAAAGGCCAGGACATCACCGCGCTGGACCCGGCGGACATCGTGCGGCGTGGCCTGGTGCATGTGCCCGAGGGGCGCGAGGTGTTCCCGTTGTTGTCCGTCAAAGACAACCTGCTGATGGGTGCTTACACCCGGCCCGACCGCGACGGTGTGGCGCGTGACATCGAGCAGGTCTACGGCTATTTCCCCATCCTGCGCGAGCGTGCGGCGCAGGCCGCAGGCTTGCTGTCCGGTGGCCAGCAGCAGATGCTGGCCATCAGCCGGGCCTTGATGGCCCAGCCCGATCTGATCCAGCTGGACGAGCCCAGCCTGGGCCTGTCACCCAAGCTCACCAAAGAGATTTTTGAGATCGTGGTGCGCATCAACCGCGAGCGTGGAACGACCTTGCTGCTGGTGGAGCAAAACGCCAACATGGCACTCAACGCCGCTGACTACGGTTATGTGCTGGAGAACGGCCGCATCGTGATGGAAGACCGCTGCGATGTGCTGCGCGAGAAAGACGACATCCGCGAGTTTTACCTCGGCATGAAAGACACCGGCGTGCGCGGTGAGCGGCGCTGGAAGAAAAAGAAAACCTGGCGATGAGCGCGCCACCCAAGCTCACCTCTTCTGCCACAACCGCCATGCCAACCCAAGCCACAGCCGCCATCACCACCCACCGCCCCGGCTGGATGCTCGACAAACTGCCGTTTGACACCGTGCCGCAGATGTTCTGGCAGCGGGTTGAATCACTCGGCAGCGCGGTGATGATGCGGCAGAAAGACCTGGGCCTGTGGCGCGCCTACAGCTGGGCCGAAGTGGGCGTGATCGTGGCCGAGATCGGCGCCGGGCTGGCCAGCCTGGGCTTGGCGCCGGGCCAGGTGGTCTCGGTGCTGGCCAATACCTGCCGTGAGTGGGTGTGGGCCGATCTGGCGGCGCAGACCATGGGCGGCATCTGCAACGGCATCTACCCCACCGATGCCGCTGCGCAAGTGCAGTACCTTTGCGCCGATTCGGCCAGCGCATTTTTGCTGGTCGAGGACGATGAGCAGCTCGACAAGTTTCTTGAGCAGCGCCACCAGTTGCCGCTGCTGCAAAAAGTGATCGTGTTCGACATGGAGGGCCTGCGCCAACTGGACGACCCGCAAGTCATCAGCCTGGACGCGCTGCGCGCGCTGGGCCGCGCCCAGCTCAAAATCCAGCCCGGTCTGGTGGCCGACCGGCTGGCCAGCCGGCGGGCCCAAGACGTGGCGGTGCTGGTCTACACCTCGGGCACCACCGGCCGGCCCAAGGGCGCCATGATCACCCACGCCAATATCTGCGCATCGCTGGCCGGCACCGCCAACTCGTTGTTCGAGGGCCTGCCGATGGGCGGTGAGCGGGTGGCGTTTTTGCCGCTGTGCCATATCGCCGAGCGCATGGTGGGTGAGTACATCTCGATCCTGCGCAGCTCCACCCTCAACTTTGTCGAGAACCCAGAGACGGTGTTCGACAACCTGCGCGAGGTGCAGCCGCTGGTGTTTTTTGCCGTGCCCCGGGTTTGGGAAAAGGTGTATTCCACCGTCGCCATCAGCATCAAAGAGGCCGGCAGATTGCAGCAGCTGGCCTACGGCTGGGCGGTGGGGCAGGGCATGGCCCTGGTGCGCCACCAAGAGGCCGGCACGGCGCCCGGCGCGCTGCAACAAGCCGGCTACTGGCTGGCCCGCACCCTGGTGCTGAACAACGTGCGCCGCATGGTGGGGCTGAACCGGGTGCAATTGGCGCTGACCGGCGCCGCGCCCATCTCACCCGAGCTGATCCGCTGGTACCTGGCGCTGGGCATCCCGCTGCGCGAGGGCTGGGGCATGACCGAAACCACCGGCGGTGGCACCGTGACGCCGTTCGATGCCGGCAGGCCGGGCAGCATCGGCCTGCCCGGGCCGGGGGTGGAGATGCGGATCTCCGAACAGGGCGAAATCTTGGTGCGGGGTGCGGTGGTGTTCAAGGGCTACCTGAACCAGCCTGAGAAGACGGCCGAGACGATCGACGGCGACGGCTGGCTGCACACTGGCGATGTCGGCCGGGTCGATGCCGATGGCTACTTCTTCATCACCGACCGGATGAAAGACATCATCATCACCGCCGGCGGCAAGAACGTGACGCCCAGCGAATGGGAGAACCAGCTCAAGTTCAGCCCCTATGTGACGGACGCGGTGGTGATTGGCGACAAGCGCGCCTACCTGTCGTGCCTGGTGATGATCGACCAGGACAACATCGAGCAGTGGGCGCAAGAGCGTGATGTGCAGTTCTCCGACTACAAAAGCCTGTGCCGCGCGCCGGAGGTGGTGAGTCTGATCGGCGAGGAGATCGACAAGGTCAACAAGCAGTTTGCCCGGGTCGAGCAGATCAAGCAGTTCCGCCTGATCGAGCAGCGCCTGACCGCCGAGGACGAAGAACTGACGCCGACCATGAAGCTCAAGCGGTCGCTGGTCAACCGCAAATACGCCGACACGATCGAGGCGATGTATTCGGCCAAGGCGGCAGCCTGAAACGCGATTCCTGTCGCCTTGGGGTCTCAGGCCGCAGCATGTCCCGATGAGAATTTATATCCGACCCCTGAATACGCTGTAAAACCTTGGCCGCCGGACCGCTGAGACTTCGGCTGGCCACGCCCGATTGACCCAACCACCGGTTCCTTATGCCAAAAAATCTGACCCTGCTGGGCGCTTTGCTCGCCCTCGGCCTATCCCATGCCCTGGCCCAGACGCCCGCGCCGGCACCGGCACCGGCACCGCCACCGGCCTGGAAGCAAGGCATGCCGACCGACTTGGCCGATTCCAAGCTCGCGCCGCATGCCGCAAAGTTCACCGCCACAGCGGCGGCCGATGTGCAGATCGACCAGCTCAAGCTGCCGCCGGGCTTCAAGATCGAGGTGTGGTCCGCCGGCACGCCGGGCGTGCGCGCCATGGCGCGCGGCGAGAGCGGCAAGGTCTACGCGGGCACCAGGCCGCTGGGCCGGGTCTACGAGATCACCGACAACGGCCGCGACCGCAGCAGCCGCGTCGTCGTCGACAAGCTCAACCAGCCCGCAGTGACCATGCACAAGGGTGCGCTCTATGTGATGGCGATCGACAAGGTGCTGCG
>JAYVLI010000085.1:0-16658 GCA_043759535.1 Betaproteobacteria bacterium | reverse complement strand
GGCTGCTGGCCCCGCACCGCCATGCCCAGGTGGTGGGTGATGTGAACATTCACGAAATCTGTGAGCGGGTGCGCGCTGTCATCCAGGCCGAGTACCCGCGTGGCCTGGTGTTCGACCGCGATTACGACACCTCGTTGCCCGACTTCCGGGGCGACCGCGAGCAGCTGATTCAGGCCGTGCTCAACATCGGCCACAACGCCACGCAGGCGCTGGCCGAGCGCATCGTCTGCGGCGACGGCCGCATCACGCTGCGCACGCGCATCGCGCGGCAGGTCACGCTCGGCAAGCGGCGCTGGCGGCTGGCACTGGAATTGCATATCCACGACAACGGCCCCGGCGTCGCCGACGCCATCCGGGACCGCATCTTTTATCCGCTGGTGTCGGGACGCGACGGCGGTTCGGGGCTCGGACTGACGCTGGCGCAGACCTTCGTGCAGCAACACCAGGGCAACGTCCAATGCGAGAGCGTTCCAGGCAACACCACCTTCAAGATCGTGATTCCGTTGCCGTGACGCCGCGCCGCGGCGCGGCGGACGCCGGCCGGCCGAACGCGGTCGCCGCCGCAGACGCCGCAAACGCGGGCCGGACATGAAACCGATCTGGATCGTCGACGACGACCAATCCATCCGTTTCGTGCTCGAGAAGGCGCTGGCGCGCGAGCAGTTCGCCACCCGCAGCTTCTCCAACCCGCGCGACGTGCTGGCCGCACTGGACGACGACGAGCCGCAGGTGCTGGTCAGCGACATCCGCATGCCGGGCGGCTCGGGCATCGATCTGCTGGCCAAGGTCAAGCAGCGCCTGCCCGGCCTGCCGGTGATCATCATGACGGCCTATTCCGATCTGGACAGCGCCGTCTCGGCCTTCCAGGGCGGCGCGTTCGAGTACCTGCCCAAGCCCTTCGATCTGACCAAGGCCGTCGAGCTGATCCGCCGCGCGGTAGAAGAAAGCCTGCGTGAAGAGGTGCGTGACATCGGCAGCACCGACATGCCCGAGATGCTGGGCCAGGCGCCAGCGATGCAGGACGTGTTCCGCGCCATCGGGCGGTTAAGCCAGAGCAATGTCACGGTGATGATCACCGGTGAGTCGGGCTCGGGCAAAGAGCTGGTGGCACGCGCCCTGCACAAGCACAGCCCGCGCGGTGACGCCGGCAAGGGCGGCACGGAGGGGCCGTTCATCGCCATCAACACCGCCGCGATCCCGAAAGACCTGCTCGAAAGTGAGCTGTTCGGCCATGAGCGCGGTGCCTTCACAGGCGCGCAGACCACCCGGCGCGGCCGCTTCGAGCAGGCCGACGGTGGCACGCTGTTTCTGGACGAGATCGGCGACATGCCGTTTGATCTGCAAACCCGCCTGTTGCGGGTGCTCAGTGACGGCCAGTTTTACCGGGTGGGCGGCCACCAGCCGCTCAAAGCCAATGTGCGGGTGATTGCCGCCACCCACCAGAACCTGGAGCAGCGGGTGCGTGAGGGCGCGTTCCGCGAGGATTTGTTCCACCGCCTCAACGTCATCCGGCTGCGCCTGCCAGCGCTGCGCGAGCGGCGTGAGGACGTGCCCCAGCTCACCCGATTCTTTTTGGCCAAAAGCGCCAAAGAGCTGGGCGTGGAGGCCAAGCGCATCACCGAGACCTCGCTGGAGCGGCTGATGGTCTTTGACTTTCCCGGCAACGTGCGCCAGCTTGAAAACCTGTGCCACTGGTTGACGGTGATGGCCCCGGCCCAGGTGATTGAGCCCAAGGATTTGCCACCCGAGCTGATGTCGGGTGACGTGGCCCGGCAGCCTGCGCCAGCCAGTCCCGGCAACTTGCCCGAGCCGTTGGCGGCACATGCGACGGGCCAGCCCGCCGGCCACGCAGCCACCCAAGCTGGCGGCGCCGCCGTACAGCCGTTGACTGCCGCGACCCGCCCTGCCACCGGCTGGTTGCATGATTTGCAGCGCGAGGCGCGCCGGCTGTTGGAATCGGGTGACCCGGAGGTTTGGGACACCTTGACGCGGCAGTTTGAAGGCCAGCTAATCCACACCGCGCTGGACATCACCCGGGGCCGCCGCATCGAAGCGGCACACAAGCTGGGCATCGGCCGCAACACCATCACCCGCAAGATCCAGGAGCTGGGCCTGGAGGATTGATGTGGCGCGCCAATGGGCCGTGCCACTTGCCGCGCCACGCACGCTGCTCAGTAGCGGAAAGTACGCCGGCTGCGCGTGTTGCTTGAACCGTTTGACTTGTTCGGCCCAAGCGACCCGTCCGGGCTGGTGGTGGACCGCGGAAAACGGTCCAGGTCATCAAACATCGAGGTGGTGGCCTCGGACGCCAAACCACCTGTCTCGCTGGGCGCGCAATCCGACAGGCTGACACCGCTGAGTGAATCAGAGCCCGGGGCAATCTCCGGCCGCCGGCCAGGCTGGGTGTCGTGGTTGACGCCCCACACATACGGCATGTTGCTGCGCGCGGTGACAGCCTCCATCAAGCGAAAGCGCAGCACCCGCAAGTGCAGGGCCTCATCACGCTTGCGCTCACCGCCTTGCAGCACGGCCAACTGCTCCAGGCCACGCTGCAGCACCCCCACCGGCAGGCGCCGCAGCGCGGCCGAACCACGTTTGGCCAACGAGCGCTCAATCACCGACAGATGCGGCATCACTTGCCGAATGGCAGGGTGGTTGCGCATGTGCTGGCGCAAGGTGCGGTGGGCATCCCGCAGGGCCTGACCACGGCTGGGCGGCGGCAGTGTGGTGGCATCACCGGCGCCAGGCCGGGCTTGCGGCTTGGGCACCCGCACAACGGCTTGTTTCAACACACCCACCTTGCGCAACAAGCCCATGAGCGCCTGGCGCCAACCGCTGTGGCTGGCCTCCGGATCAAGCGCAACCGTGTCATCGAACTGGGTGAAAGCCGCTGGCCTCAAATTGACTCCGGACCTTGTATTGCCGCAAATAGAGCGGCAGAACCAAGGGGTTGCCTGACACCCACGGACTGCCAACAGTGTTCGCCCGGGATCATGCCATAGCCACTTGTCGGCTTTGACTGCCGAACTGGGTGGGCTGGCCTGCAATGCAAGTTGCAGCCCGGCCAGCGCTGCAACGCGGCTGCGTCAGGGTAGGCGCAACTCCACCAGCACCGGCGCGTGGTCGCTGGGCCGCTCGTGCTTGCGCTGGGGCTTGTCCACGCTGCAGGCGGTGACCAGTGCTTGCAGTGCGCTGCTGACCAGGATGTGGTCAATGCGCAAGCCCTGATTTTTGCGAAAAGCCAGGTTGCGGTAATCCCACCAGCTCCACAAACGGGGCGGCTGGTCAAACAGGCGGAAGGCGTCTACCAGCCCCAAGTCCAGCAAGGCGCGGAAGTGCGCACGCTCTTCGTCGGTGCAATGGATGGTGCCGGCCAGCGCCACCGGGTCAAACACATCGCGGTCGTCGGGTGCAATGTTGTAGTCGCCCATCAACACCAGCTGCGGGTGCTGTACCAGTTCATCCTGCAGCCAGGCGTGCAGGGCGCGCAACCAGCCCATCTTGTAGGCAAACTTGTCGCTGTCCGGTGCCTGGCCGTTGGGAAAGTAGGCGCCAATCACACGCAGGCCGGCCACGCTGGCAGCAATCACCCTGGCCTGCGGGTCATCCAGGCCAGGGATGTTGCGCACCACCGCCGTGGCCTCGCTGCGCGACAGCAGGGCCACGCCGTTGTAGGTTTTTTGGCCGAACCAGACGCTGTGCCAACCCGCCGCAGCCAGCTCGGCCTGCGGAAACTTGTCATCGGTCATCTTGGTTTCTTGCAACACCATCACGTCCGGCTGGTGCGCCGCCAACCAGTCCAGCAACTGGGGCAAGCGCACAGTCAGTGAGTTAACGTTCCAGGTGGCGAGTTTCAAGGGGGTCATGGCCTGTTGGGTTGAAGAGGGACGGGGCCGCTGCTTTGGTCTGCGGATCGTACAAGCCGGGCTGGCTGAACAGGTGTGGTGTGCCGCCCCGGGTTGGCGCTGCGCTGCCCTGGGGCTTTCCCGAATGTTGTATTGACACAAGCCCGACTTGTCAGAATTGGGCTGGACGGCCAGGGGCAGGGCACTCAAGAATCCACTTGCCGTTGTACCAGCCCCAAACCGGTCGATTGGCCTGAACAACACCCCACGAGGAGACTGCAATGAACACCGTGATCCGCAACAGTGTGCTGGGCCTGACGCTACTGGCCAGCGCGCTGGCTGCGCTGGCGCAAAGCAAACCTGCTGAGTTGAAGGTGGGTATGACCACCTTTTTGTCCGGCCCAGCGTCGGTGTTTGGCATCCCGGGCAAGGCCGCTGCCGAGATTGCCATTGACGACCTCAACGCGGCCGGCGGTGTGGCCGGTGTCAAGCTCAAGGCGGTGTTCATTGACGAGGGCGTGGGCGCTGACAAGCTGCTGTCCGAGTACCGCCGCGTGGTGCAAGAAGAAGGCGTGAAAGTGACACTGGCCTCCATCTCCAGCGGCAACTGCAATGCGCTGGCCCCGGTGGCCGAGGACTTGAAAGTGCTCAACGTGATGTGGGACTGCGGCACCGAAAAACTGCTGGAGAACCGCAACTTTAAGTATGTGGTGCGCACTCAGGCCAACGCCACATCCGAGATGGTGGCCACCGTGCTGCACCTGCTGCGCACCAAGCCCAACTTCAAGACGCTGGCCGTGCTGAACCAGGACTACGCCTGGGGCCGCGACTCGTGGGAGATCTTCATCAACACGCTGCGTGCGCTCAAGCCCGACGTGCAAGTGGTGGCCGAGATGTTCCCCAAGTTTGGCTCCACCGATTTCAGCTCCGAGATCAGCCGGCTGCAGGCCTTGGCGCCGGATGTGATCCTGTCCACCTCCTGGGGTGGTGAGCTGGACACCCTGATCCGCCAGGCCGCGCAGCGCGGCCTGATCCGCACGTCCACCTGGGTGCTGCCGCTGGCTGAAAGCTCACTCGAGCGGGTGGGCAAAGCCCTGCCCGATGGCGTGATTGTGGGCATGCGCGGTGACCACTATTTCTTGCACCCGGAGTTCAAAGACGACGCCAAGCACCTGGCCTTTGTCGAGAAATACCGCGCCAAGACCGGGCAATACCCCATCTACTCGGCCTACCATGCGGTGGCCGCGCTGCAGGCGGTTGCCGATGGCTACAACGCCGCGCTCAAAGCCAATGGCGGCAACTGGCCCAGCACCGAGCAGGTGGCCGACACCCTGCGCAAGCTCAAGTTCCGCGGCCTCACCCGCCCGGTGCAAATGCGTGAAGATGGCCAAGGCCTGGAAGACCAGATGCTGGGCCTGACCAAGCTGACGCCGGCCTACCCGTTTCCGGTGCTGCAAGGCCTGACGATTTACCCCGGCGAGATGGTGCAAAACCCGGTGGGCAGCAAGTCCCCCGAGTGGGTCAAGACCATCAAGCCCGAGCTGCTGAAAGACGCGCGGATCAAGACCTTTTGATGCCGGCACCGGCATCCGCATCCAACCCGCACGCCTGACAGCCCCGCATGACCGCATCCCTGTTTGTCCTGGCCCTGCTGGACGGGCTGACCCAGGCCGCGCTGCTGTTTTTGGTGGCGCTGGGCCTCACGCTGATCTTTGGCGTGCTGCGCATCCTCAACGTGGCGCATGGCAGTTTTTACGCGTTTGGCGGTTATGCAGCGGCCACGCTGGGCGCGGTGATGGCCAATGGTGGCTCGATCACCTTGTCGCTGCTGGCGCTGCTGTTGGGCGCGCTGGCCATGGGCGTGTTGCTGGGCGTGGTGATTGAGGTGGGCCTGGTGCGCCGCATCCTGAACATTGACCCGGTGATGCAACTGCTGGCCACCTTTGCGGTGTTCATGATCCTGGAGGATTTGCAGCGGCTGATCTGGGGCGGCACACCGCTGTCGGTCACCCATGCGGTGGACGCGATGGGCACGCTCAAAGTGGGCGTGGTCACCTACACCACCTACCAGCTGGTCTTGCTGCCCACGGCAGCGGTGCTGGTGTTTTTTGGGCTGCGCTGGGCCTTGGGCCACACCCGGTTTGGCCGCCAGATCATGGCCGTCACCCACCACCGAGAGGTGGCCAGCGCCATGGGCATCAACGCCAAGCGGATTGGCCTGATCACCTTTTGCCTGGGCGCCGTGCTGGGCACGCTGGGTGGTGCGCTGGCCTCACCCACCACCGCGCTGGTGCCGGGTTTGGGCGGCGACATGATGGTGTTGTCGTTTGCGGTGGTGGCCGTGGCAGGCCTGGGGCAAATCACCGGCACCGCCGTGGCGGCCTTGTTGATCGGCATGGCCAAGGCCTTCTCGGTGTATTTGCTGCCCGAGCTGGACGTGCTGGTGCCCTACCTCATCATGCTGCTGGTGTTGTTGTGGCGGCCGCAAGGCCTGTTTGCCGTGGCCGAGAGCCGGAGGGTGTGATGCTGGTGCGTTGGTCCCCCTGGTTGATTGCCGCGCTGTCTGTGGCGCTGGGCTTGGCCTTCCCGTGGCTCAAAACGCCGCTGATCATTGGTTTGTCCTACGGCTTTGCCGCGCTGGGGGTGTCGCTGCTGATCCGCGCCGGCCAGGTGTCGTTTGGTCATGCCGGCTTCACCTGCATGTCGGGTTATGCGGTGGTGGCCTTGTCACGTGTGTGGCCACAGGCGGATGGTGTGGTGCTGCTGCTGTGTGGCGCCCTGGCCGGCCTGCTGGGCGGCGCGGTGGCGGGCTTGTTCATGGTGCGCTATCGCGGCATCTTTTTTGGCATGCTGAACCTGGCGTTGTCGATGGTGTTGTTCTCGGTGCTGGGCAAGTTTTACAGCGTCACCGGTGGCACCGACGGCCTGCGCATTGAGCGCCCCCCCTTCATGGGCCAGGTGCTGGAGCGTGCGGGGTATGAAAGCGCCTTGCTCATCGTCTGCGCCGTGCTGGTGGTGGTGGCCTGCGTGGCCGCGCAGCGGTTTTATGCGTCCCCGGTGGGCCAAGCGCTGACGGCCATCAAGACCAACGAGGTGCGGCTGGAATACCTGGGCATCTCGGCCCGCCGCATTTTCTACACCGGCTACTTGGGGTCGGCGCTGCTGTGCGGTTTTTCGGGCGGCATGTTTGCGCTGGTGCAAGGCATGGTCACACCGGAGATGGGCTATTGGGTGCGCTCGGGTGAATACGTGTTCATCGCCGTGCTGGGCGGCACCTTGCAGCCGGTGGGCGCGTTTCTGGGCGCCATTGCGTTTGAATTCTTGAAGCTGTTTGCGGCGGCAGCGCTCACCGGCGCCTGGCAGTTGGTGATTGGCACGGTGCTGCTGCTGCTGATCTTTTTGGCACCCAACGGCTTGGTGGCGCTGCTGGTGCGTTTGGACCAGCGCACCACCCCACCAAGGGTTGAGGGCTGAGGTCAAACACATGGCATCCCTGCTGCAAACCCGTGGCCTCACCCTCAAGTTTGGCGGTGTGGTGGCCGCTGACAGCATTGACTTTGACCTGCAGGCCGGTGAGCGTCTGGCCGTGATCGGCGCCAACGGCGCGGGCAAGACCACCTTCATCAACATGGTCACCGGCTACATCAAGCCCAGCGCCGGTGAGGTGTTTTTTGACGGCGCCAACATCACCCGCATGCACCCACGGCAAATCGTGCAGCGGGGCATTGGGCGCACGTTTCAGTTGCCGCAATTGTTTTTGGAGCACACCGTGCGCCAGAGCATCGAGCTGGCCGTGGCCGCACGTCTGGGGCAACTGCGCTTGTTTCGCCCGCTGGCGCAGTGTGTGCCGGCTGACGAGATCGACCATGCGCTGGCCGTGGTGGGCCTGGCCAGCCGGGCCGGTACCCTGTGCAGCAGCCTGCCCGAGGGCCACCGCAAGCTGCTGGACATTGCCATGGCGCTGGTGCTCAAGCCCAAGCTGCTGATCATGGACGAGCCCACCAGCGGCGTGGCCGCCGATGAAAAACACCCGCTGATGGCCACCATCATGAACGCACTGGCCGAGCGCCAAATCACCGCCATTTTTGTGGAGCATGACGTGGACATCGTCCACCAGTACGCCACCCGCGTGGCGGCGTGGATCTCTGGCCGCATTGCCGCCGATGGCCCGCCCGAGGTGGTGATGCACAACGCCGAGGTCCGCACCGTGGTGCTGGGGCACTGATGGCGCACATGCTGGAGCTGAGCCAGGTCAGCGTGGACATTGCCGGCATCCCGGTGCTGCGCGGCATCACCGTGGCGCTGCAGTCCGGTGCCACCTATGCCGTGGTGGGCCGCAACGGCGCTGGCAAAACCACCCTATTGCGCACGGTGATGGGCTTTACCGCACTGCAAGCTGGCGCGGTGCTGCTGGCCGGCCGCGACCTGAAAGCGGTGGCGCCATTTGAGCGCGCTGCCATGGGTGTGGGCTATGCGCCGGAGGAGCGTGTGCTGTTCCCCACCATGACCGTGCTGGACAACCTGAAGCTGCCCTGCGAGGCGATTGGCCTGTCTGCCGCCCAGATCACCCAGCGGCTGGACGAAACCCTGGAGGTGGTGCCCCAGATCAAAGACATGCTGCCGCGCTCCGCTGCTGCCTTGTCCGGTGGCCAGGGCAAGATGGCCGCACTGGCGCGCGCTGTGATGGTGGGTACCCGGCTGATGTTGGTGGACGAGCCGTTTCAAGGCCTGGCCCCGGCCCTGGCCAAGCAATATGCCGACGCACTGAGCCGCATGTACCGGCTACGCCCCGCGCTGTGCATGGTGATCACCGAGTCCAACCGCGCGCTGCTGGACCGGGTGGACTGCACCACCCTGACGCTGGAGCGCGGTGAGTTGCGTGTTGAACACACGCCCGCCAGGGCTGTGGGTGGCGGCGCAGGTGACGCAGTGCCTGCGGCTTGACCGCCAGCCCGTGCCGTGCCGTGCCGTGCCGTGCCGTGCCGTGCTTGGCGCGGCCGGCATCGGTGTTTTGCTGTGGCGTCAGGCGCCAGGCGCCACCTGCCGTGCCGGCAGCACCGTGCCACTGCAATCCCCAAAACCGATGCGGGCAGCGCCTGGTCGCGTACACCAGCCCTTGATCACCACCGTGTCACCGTCTTGCAGGTAGCTGCGGGTCTGCCCATCCGGCAGCGTGAGGGGCTGCTTGCCACCCACCGTCAACTCGATCAGCGCACCGGCCTGGTCCAGCGTCGGGCCGGACAGTGTGCCTGTGCCAAACAGATCACCCGGCTGCAGATTGCAGCCATTCACCGTGTGGTGGGCCACCAGTTGCGCCAGCGTCCAGTAAGCGTGGCGATAGCTGGTGACGGTTAAACGCGATGCAGCCACCCCGTGCTCGCGCATCTGGCGCGATTGCAGCAGCACCTCCAGTTGCACATCCAGCGCGCCCAGCGCGGTGTTGCTGGCTGACTGCAAATAAGGCAGGGGCTGCGGGTCATCCGCCGGCCGGGTGAAGGGCAAGCGGAAAGGCGCCAACGCGTCCAGCGTCACGATCCAGGGCGAAATCGTGGTGGCAAAGTTCTTGGCCAAAAACGGGCCCAGCGGCTGGTATTCCCAGGCCTGAATGTCGCGTGCCGACCAGTCATTGAGCAGGCACAGGCCAAACACATGGGCCTCTGCCTGGTCCATGGCAATCGGCGCACCATCGGCGTTGCCGGCACCGATGAAGATGCCCAGTTCCAGCTCGTAGTCCAACTTTTGGCAGGGGCCAAACTGCGGTGCCGTGGCGCCGGGCGGCAGGGTCTGGCCCACCGGCCGCATGAACTGCTGGCCCGAAACGCCGATGCTGGACGCCCGGCCGTGGTAACCAATTGGCACCCATTTGTAATTGGGCAGCAGCGGGTTGTCAGGCCGAAACTGGCGGCCAATGTTGGTGGCGTGGTACACGGACGTGTAGAAATCGGTGTAGTCACCAATGCGCGCTGGCACGGCGTATTCGGCACTGGCCTGCGGCACCAGGCAGTCGGCCAGCGCCTGTTGGGCGGCAGCACCAACACGCAGCGCACGCGACAACGCCAGCCGCAATGCCGACCAGACCGCTGGCCCTGCCGCCATCAACGGGTTCAGGGTGTCGCCCGCAGCGGCCTGCGCAGCGGCACCCGCCGCACCGTCGAACAAGGCCAGGCCAGCCACCGCAGCCAGGTCAACAATCTGGTCGCCGATCGCAACACCGCCGCGAAATTGCTGCGCCGATGCGCGCTGGCGGAACACCGCAAAGGGCAGGTTCTGAAGCGGGAAATCGGTGCCCGCCGTGTTGGCAGAAGCAAGCCAACTGCGCAGGCTGGGGTCGTGGGTTTCGTTCAGCAGTGTCATGGTTGGGCTCCACCGCGTCAGGCGCGGGCGGCGCGATTGTGGCTCGTGCGGTGGCATGTGCAGCCACCGCTGCGCAGCCTGTGGCTGGTGCTGCAGCAGGGGGCTGTGGGTCAGCGCTGCGGGTTGAACCCCAGCGGGAAACTCCTGCCGGCCACCGCAGGCGCCATCCTTAGAATTGCCCCACACGCCAAGGAGCTATCCGCAATGCCATCCCACCGCCGCAGCGCTGCAAAGCCAGACGCCGCCGCCGCCGCTGAGAGCAGCATCCGGGTCCTCAAAAAGTACCCCAACCGGCGGCTCTACGATACCCAGACCAGCAGCTACATCACACTGGCCGATGTCAAACAGATGGTGTTGGAAGGCGCCGTGTTTGAAGTGCGTGACGCCAAGACCGGCGACGAGATCACCCGCAGCATCTTGCTGCAGATCATTCTGGAAGAAGAAACCGGCGGCATGCCAATGTTCACCACCGCCATGCTGGGCCAGGTGATCCGCTTTTATGGCCATGCCATGCAGGGCATGATGGGCAACTACCTGGAGACCAACTTACAGGCGTTTGTGGATGTGCAAACCCGGTTGGCCGACCAGACCAAGGGCCTGTACGACCCCAAAAGTTTCACGCCTGAGACCTGGGCCCAGTTCATCAGCGGCCAGGCGCCCATGATGCAAGGGCTGATGGGCAACTACCTGGACCAAAGCAAATCGCTGTTTGCCCAGATGCAAGAGCAGATGGCAACGGGCAAGCTGTTTCCGGGCATGCCGGGGCTGACACCCAAACGCTGAAGCGCCCCGCTGCAGCCTGTCGCGGGTTGTCACCGACAATCGCGGCATGCAAGAAACCATCCTCTCCGCCAGCCAGGCGGCTGGCCAAGCCGGCAAAGCCGCGCCAAAAGTCGGCTTTGTCAGCCTGGGCTGCCCCAAGGCCCTGACCGATTCCGAGCTGATCCTCACCCAGCTCAGCGCCGAGGGCTACCAGACCAGCAAGACCTTTGCCGGGGCTGATCTGGTCATCGTCAACACCTGCGGTTTTATTGACGACGCGGTGCGCGAAAGCCTGGACACGATTGGTGAGGCGCTGGCCGCCAACGGCAAAGTCATCGTCACTGGCTGCCTGGGTGCCCGCACCGGGGATGGTGGTGGCAATCTGGTGCGGCAAATGCACCCCAGCGTGCTGGCGGTCACCGGCCCACATGCCACGCAAGAGGTGATGGATGCGGTGCATCTGCATGTGCCCAAGCCACATGACCCGTTTGTGGACCTGGTGCCCGAGCAACGTGCCCAGTTTCGTGGTGAGGCCGGCATCAAGCTCACCCCGCGCCACTACGCCTACTTGAAGATCAGTGAAGGCTGCAACCACCGCTGCACGTTTTGCATCATCCCCAGCATGCGGGGTGACTTGGTGTCACGCCCGGTGGGTGATGTGCTGGCCGAAGCGCGCGCGCTGTTTGAGAACGGTGTCAAAGAGCTGTTGGTGGTCAGCCAGGACACCAGCGCCTACGGCGTGGATGTGAAGTACCGCACCGGCTTCTTCGATGGCCGGCCGGTCAAGACCCGCATGACCGAGCTGTGTGAGCAATTGGCCACCCTGGCCGCCGCGCATGGCGCCTGGGTGCGGCTGCATTACGTCTACCCCTATCCGCATGTGGATGAGCTGCTGCCCATCATGGCCGCCGGCCGGGTGTTGCCTTACCTCGACGTGCCGTTCCAGCACAGCCATCCCGATGTGCTGCGCCGCATGAAGCGCCCGGCCAGCGGCGAGCGCAATCTGGACCGGCTGCTGGCCTGGCGTGCCGCTTGCCCCGAGCTGGTGGTGCGGTCCACCTTCATCGCCGGCTTTCCGGGTGAAACCGAGGCCGAGTTTCAGCATCTGCTGGACTTTGTGCGCGAGGCGCAAATCGACCGTGCCGGCTGTTTTGCCTATTCCCCCGTCAATGGCGCTGCAGCCAATGCGCTGCCGGGTGCGCTGCCGGTCGAGTTGCGTGAGGAGCGCCGCGCCCGCTTCATGGCGGTGGCTGAAGCAGTGTCCATCAGCCGCCTGCAGCGCCGCGTGGGCGCCACCATGCAGGTGCTGATCGACAAAGCCCCGGCGCTGGGCCGCAAAGGCGGCACCGGCCGCAGCTATGCCGACGCGCCGGAGATTGACGGCACCGTGCGCCTGTTGCCGCCCGAGAAGGCCAGCAAGACCTTGAAGATGGGTGAGTTCACCCGCGCCCGCATCGTGGCCACCGACGGGCACGACCTGATCGGTCAACCGGTTTAAGCCGGCCCGTCAGCGCCAGCGCAACCGCAGCCACAACCGCAGCCACAACCGCAACCCACAGCAACCCACCGCCATGCCCAGCCCGCAAGACGACCTGATCACTGGCCTGATCCACCACCCCTACCAGGCGCCTGACACCTGGGCAGCGGTGCCGCCGGGGGTGTTCAAGGCCTCCACGGTGATCTTCTCCAACACGGCCGCGCTGCGCAGCCGCACCTACACCGCCAAGACGGGTTACACCTACGGCCTGCGCGGCACACCCACCACCTACTTGCTGGAGGAGCGGCTGGCCGCGCTGGAGGGTGGCCAGTTTTGCATCCTGTCGCCCAGCGGCCTGGCGGCGATCACCAACGTCAACCTGGGGTTGCTGCAGCAGGGGGATGCGGTGCTGCTGCCGCACAACGTGTATGGCCCGTCCAGCGACATGGCGGTCAACGTGCTGGCGCGCTGGGGCATCAGCCACGAGTTTTACGACCCGATGGATCCGGCCGATCTGGCGACCCGCATCACGCCAAACACCAAGCTGGTGTGGCTGGAGGCACCGGGCTCGGTGACGATGGAGTTTCCTGACCTGCCGGCGCTGGTGGCCGCAGCCCGCAGCCCAGGCGTGCTGGTGGCGCTGGACAACACCTGGGGCGCCGGGCTGGCTTTTCGCGCGTTTGACCTGGGTGTGGACATCGTGATGCAGGCGCTGACCAAATACCCCTCGGGTGGTGCAGATGTGCTGATGGGCTCGGTGGTGACACGCAACGAGGCGCTGCACCTCAAACTGCTCAAGCTGCATGGCCAACTGGGCCTGGGCATTGCCGCCAATGATGCTGAATTCATCCTGCGTGGCCTGCCCACCATCGCGCTGCGCTACCACGCCCATGACGCGGCGGCGCGCACCCTGGCCAGGTTTTTGGGCCAGCAGCCGCAGGTGACGCAAGTGCTGCATCCGGCCTTGCCTGGCGCACCTGGCCATGCGCACTGGGCTGCCACCTGCACGGCGGCGGCTGGGCTGTTCTCGGTGCTGCTGGACGACAGGCTGACGGCCGCCCAGGTGGATGCGTTTGTCGACGCGCTGCGGCTGTTCAAGATCGGCTATTCATGGGGCGGGCCAGTCAGCCTGGTGGTGCCGTATGAGCTGGGTGCCATGCGCAGTGACCGCAGCGCCCTGCCAGGCCATTTGGTGCGCTTTTCCATCGGGTTAGAGGCGGTGGCGGACCTGCAGGCTGACTTGGCGCAAGCGCTGCTGACGCTGGGCTGAGCTGCGGTCTCCGCAGTGGCCCACGCAGCCCGGTTCGGGGGGGGCTGCGCCGGGTTGGATCAGCCATGTGACCAAAGTGGCAGATTGCCGCACTGCCCAGCCAAAGTGGGCTGAGCCGGCCTGCTGACCCCCACAGCCTGCGGTCAGGGTATGCATTGTTTGCATCAAGCATTTGTATTGATTTTTGCAAATGACGACGCAGCAAACGGCTTCATTCACCGACCGGCCGCAGTCCCCCACGCCCATCCCGTCGCCCCGCCTTGTTTTTTGCACCTGCTTGCTGGCCGCGTTGACCCTGACTGCCTGCGGCGGCGGTGAGAGCAACAGCGGCAGCAGTGCCAGCGCCGCCACCAACCAGACCGTGCAGGCGGTCGGCGGCACCGTGGCGTCGGACAGGGCGCAACCCACGGCGGCGGACCCCGGCGTGCTGCGCTCAGACGGTAGCTTGGTGGCCGCTGCACCCGACAAACAGGCCTTGGCCGCTGCCGTGATCGACCCCGCAGCGGTGGACGTCGGTGACCTGCTGTTCCACGACCTGCGGCTGTCGGCCAATGGCCAGATTGCCTGCAGCAGTTGCCACCTGGAGGCCGTTGGCCCTGCCGACGCAACCGGCACCAAGCTGCCGCTGGGCGGTGCCAGCGGCACGCTGTTGGGCATGCGCTCGGCCATGACGGTGCGTTATCTCAACCTCACCCCACCGTTCCGCCTCAGCCTGTTGGGCACACCGTCGGGTGGTTATTTGTGGGATGGCCGGGCCGACAACCGCTTTGAGCAGGCCTTTCACGGTGGGCCGTTTTTCAACCCGGTGGAAATGGCCTTGCCCGGCAGCGCCACCGCACCCAAGGCCTTGATGGACCTGGTGCGCTCGGCCGCCTATTGGCCGCAGCTGCAGGCGCCGCACCGCGCCGTACTTTCACAATGCCGGCGTGCAGATGCTGGAGGCAGCCGTGCGCTTCCACGTTGAGCGCGACACCGAGCCCACCAAGTGATACCGCAAGGCCGATGGCAGCACCGATGCGCGCTACAACGACCTGCCGCGCATCCACCAGGGCAACCTGGCGCAGGGTGTGCCGTTCAACGGCAGCTTCAAGCCCAGCAACAGCGATATCGCTGACTTGATGGCCTTCTCAAAGACCCTGAACGACCCTGACCAGACCGAGCCGATGGCCAAGTGAGTGGTGCAACACCCGGTGCCGCTGGCGCCGGGCGGCTTGACCAGCATGCTGCCGCTCAAGCCGGTCAGAACCGGCCGGGGCTTGGGCTCAGGCCGCTGCCGCCGGCCCGGCCAGCAGCGGGATGGCGCCGTCTGAATCGGCCCCCAGCAGCCCCACCTGGCTGTAGATGCCCAGCTTTTGCCGGGTGTCCTGGATGTCCAGGTTGCGCATGGTGAGCTGGCCGATGCGGTCAGCCGGGGTGAAGGCGCCAGCGCCACTTTCCATCGTCAGCCGCTCGGGGTGGTAGGTCAGGTTGGGGCTGGCCGTGTCCATGATGGAGTAGTCATTGCCGCGCCGCAGTTGCAGCGTCACGGTGCCGGTGATGGGGCGGGCCACCCAGCGTTGTGCGGTCTCGCGCAGCATCAGGCATTGCGGGTCAAACCAGCGGCCCTGGTACAGCAACTTGCCCAGCCGGCGGCCATTGGCGCGGTACTGCTCGATGGTGTCCTCGTTGTGGATGCCGGTGACCAGCCGCTCATAGGCGATGTGCAGCAGCGCCATGCCCGGGGCCTCATAAATGCCGCGGCTCTTGGCCTCGATGATGCGGTTTTCGATCTGGTCGCTCATGCCCAAGCCGTGGCGGCCGCCAATCACATTGGCCTCCATGAACAAGTCCACCGGGCTGGCAAAGGTGATGCCGTTCAGCGCCACCGGCTGGCCTTCTTCAAACCGCACCGTCACGTCTTCGGCCTTGACCACCACGTCATCACGCCAGAAAGCCACGCCCATGATCGGGTTGACGATGTGCATGCCGGCGTTCAAGAACTCCAGGTCCTTGGCCTCATGGGTGGCACCCAGCATGTTGCTGTCGGTGCTGTAGGCCTTCTCGACGCTCATCTTGTAGTCAAAGCCAGCGGCAATCAGGTACTCGCTCATCTCCTTGCGGCCGCCCAGCTCGTCGATAAAGGTCTGGTCCAGCCAGGGTTTGTAGATGCGCAGGGCCGGGTTGGCCAGCAGGCCGTAGCGGTAAAAGCGCTCAATGTCGTTGCCCTTGTAGGTGCTGCCGTCACCCCAGATGTCCACCCCGTCGTCGCGCATCGCCACCACCAGCGCGGTGCCCGTCACGGCGCGGCCCAGTGGCGTGGTGTTGAAGTAGGTGGCGCCGCCGGTGCTGATGTGGAAGGCGCTGCACTGGATGGCGGCGATGCCTTCGGCCACGAGCTGAGAACGACAATCAACCAAACGGGCGAGATCGGCGCCGTAGGCCAGCGCCTTGCGCGGAATCTCGTCGTAGTCGCTCTCGTCGGGCTGGCCCAGGTTGGCGGTGTAGGCGCAGGGGACGGCGCCCTTGGCGCGCATCCAGTGCACGGCGGCGGACGTGTCCAGGCCGCCTGAGAACGCGATGCCGACGCGTTCGCCGGCCGGGAGTGTTTGAAGGATGTGGGTCACGACGGGGTTTCTCCTGAACCCCGCATTGTCATCAACTTGCGCGCGGTGGCTGCGCGAGAACGCGCGCCGTGGCGCCGGGCCTCACGCAGCCGCACACCGCAGTCTGGCACCCCGGGCGCCGCCCGTTGCGACCCCGCGCCTACACTGGCCTGTCTCAGCGACCTCACGCCCAGCCCCATGTCCAGCTATGTCGAAGGCGCCCTTGTCGGCGGTGAACGTGTCGTGCACCAGGGCAGCATCAGCCTGTGGTCAGTCTGGCACCTGATCGCGCTGGGCCTGGTGTTGCTGCCGCTGTTCGGCGCCGGGTTGATCGTCTGGGGTATCGCCTACGTGCGCCTGAAATCCAC
>JAYVLI010000084.1:0-12345 GCA_043759535.1 Betaproteobacteria bacterium | reverse complement strand
TGTGTCGAGAAACCGGACCTAGAAAGCTCGAGCCCTTCCAAGCCCAGCCAAAAATTATAGCAAACCTAGGGAACCCACCTATAAACCCAAGGTGGTGACCGGCCAGGCGGGTTCGCAGCGTTGCAAAAAGTCTGCAGATTGGGCATGCAGCGCCTGCACATGCACCGCATTGGTGATCACACGCAAACGGGTGGCCGTGTGGGCGTTTGGCGCATCCAGCCACTGCGCCGCCAAGGTGGGCGCCAGCAGCAGGCGCTGGCCGGCTGGCCACTCAGCGCCAGTGGGCTGCCATGCCTCCACCCGGTGCGCCCAGTCACGCCGCCAACGGGCAAAACGGGGGAAGCGGCGTGCCGCGGCCGCAAAGTCGTGCCCGACGACCTGCAAGGCCCGGCCCGGCGGCCGCAGCCAGGCCGACAAACTGCCCAGCACCGCCGGTTCGTCCAACGGCCAGTCGGCAAATTGGAGGTCGGACAGCAAGACCCGGGCGGGCAGTGGATCAAAAACCCACGCTGGCGCTGCGGCGGCATCGGTTGATACACCAGGCGGCACCGCAGCCAACCCGGTTGCCAGCCCCGGTGTTAGCCCAGGTGCTAATCCACAGAGCAGCGTGCGCAACTGGCCGGTGCAATCACTGCGGCCGTGCAGCACAGCGGTAGGCAAAGACATGGTCGGCAACCCGGTCAGCTCAATCCAAGCCGTGCAGCCAGCCGGCGTCGGCCCAGTCGGCAACCAGCGTGTGTGCTGCCGGGCTGAGGCGGGCCACGTCGCTGGCCAGCAACTGGCGGTGGTCGGCCAGGCGCTGCATCAGCTTGGCATCGCGGCCACTGGCCACAAACGCCTCGCCGTTGATGAACACATGGTGGTCGTCGTACAGCATGCGGCTGCGCCGGTCCAGCACCAGGCCGCTGCCAGCCTCCAGCGGGCCACCGGCTTCAAACCACACTTGCGGTTTGGGTTCACTCATCAACTGACCCAGGGCGTGGTCCAGCGCACGCGGGTCGCGCAGCGCACGCTGCAGCGCGGTGGCGGCAAATTGGCGCAGGCCTGCTGGCATGCGGCCCGGGGTGCTGGTGGCGGCTTGGCCTGCATCGCGGTACAGCGTATCGCCCGCCTCGGGTGGCTCCAGGCCATCGGCGATCTGGTGCAACAGCTCTTGCGTCAGCGTGCTGGCGGCGGCAGCGCGGAACCCCACCGAGCAGGTCATGCATTCACCCTTGGCCACGCCGTCAT
Source organism: Betaproteobacteria bacterium (assembly GCA_043759535.1). Lineage (GTDB taxonomy): Bacteria > Pseudomonadota > Gammaproteobacteria > Burkholderiales > Burkholderiaceae_C > Pseudaquabacterium. The sequence continues at coordinate 11,115 of JAYVLI010000084.1, read as the reverse complement.
GTCCCCACAGCGGCGGCAGATAGAGCATGTCGCCAGGCTCCAACAGCCATTCTTCCGTGGGCTGGAAATTGGCGAGGATGCGCACCGGCAACCCAGGCATCAGGCAGCGGTCGGCCACCGGGCCGATGCGCCAACGCCGCTTGCCCTGGACTTGCAGCAAGAAGACGTCGTAGGAATCGAGGTGCGGGCCCACACCCCCACCATCGCTGGCCCACGAGACCATCACATCATCCAGCCTGGCATCGGGCACAAAGCGGAAAGCCTGCAGCAGCGCATGCGCCGCCGGCCAGTGCAGGTCCAGCCCTTGCACCAGCAAGGTCCAGTCGGGCTTTTTGAGGGGCGGCAGCGCACGGCGCGCAAATGGGCCGTGGCGCAGGCGCCAGTCACCGTCAAAGCGCGTCAGCAGCCGGCACTCCACCCCCTCGCCACCGGCCAGGTCAAACAGTGCGCTGCGGTCAATTGGCGGGCTGATGCCGGGTACTGCCTGGCGCACCAGCAAGGGCTTTTTTTGCCAGTGGCGGCGCATGAACTGCGCCGGGCTCAAGCCCCCCAGCAGGGGCAGTGGTGCAGTGGTATCCATTGCCGGGATTGTCGCTGCAGGGCACCAAGCAGGCCGCCGCAAACGCCGCTTCCACAGCCGCGCCCAAGCCGGTGCGGCGGCGCGGTATGCGATCATCTTGCGCATGCTGATCACTGCCCCCTGCGTCGTCAGTCTGACCTGGCGTCTGGCCGATGGCCAGGGCCAGGCCATTGACGATCTCACCGAGCCGCTGGAGTTTTTCTTCGGCGGCAATGACCTGTTGCCCAAGCTGGAAGAGGCCATCACCGGCCAGCGTGCCGGCTTCCAGACCGACCTGCACCTGGAGCCCGAACACGGCTTTGGCGACTACGACCCGGCGCTGGTGTGTTTTGAGGCCCGCAGCCTGTTCCCTGACCTGCTGGAGCTGGGCATGCAGTTTGACGGCCTGCCCGAGGGCGCGGCCACCCAGAACATGCCGGCCGATGTGATTTACACCGTGACCGAGATCTACCCCGAGCATGTGGTGCTGGACGGCAACCACCCGCTGGCCGGCATGGCACTGCAATTGGCGGTCACCGTGTGCGCGGTGCGTGCGGCCACCGAGGCCGAGGTGCAAGCCCAATCGGTGGCCGAGAGTGAGATCAGCGTGTTGTCGCCCGCGCCGCCGTTCAAGCACTTGCACTGATCCGCTGACCTACTGACCCGCTCCGCCCGGCGCTGATTGCGCCCAGCCAGTCGGCTGCTCAGCCTGGCCTGTTCATGCCCTGCCGGTGGACCCAAAACCCCCCTCGCCACGCTGCGAGACGCCAAAGCCATCCACCCGCCGGAACACCGCCTGCACCACTGGCACGATCACCAGTTGGGCGATGCGCTCCAGCGGTGCGACGGTGAACGGTGTGCTGCTGCGGTTCCAACAGCTCACCATCAGCGGGCCCTGGTAGTCACTGTCGATCAGGCCCACCAGATTGCCCAGCACGATGCCGTGTTTGTGGCCCAGGCCGGACCGAGGCAGGATCATCGCAGCCAGGGCCGGGTCAGCGATGTGCAGCGCCAGGCCGGTGGGGATCAGCACCGTCTGGCCGGGGTGGATGACCAGCGGTGCGTCCACACAGGCGCGCAAGTCCAGGCCGGCGCTGCCCGGGGTGGCATAAGCCGGCAAGTGAGCGGCCATGCGGGCGTCCAGCACCTGCAGGTCGATGGTGGCGGGGGTGTTGTGGGTCATGCGCTGCGGTTCATGGCTTGACGGGGCGGATGCAGCTCAAGCCGCCTGGCCCAGGCGCTGCGCAATCTCGCGCACCAGCTCACGTGCCAGGCTCAGTTTGTCGGCGGTGGCCAGGGCACGCTCGCTGTTCGCGTCCACCAGCAGCAGGGTGTTGTCGTCACGCCCAAAGGTGGCCGGCCCCAGGTTGCCCACCACCAGCGGCACGTTCTTGCGCACCAGTTTCTCGCGTGCGTGGCGCGCCAGGTCGTGGCTTTCGGCGGCAAAACCAACGCAGTAGGGGCGTGGATTCAACTTGGCCACAGCGGCCAGGATGTCGGGGTTCTCCACCATCTCAAAGCCGGGCACTTTGCCGCTGCCGTCCTTCTTGATCTTGTGATCGGCCAGCTGCGCCGGCCGCCAATCGGCCACGGCGGCGGTGGCCACAAACACGCTGTGGACGGCGGCCAGCGGCAGCACCGCGTCAAACATCTGCTGGGCGCTTTGCACATCGATGCGGCGCACCCCGGCCGGCGTGGGCAGGTGTACCGGGCCGGCCACCAGCGTCACCTCCGCACCCGCTTCTTGCGCGGCGCGGGCAATGGCAAAACCCATCTTGCCGGAGGACAAATTGGTGATGCCACGCACCGGGTCAATCGCCTCAAACGTGGGGCCGGCGGTGATCAGCACCCGTTGCCCGGCCAGCAATTTGGGCTGGAAAAACGCGATCAGCGCATCACACAGCTCGCTGGCCTCCAGCATGCGGCCGTCGCCCACCTCGCCGCAGGCCTGGTCACCGTTGCCGGGGCCCAGGATGGTGGCGCCGTCCGCCCTGGCCTGGGCCACGTTGCGCTGGGTGGCCGGGTGCAACCACATCTCGCGGTTCATGGCCGGGGCCAGCAGCAGCGGGCAGCGCTGCAGCGGCCGGGCAATGCACAGCAGCGACAGCAGATCGTCCGCCCTGCCCTGGGCGATCTTGGCGATGAAATCGGTGGAGGCGGGTGCCACCAGCAGCGCATCGGCCACGCGGCTGAGGTTGATGTGCGCCATGTTGTTGGGCTCGCGTGCGTCCCACTGGCTGGTGACCACCGGCTGGCCAGACAGCGCCTGCATGGTCACCGGGGTGATGAAGGCCTGGGCGGCTTCGGTCATCACCACTTGCACGCTGGCACCGGCGCGTACCAGCTCACGCACCAGCTCGGCTGATTTGTAGCAGGCGATGCCGCCGGACAGGCCCAGCACGATATGGCGGCCGCCCAGCGGCAAGGGGTGGTGGGGCACGGGGATGGACATGGCGGGCAATGTAGCGGACGGCGCTGCCGTCAAGGCGGCCGTCACTGCACCGCAGCGCCGTGGCACTTCTTGAACTTCTTGCCGCTGCCGCAGGCGCACAGGTCGTTGCGGCCCTGGCTGGGCTCGACGCGGCGGGTCTCCGGCTTGGCGGCGTGGTCCAGCCAGTACAGCCGTAGGTCTTGCACCGCGTAGCAGGCTTCGTCCACCAGTTGCTCACGCTCCAGGCTTTCACCGGGGTAGTGGTGGGCCACGTGTTCGGCCAGATCATCCCCGTGCAGCATCAGCGCCAGCACACGTGACATGCAGTCGTCAAACCACTGGCCGTCATCGGTGGCCATGTCGGGCTCGGGCCAGTCGGTGGCAAAGGCCTCGATCGCTTCGCTGAAACCTTGCGCCCACAGCGCGCCGGTGTTCAGCAGTTCGGCGGCTTCTTCGGCGCTCATGTGGCCGGCCTCCACCACCTCGGTGCGGGCGGCATCGTCGTACTGGATCATCAGCGGCGACAGGCGCAGCTCCTCCACATCGTCCAGCAGTGCGTCCACGTCGAGTTGGCTGGCAATCACGTTCCAGCGGCCCAGCAGTGCGGCCATGGCTTGTTCCACATCGGCCGGGTCACTGAAGGCGCGCTCAAACGCCTCGCCGGTGATGGCGGGCAGCCACTCACTGGGCGCCACGGCGCGGCGGCCGGCCAACAGTGCCGTCAGGTAACCGTCCACCCATTCCAGCGACACATCGGCGCCAAAGCCTGCCAGGCGCCCACACAGCTGCTCCAGTGCGGCGATGTCGGCTTCGCTGCTGTTCTTGGCGGGGCGGCTCACCTTGCGCCCCGGCCTGTCGGGGTGGCGGCCATGGCGGTGATGGGAGGCAAGGTGGGACGCATCGGCGGGCTTTCTTGAAGTGACGGCAAATTGTCGCAGCCGGCTCAGCCCGCACTGGCCTGCGGCACCGGCCCGCCCAGGCGCGGTGGCTGCGGATGCAGCCGTGCCATCGACACCACATCCGCATAGTGGCCGCCCCGCAGCGCGTAGCCGGGGTGCAGGCCTTCGCGCACAAAGCCGCAGCGCTCATACAGGCGAGTGGCGTGGTGGTTGTCGGCAAACACCGTCAGCTCCAGCCGCAGCAGTTGGCCCCAGTTGTCAGACCAGGCACACAGCGCCTGCATCATGGCCAGACCCACACCCTGGCCCTGGGCCTCCACGGCCACCGAGATGCCCAAGGTCATCACATGGCGGCGGCGCAGCGCCGTGCCGGCCGGGTGCAGGCCGGCGGTGGCCACCACGTGTGGGTCACCGTGGGGGTCAGGCCGCTCGGCCACCAGCAGCAGGTCGGGCTTGCCCAGGGCCAGGGTGTCTGTCAGCCGGGCCGTCCACTGCGCGGTGTCGGCATAGGGCATTTGCATCAGGTTGGCCAGCACCGCAGGGTGGCCCATGATGCGGGCAAAGGCGGCGGCGTCAGCCACGCTGGCGCGGCGGATGGTCACGGGTGAGGTGGGCAACAGGCTCTCCAGCAGGTGGGCGGGGGGCGATATTGCGTTGGCAGGTGGGGCGGCGTCAACCGCCACTGCGGGCGGCAAGACGCCGCCCAAAACGCTGCAACGACAATACGTGCCTTCTCCAAGCCACCAGAACACAGAAAGCCAACATCCCATGAGCGCCAAAAAAACCGATCTGGTCCGCCAACTTGAAAGCAAGCTGGAAGGCCAGCGCCAGCGCACCGCCGTGCCAGGCCGCTTTGCGCAAGAAGCCGCCGCCCCGCTGGACCGCAAAGAACAACGCCGCAAAGACGCCGCCGCCGGCCTGGTGCCGTTTGCCTGCAAGCTGCCCGCCACCCTGACCGAGCAATTGCGCATCCGCGCCAGCGGCCACGCCGGTGGCATCAACGGCCTGGTGGAAGAGCTGTTGGTGCGCGCCCTGGCGTCCTGATTTGCCGCCAGCGGCTATGTTGGCCGTGTTGGCATTGCTGGCTGCGTGGGCAGCGTGCGCGATATCAGCCAAATCGGCCAAATCAGCCAGAAAACCGCCGGAGCCCGCATGCCCGTCCACCCCACCACGGTGTACGCCGCCCGCTGCATCGTCACGATGAACCCGGCGCAGCCGCAGGCCACGCATGTTGCGGTGCGTGCGATGGCTGCATCCTGGCGGTGGGCGACCTGGCCCGCATGCAGGCCTGGGGCGACCACACGCTGGACACCAGCTCTGCCGACAAGGTGCTGCTGCCCGGTTTTGTGGAGGGCCACTGCCACTTGAAAGAAGGCAGCATGTGGGACATGCCCTACCTGGGCTGGTTTGACCGGCGTGACCCGCAAGGCCGCACCTGGCCAGGCGTGACCCGCAAGGCCGCACCTGGCCAGGCGGGCCACCATGGCCGCCGTGGTGGCCATGGTGGAGATTGATGCGGCCATGGCCGCCGCCGGCCAGCCGCCCGATGCACCGCTGATCGCCTGGGGGTTCGACCCGATCTGCTTTGGCGGTGAGCGCATGACGGTGCTGCACATCGACCCGGTGGGTGCGCCCGATGGCGCCCAAGGCCAACGCCCCATCGTCATCGCCCATGCCAACGGCCACTTGCTCAACGTCAACAGCGCCATGCTGCAGTTGGCCGGCATTGATGGCGACACGGGCGTTGAGGGCATCGTCACCTGTGATGCCGACCTGGATGCCACCCAAGCCGGTGGCCAGGCCGGCCAACCCACCGGTGAGCTGCAAGAGCCCGCTGCCATGCACCTGGTGCTGCGCCGGGTGGGCAATGCCGGCCTGTGGGCCTTTGCGCAAATCGCCACGCTGCAAGGCGTGACCACCGCCACCGACCTGGTCAATCGCCTGGGCGATGCCGAACTGGCGGTGCTGCAGCGCTGCACCGCTGACACCAACTTTGCAGTGCGCATCGCGCCGGCTTTCCAGGCGTTTCATGGTGGGCTGGGCGCGGCGCAAGGTGCTGCGCGGGTGCTGGCGCTGCAGGCCCACAGCACAGACCGTCTGCACATCGGCCTGGTCAAGATGATGCTGGACGGGTCGATCCAGGGTTTCTCGGCGTGGCTGCGCTGGCCGGGCTATTTCAACGGTGCCGGTCGCCAAAAACCCAACGGCATCTGGGTCACCGCCCCTGCCCAGTTTGAAGCCGACTTCGAGACCTACCACCGCGCCGGCTTGAGCATCCACACCCACACCAACGGCGATGAGGCCAGCCTGGTGGCGATTGACGCGATTGACGCGATTGACGCGATTGAGCGGGTGCTGGCCCGCCCGCCCCGACCAGACCACCGCCACACGCTGCAACACGGCCAGATGATCGACGCCGCCATGTTCCGCCGCATGGCCGCGCTGGGCTTGTGTGCCAACCTGTTCAGCAACCACATTTGGTACCGGGGTGACCAGCACCACGACATCAGCATGGGCCCCGACCGTGCCCACCGGCTCAACGCCTGCCGCAGCGCGCTGGATGCCGGCGTGGCACTGGCCATCCACAGCGACGCACCGGTCACGCCGCTGGCGCCGCTGTTCACCGCCTGGTGCGCGTTGAATCGCATCACCCCGCCGGGCCGGGTGCTGGGCGTAGTCGAATGCCTGACGGTGGACGAAGCGCTGCAGGCCATCACCCTGGGTGCGGCCTGGACGCTGAAGCTGGACCATGAGATTGGCAGCATCGACTGCGGCAGACGTGCTGACTTTGTGGTGCTGGAGGATGACCCACGCACGGTGCCAGCCATGGCGCTGAAAGATGTGGGCGTGTGGGGCACGGTGCTGGGTGGCCGGTTGTTTCCCGCCGGTGTACCGGCCAGCGCGGCCAGCGCGGCCTGAACGGGGCCTGCAGCATGGCTGGCCCGCAGCCTGCCGCATGCGCCATTCCGGTCACGGTGATCGGCGGTTTTCTCGGTGCCGGCAAAACCACGTTGTTGCTGCACTGGTTGCAGCACAACGCCAGCCAGCGCATTGCCGTGCTGGTGAATGACTTTGGCGCCCTCAACATCGACGCGGCGCTGGTGGCACAGGCGGGCGCGGACACGATCACGTTGCGCAACGGCTGCGTCTGCTGCGCCATTGGCGACGACTTGTCGGCCGCACTGGGCCAGGTGATCGCCAGGCAGCCGCCGTTCGACACCACCGTGATCGAGGCCAGTGGGGTGTCCGACCCCTGGCGCATTGCCCAGGTGGCGTTGGTGGACCGGCAACTGGTGCTGGCCGGCGTGATCGTGCCGGTGGATGCGGCCGCCCTGCCCGCCCACCTGGCCGGCCCACTGCTGGCCGACAGCCTGACCCGTCCCCTGGCCCATGCCGACCTGGTGCTGCTCAACCATGCCGACCGCTGCGACGCTGCAACCCCGGCCAGCGCCCGCGCCTGGGTGGCGCAGCACGCTACGGCGGTGCCCTTGCTCGCAACCGTGCAGGCCGCCCTGCCACAGGGGTTGGCGGCCACCTGGTTGGGTGGCAAGGCCGCGTTGCACCAGCCACGCGGTGGTGGCCTGGCGGCCACGCTGCAAGCCAGCGCAAACAACAGGACACGCAGCAGCACTGTGCAACACGCAAGCCAGTTTGAGAGTTGGTCTATTCAGCCCACCGGCCTGTTCAACCCTGACCGGCTGCGCGCCTGGTTGCGTGCGCTGCCGCCGGGGGTGTTGCGGCTGAAGGGCTTGTTGCCTGGCATGCCGGGCCCGCTTGACGCGGTCGGGCCAAACTGGTTTGCGCTGCACTACGCTGGCCGCCACGGCCCACTGCGGCGCCTGCCATTTGCACCAACGGGTGGTGCAGCGCTGCTGGCCACCGGGCTGCAAGCCTGCAGGGCCGACGACACCGCGCCAACCGACCCCGATCCGACCCCGATCAGCCCAACACGTAGCGGTGGGTGAAGCGGTCTGACTCGCCGATGGCCACAAAGCGCTCACGGTCCACCGCACCGCCGCGCAAGGTGGGCGGCAGTGACCACACGCCGTTCGGGTGGTCTCTGCTGTCGCGTGGATTGGCATTGATCTCGCTGCGGGCGTCCAGCTTGAAGCCGGCTGCGGCGGCGCGTTCTTCCAGCAGGGCCTCGGTCACATAGCCGTTGTGGATGATCCAGTCCACCGATTTGCCGGGCGGCGCACGGTGCTCTTCCACGCCCAGCACACCGCCCGGGCGCAAGACCTGGGCCGCAGCACGCAGCGTGGCGTCAAGATGTTTGGCCTCGATCCAGTTGTGGATGTTGCGGAAGGTCAGCACCAGGTCGGCACCGCCGCGTGGGGTGATGTCGGCGAACTGCGCGCCGCGCGGCAGCAAACCCACCCGCACCTGGTCATACAGCGCCGGGTTGGCGGCCAGCTTGGCGTCAAAGTTCTGGCGGGCGCGGCGCTTGTAGGCGTCCACATCATCCACCGCTTCATGCGCGGCAAACAAGCGGCCGTTGGTGCGCAGGTAGGGCGCCAGGATCTCGGTGTACCAACCACCGCCAGGTTGCAGCTCCACCACCTGCTGGTCGGGCCGCAAGCCAAAAAACTGCAGGGTTTGTAGCGGATGGCGGGCCGCGTCACGGGCCCGGTTGTTGGCGCTGCGCTGGGGGCCGTCAATGGCGGCTTGCAGGGCCGTATCGGCAGCAGATTGGGCCCGCACGGGCAGGCCGCTGAGCAGCAAGGCGGTGGTGATCAAGCGGCGTTGTGGGGTCATGTGGGGGTGGTTGGCTGGACGGTGACCAGAATGATCCCGCAACTCAGGCCACCAGCGGAAAGGTGACGCCGATGAAGCCCGCAAAGGCCAGGGCATTGGCCACCGCCGCCACCACCGGCACGCCGGTGCGCTTGAAGGTCCAGCGGCTGAACAGGCCGTACACCAAAAACAGCACCAGGATGGCCGGCACGATGATGGCCAGGAAAAACAGCCGGCCCGGGTTGAGCGCGATGGCCGCCACCAGCGACAGCAAAAAGCACAGCTTGCTGGCCAGATAGGCAGCGGGTGGTGCGGCCGGGTCCCGTGTCCAGGCCTCGTCGGCCCAAAAATACGGCAAGGTGCCGGCGCACAACGCGGCGATCAGCGGCAGCCGCACCAGCCCGGGCTGCAGGTTGAACACATACCGGTCCAGCGGCAAGCCTACCGCCAGCAACACATAGGCTGTGGCGGCAGTGGTGGCCAGCAGCAACGCTACACCACGCCCGGTGGGCAGGCGCGGCGCGCGGCGCACCAGCAGCAGGCGGGTTGCGGCCGTGAGCAGGCCATACAGCGCAAAGTGCAGCACCAGGTAGTCGCCCAGCAGCAGGGGCAGCAGCTTGCTGGGCAACTTCCACAGCAGCAGCGGCGTCAGCAGCGCCGGCAGCAGCACCACCAGCGCGGGTGCCGGCCAGCGCCACCAACGGGTGCGGCCGACCGGGCGCAGCCGTTGCTCGGCCAGCAGTGCGGGGCTGATCAACACCGGCAGCAGCCTTGACAGCGGCCAGGCCAGCCCCACCACGCCCAACAGCAGCCAGCCCAGCGCCGGGCCACGGCTGTCGATGAAGCCCCCCGCCGGCAGGGGCTGGCCGGCGGCAGCGGCCAGCCAGGCGCGGGTCTCGGCCAGGCTGGTGGCGCTGTAGAGCACGCTGATGTGCTCCACCCCTGGTGCCAGCACGGCGCGCCGCGCCGTGCCTTGGGCAAAGCTGCCGGTGGTCTGGCCCAACACAGCGGCGCCTTGCCCCGCACTGGATTGCACACCCTGCCGCACCACGCGCAGGGCCTCGGTGGCCATCATGGCCGGCTCCAGCGCACCCGAGATGACCAGCAGGTTGCGTGGGCTGTTGGCCGCCGTGCTGGCATGGATGCTGGGCGCAAACAGCGACAAGCCGACGGTGGCAAACACCTCGGGATGGGCCTGGGCATGGCGCACCACGATGTCGGACGCCATGGAATGCCCCAGCACCGCATAACCCGCAGCCGGCGCGGCCAACTGACGCGCCAGCACCGCCACCTGGTCCATTGCGGCCAGCAGGGTGTGCTGGCTGGCATGGGTGTCCACCAGGCCGCCGCGCATCGGTGCGCTGTTGCGGCCGTGGCCGGGGAAATCAAAGGTGATCACCAACCAGCCACTGCGCGCCAGCGTGGTGGCAAATGGCTGCATCAGTTGCTGCGAGCCGGCAAAACCGTGGGCCACCAGCAGCACCGGCGCGGCTTTGGCAGGCTGGCCAGCCGGTGCTGCGAGCCGGAACACGGTGACCGGCATGCGGCCCAGCCATTGCCGGCTGATCAACAGCCCGCTGCTGGCGGATTCAAGCTGCCAGACCCCGGCGGCAATGGCCAGCACCGACAACACACCCACCAGCCACAGCAAGAGCCCCCGGCGGCGGCTCATGCCAACACCAGCTTGCGGCCAAACGGCGCCACCGCATCGGCACAGGCTTCAGGCACCGCCCACAGCACCGGCCAGCGCGGCCGAAAGCGGGCCGGGCCGGCCAGGTCGGTCAGCACCACGGTGATGTCGGGCCGGTGGCGGTCGGCTTCTTGCAGCAGCGGGGTGAAATCGGTGCCGCCGCCACCCGCAAAAGTGATCTCGCGCAGTGGGCTGCGGCCAGGGGCGCAGGGCTGCACCCGGCGCACCTGGTCGTCGCCGATCACCAGCAACAGGCTGGCGCCCAGGCGGCGGGTGATGGCCTCGATCTCACCGGCAAAACGGCCCATCAGCGTGTTGTCCACCGAGCCCGACACATCCACCACCACCACCAGCCGGGGCACCGGCTGTTGGCCTCTGAAACCCGGCTCCCACGGCATGCGCCGGCCCGGCCCGCAGTGGCCCTGGCGCGCCAGATACGAGCGTGACGGGCGGGACCACGACAGGCTGGGCCGGCTGGACAACCCCCGCGCCAACTGGCTGCGCAACACCTGCTCCCACGGGGTGCGGGCTTGCGGCAAATCCTTGACCAAGGCCCGCAGCAGCGAGAAGGCACCGTCGCCGGCATGGGCGCGCAGCAGGCGCTCACGCCATTCGCGCGCCAGGCCGGCTTGCGCTTCGGGTGTGCCGGCCTGGCCGGGTGCGGGCTGCAGGTCGGCCTGGCCGGCGGGCAACAAGGCGCGGGTGCGGGCGGCGCGTGGTCCGTCTTGGCGGGGGGCTTGGCCGGCGGCTGGATCGGGTGCAGCTTGTGCGGCGGCCGCCGGTGTGTTGGCCTGGGCTGACG
>JAYVLI010000083.1:0-4795 GCA_043759535.1 Betaproteobacteria bacterium | reverse complement strand
CTTGCGGAACTGGATGGACGTGGCGCCGCTGGACGTGGCCACCTGGTAGGGCAGCTCGGTGCCCTGCTCGATGATGGCCTTGGTCTGGTCGGCGGTGATCACGCGTGGGCTGCTGATGATCTTGCCCTTGCCGTCGGCCTCCAGCGCGGACAGCTCCAGGTTCAAGAAGCGGTTGGCCGCCGGGCTGAACAGCGACAGCGCAAAGCTGGACACCGACTGGCCGCCAAACACCGAGTTGATGCTGTTGGCCGGCAAATTGACAAAGTTGCTGTTGGCGTAGGCCGCCTTGAGGGCGTCGGTGCCGGTCAGGCCGGTCTGCAGGGTCTGGTTGGCCACACCGGTGGTGGTGCCACCCACGGTGAGGTAGTTGCCATTGCCCACTGAATAACCAGGGATGCCACCCTGGATGCCCCGCAAGTCAGATGCGCCCAGCTTGACACCCAACGTGCGGCCAAATTTGTCGTCCGCCTCGACGATGCGGGCCTCGATCAGCACCTGGCGCACCGGGATGTCGATCTTGCCGATCAACACCTGCACCTCTTCCAGCTTGCTGGGGATGTCGGTGACAAACAACTGGTTGGTGCGGGTCTCGAAAATCACGCTGCCACGCGGCGACAAGATGCGCTGGGCGTTGTTGCCGGCACTGCCGCCACTGCCTGACGCTGTGCCGCTGCCACCGGCGGTGCTGCCGCTTGAGCCACCACCTTGCGTCTGGCCAGACAAGCCTTTGGCCACCTCGTCGGCGCGGGCGTAGTTGAGCTGGAAGGACTGGGTACGCACCGGCTCCAATTCAGCCAGTTTCTTTTTGGACTCCAGCTCCAGTTGCTCTTTGGCAGCCAGCTCGTCCTTGGGCGCAATCCACAGCACGTTGCCGTTTTTGCGCACGCCCAGGCCCTTGCTCTGCATGATGATGTCCAGCGCCTGGTCCCACGGCACGTCCTTCAGGCGCAGGGTGACACTGCCGGTCACGGTGTCGCTGGTGACGACGTTGAAGTTGGTGAAGTCGGCAATCACTTGCAGCAGCGCCCGCACCTCGATGCTTTGGAAGTTGAGCGACAGCTTTTCACCCGCAAAACCCGGGCCTTGGGTCAGCTTGTTGGGGTCGGCCTTGAGTGGGCGCACCTCCAGCACAAACTGGTTGTCGCTTTGGTAGGCGCTGTGCTCCCAATTGCCACGCGGCTCAACCACCATGCGCACCCGGTCACCACTTTGAAAGGTGGCCACGCTTTGCACCGGGGTGCCAAAGTCAGCCACGTCCAGCCGGCGGCGCAGAGTGTCGGGCAGGCTGGACCGCAAGAATTCAACCACCAGGCTCTGGCCTTGCTGGCGGATGTCCACTCCAACTTGCGTGCTGGCCAGGGCCACCACCACCCGGCCGGCGCCGTCAGCCCCGCGGCGAAAGTCGATGTCGCGCAGCGGCAGGCGGTCGGCGTTTTGTGGCGCGGCAAAGTGGACTGCGTCACCCGCCGTGGCAGCCACGGTGGGCGCGCTGGTGTTGTCCAGCACCACCACCAGCACCTTGCCTTGCAGCTCGGTGCGGTAGTTGGCGGGCTGGCGCAGGTTGAGCACCAGCCGGGTCCGGTCACCGGATTGGGCAATGGCCACCGAACGCAAATTGCCCTGGTTGATGTCGACCACCGGCTTGCCCACGCCGTTGGCCACCAGCGGCAAATCCAGCGCCACGCGGGGTGGTGTCTGCACTGAGAAGCCGGTGGGCACGGCCGCCAGCGGCGCCGACAAATCGATGCGCACCACATCCGCCCCACCCTGCTGGCTGCTGCTGATGCCGAGGATGGTGATGGGCACAACGCTGGCTGCAGCTTGCGCAGCCGGGGTGGCCGCTGCGGTGGCCTGGGCTTGCGCCGGCAGCGGCGCGGCGCCAGCCAGCAGCATGGCCGCAAACACTGGCGCCAGGACTGGCATCAACAACGGGATGCGCCAGGCGCGGGTGGAGGGCGTGTGCTGCCCCAACTTCAGCCAAAACTTCATCGCGCCTTCTCCTGTACCCGCTCCTGCAACTGCAGCGACGCGGCACGCTCGGCCCATTCGCCGGCGCCGTCCTGCACGATCTCGCGCAGGGCCACCTCGGTCTCGGTGATGCGCATGACGCGGCCGTAGTTTTGGCCGATGTAGTCACCCGGCTTGATCTGGTACAGCAGGCTGTCCACCTTCAGCAGTGCAAGGGGCTTGCCGGCTTTGCTGATGCTGCCAACCATGGTCATGACTTCCAATGCGAAATTCTCCAGCGGCTCTTTGCGGCGGTTCAGCTCAGCCGCCAGCAGCGAGTTGGGCTGCTTGGACTCTTGCTTGATGGCCACGCTCAGCTTCTGGGCAGAGAACGGGTCGATCTGCTGCACGCCGGCGTAGGGCACCGGGTCAAACTTCTTGGGTGCGGCCAGGGGCAACACCTGCGGCCGCACCTCGCGGCGCTGCTGGTCCATCCAGCCTTGCAACTCTTGATTGTCACTCTCACAACCGGCCAGCAAGCCGCTGCCCAGCAGCAAGGCCAGCAGCGCGGCAGCGCGGTTGCTGCGGTTGGCCGGGCGGGCGCTCACTTGCGCTGCCCCTTGGCCTTGCCTTCGGCTTCCAGCCGGGTCTTGCGGGCTGCGGCCAGCTCTTCGGTGTCCAGGTAGCGGTAGGTGCGGGCCACCGCGTCCATCGACAAATTGCCCGCCGGGTCTTTGGCCACCGGCGCCAGGTTGAGGTTGTGCAGGGTGACGATGCGCGACAGGTTGGCCACATCGGCCGTGAAGGCGCCGATGTCGTGGTAACGGCCGGTGACCCGCAGCGCAATGGGCAGCACCGCGTAGTAATCCTTGACCTCCACCTGACCGGGGCGGAACAAATCAAACTGCAGGCCGCGGCCGATGCCGGCCTGGTTGATGTCCGACAGCAGCGCGTCCATCTCGGCCTTGCCGGGTAACTGGCGCTCCAGCTGGGTGACGTATTCCTGCACCTGCTGTTTTTGCTTGCGCAACTCAGACAGGTTGACGGCTTGCGACAGCTTGCTGCGGTAGTCGTCCTTCAGGCCGGGCTCAATCTTGCGTTCGGCGTCCAGCTGGTCAGCCGCGCCGGACACCAGCAGCACCCAGCCCAGCGCCAAGGCTGCCAGCGCGGCGGCCACCCAGGCGCAAATCTTGGGCAGCAGCGGCCACTGGCCAGGCTCTTGTGGGTTGAGGCCTTTGAACTGCAGCGACGCACGGTCAAACGCGGTGGCCACATCAAGCGTCATCGGGCGGGTGGTGTTGGTGGCCATCGCCAGATCCTCAAGCGGCCTTGCGGCCTGGTGCGGTGGGGGGCAAGGCGGTTGCGCTGGCGGCTCGGCCGGGCGCTGATGCGCCGGCCGGCGGCACCACCACCGGCTGCTTGATCGACACCCGCAGCGCAAATTCATACAAGCGGCGCAGCTCGCGCCCACCCGGCGTCACCGGCTGGGTGATGGCTTTGATCTCGACCAGCTCCATGCGGTCCAGCCAGGGTGAGTCGTTTTGGGTGTTGCGCAAAAACTCCGACACCCGCTCGTTGGTTTGCGCCACGCCGTTGACCAGCACCACGCCGTCGGTCTGCTTGATGCTGCTGAGGTAGATGCCCTCAGGCGTCAGCCGCACCAGCTCGTCGAGCAAATGCACCGGCACGTTGCGGTTGAGCTGCAGGTCTTCCACCGCGCTTTGGCGGGCTTTGAGGCCTTCAATCTCAGCGCGCAGGTTGGCAATGTCTTTGATCTGCCCCTCTTGCAGCGCAATCTGGGCCCGCAAGAAGGCATTGCGGTCTTGCTGGATTTGGCTGAGTTTTTGCAGCGCGCCGTACCACAGGCCGGCCACCAGCACACCGGCCAGCACCGCCGCGCCCAAGCCGATGAAAAACATGCGCTTGCGCTGCTGGCGCCGCTCCTCCCGGTGCGGCAGCAGGTTGATCAGGATCACTGGGTGAACCTCCGCATCGCCAGGCCGCAGGCGGTGAGGTAGGACGGTGACTCCTTGCGCACCCGTGACTCACGCACCGCGCTGCCGATCTTCATGCCGTCAAACGGATTGACCACCATCGCGGCAAAACCGGTCAGCTCGGTGACGCGGTCTTTCAGGCCAGGCAGGGTGGCGGTGCCACCGGCCAGCATGACGTAATGCACCTTGTGGTGCGGCGTGCTGGTGAAAAAGTATTGCAGCGCCCGGCCAATCTCTTGCGACAGGCTGTCCACAAAGCTGTTGAGGATGGTGTTTTCGTAATCCTCGGGCAGTTCACCGGCCAGCTTTTTTTGCTCGGCTTCTTCAAATGAAAAGCCGTATTGGCGCGAGATCAAGGTAGTCAACTGTGAGCCGCCAAAGGCCTGGTCGCGGTCATACAGCATCTCGCCCTCACGCAGCACTTTCAGGCTGGTGGTGTCGGCGCCAATCTCAAACAGCGCCACCAGCACATCACGGCCCTCATTGGGCAGGGTGTCCACCACCCGGCTGATGGCCAGCAGCGAGGCATGGCTTTCGATGTCCAGCACCACCGGTTTCAAGCCGGCGGCTTCGGCCAGGCCCTGGCGGTCTTGCACCCGCTCTTTGCGCGACGCGGCAATCAGCACCTCAATGTCGCCACCCGAGGTGGGGCTGGGGCCGATGACGCAAAAATCCAGGCTGACCTCGTCCAACGAAAACGGGATGTACTGGTTGGCTTCTGATTCAACCTGCAGCTCCAGCTCTTCGTCGCGCAGGCCGGCCGGCA
Source organism: Betaproteobacteria bacterium (assembly GCA_043759535.1). GTDB lineage: Bacteria > Pseudomonadota > Gammaproteobacteria > Burkholderiales > Burkholderiaceae_C > Pseudaquabacterium. The sequence goes on along the minus strand of JAYVLI010000083.1, from coordinate 88 downwards.
GGTTGATGCGCTTGGTGATCACCGCCGATTGCGGCATGGCCATCACCACCAGGCGGGTCTTGGTGCCGCTTTTGTCCAGCAGCTTGCG
>JAYVLI010000082.1:0-15896 GCA_043759535.1 Betaproteobacteria bacterium | reverse complement strand
GTCACCACACTCGGTGGCCAGGCTGGCTTTGGCGCGTGCGGTTTTGTCGGGGTTCTGGCCCCAGATGGCCACTGACGCACCCGAGGCCAACAGCGCCCGTGCCATGCCGTAGCCAATGCCGCCATTGCCGCCGGTGACAACCGCGCCACGGCCGGTGAGATCAAAAGCTTGGTACATGGTGGTGTCCTTGTGGCGCGCTGCGCCGGGTGTGTTGAAGAGGCCTGGATGGGCATGCTGCCCGGGATGTCTGCATGATGCTAGGCCGGCGCACCGCCGGGCCTCATTGGTGAATGTGCTATCACGCTGGCGACGCTGGCCTGGCGGGGTTCGGGTCAAGCTGCGGCCAGCAAGTGCGCACAACCAACCACCAGCGGCAGCCCGATCCACACCACGCCGGCGCTGCAAGCCGGCACAACGGGATACAAGTCATGACCTTTGATCTGGTGGTGCGCGGCGGTGAACTGGCCGACGGTGGTGGTGGCCCGCTGCGCCAGGCCGATGTGGCGGTGCAAAGTGGCCGCATCGTGGCCGTGGGCAAGCTGGCAGGGCGTGGCAAGCAAGACGTCGACGCACGCGGCAAGCTGGTGACACCCGGCTTTGTGGACATCCACACCCACTACGACGGCCAAGCCACCTGGGACAGCCGTTTGCAGCCGTCCAGCTGGCACGGGGTGACGACGGCGGTGATGGGCAATTGCGGCGTGGGTTTTGCGCCGGTGCAACCACAACACCATGACCGGCTGATCGCGCTGATGGAGGGGGTGGAAGACATCCCCGGCGCGGCCCTGCACGAGGGTTTGTCCTGGCAGTGGCAAGGCTTTGGCAGCTACCTGGACACGCTGGACAGCCAGCCGCGTGACATGGACATCGCCGCGCAACTGCCACACGGCGCGCTGCGGGTGTTTGTGATGGGCGAGCGCGGCGCCAGGCTGGAGCAAGCCACACCAGACGACTTGCGGCAGATGCGCCAGCTCAGCACCGAGGCCATGCGCGCCGGCGCCATCGGGTTCTCCACCTCACGCTCGGTCAACCACCGCACTATTGACGGTGACCCCACCCCCAGCCTGCGCGCCACCGAGGATGAATTGTTGGCCATCGCCATGGGCCTGCATGACGCCGGCAGCGGTGTGCTGCAGTGCATTTCTGACTTCACCACGCCGTCGCTGGACGCCGAGTTCTCAATGCTGGAGCGCTTGGTGCAAGCCTCGGGCCGGCCGCTGTCGTTCTCGCTGGCGCAGCGTTACTCGGCACCCGAGCACTGGCGTGTGCTGCTGAGCCGGGTGGACTTGGCGCAAGCCAACGGCTTGCCCATCGTGGCGCAAGTAGCGCCCCGGCCCATCGGCGTGTTGTTGGGCTTGCAAGGCAGCCGCAACCCGTTTTCAGGCTGTGCCAGCTACCGGCCAATAGCCGCCTTGCCGCTGGCGCAGCGCCTGGTGCTGCTGCACCAACCCGAGTTGCGCGCCCGCTTGCTTGCAGAGTTAGGCGGCGCCAGCCGCGACCCGCTGATCCCGCACGTGAGCGGCCAGTGCGACCCCTTCGACCGCATGTATGCTTTTGGTGACCCGCCCGACTATGAGCCACCACCCGAGCAGGCGGTGTCGGCCATCGCCCGGCAACGTGGCCAGACCAGCGCCGACACCGCCTACGACATGCTGCTGGCCAATGGTGGCAGGGCGTTTTTGTTTGCGCCGTTTGCCAACTACGCCGCCGGCAACCTGGACGCCTGCCACAGCATGTTGGCCCACCCGCACACCGTGCCCGGCCTGGGCGATGGTGGGGCGCATGTCAGCATCATCAGCGACGGCAGTTTCCCCACCTATCTGCTCAGCCACTGGGGCCGAGACCGGGCCCACGGCCGCTTTGACATCGGCTGGTTGGTGAAGCGCCAAACAGCCGACACCGCCCGCACCGTTGGCCTGTTGGACCGGGGCCGGGTGGCGCCCGGCTACAAGGCTGATTTGAACGTGATCGACATGGACAAGCTGCGGCTGGACGCACCGGTGATGGCGGCTGACCTGCCCGCCGGTGGCCACCGCCTGCTGCAGCGGGCCCGGGGGTATGACGCCACCATCGTGTCCGGTGTGGTCACCTACCAGCATGGCCAAGCGACGGGTACGCTGCCCGGCCGGCTGGTGCGTGGCCAGCAGCGGGCGCCGGTTTAAAACCTCAATGCACCGCCCGCCCCTGGCCTTGCCAGAAGCTGGCGCGGATGGCTTTTTTGTCCAGCTTGCCCAGGCCGGTCATGGGCAGGGCATCGACAAAATCGATGGCCTTGGGGGTGTAGACAGCGCCTTTGCGCGTACGCACCAGCGCCATCAGCTCATCCGCGCTGGCCGTGGCGCCGGGCCGCAGCACCACCAGGGCCCGCACCGCCTCGCCCCATTTGGCATCGGGCACACCCACCACCGCCGCAGCGGCCACAGCAGGGTGTTGTGACAGCGCGTCCTCCACCTCACGCGGGTAGACGTTGAAGCCGCCGCTGATGATCATGTCTTTGGACCGGTCCACGATGTAGAGGTAACCGTCGGCGTCGCGCCGCGCCATGTCGCCGGTGTAGAGCCAGCCGTGGCGCAGGGCCTGGGCGGTTTCGTCGGGCTTGTTCCAGTAGCCCTGCATCACCAGCGGGCCGCGCACGCAGATCTCGCCCACGGCGCCGTCCGGCACTTCAACACCGTCCTCGTCCAGCAGCCGCACCTGGTTGCCCACACACGGTGTGCCGCAAGACGCCAGCCGCTGGGGGTGCAACACCGGGTCATGTTCATGCTGGTGCAGCACGCTGATGGTGTTGGGCGCCTCGGACTGGGCGTAGAGCTGCATGAAGACCGGGCCAAATTCGCGAATACCCTCCACCAGCCGGGTGGGCGACATGGGTGATGCGCCGTAGATGATCAACTGCAGACTGCTCAAATCTGCGCTGGCGCGGGCCGGGTGGTCCAGCAGCACATACACCATTGTGGGCACCAAAAACGTGGCGGTGATGTGGTGCTGGGCCACCAGGCGCATGAACTTCTCGGCGGTGAAGCCCTGGGTCATGGCATAGGTGCCGCTTTTCATCAGCACCGGCATGATCATGGCGCCCGATGCGTGGGTGATAGGCGTCAGCGCGAGGAAACGGATGTCGCGCGGCCAGTCCCAATCGGCCATCTCTTGCAAGATCATGGTCACATGCACCCGGTGGGTGTGCGCCACACCCTTGGGCCGGCCTGTTGTGCCACCGGTGTAGACCAGCACACACACGTCATCCGCTTGTGCCTGCGGCTGTAGCCGGCAAGGGCTGAACTGGGCGGCGGCGGCCAGCAAGTCCTCACCCAAGCCGTCATTGGCGCCAAAACACAGCAGGCGCTGCACCCCCGGCACCCGGGTGGCCAGCACACGCGCCCGGTCGGTAAAACTGGCCGGGTCCACAAACAGCGTGGTCACGCCCGAATCGGCCAGGATGTAGGCATGGTCGTCTTCGGACGAAGTGGGGTTCATCCAGGTCAGGCGCAAGCCCATCACATAGGCCGCCGCAGTGATCAAAAACGCCTCGGGCCGGTTGGCGGACAAGGTGGCCACGGCATCACCGCGCTGCAGGCCCCGTGCTTGCAAGGCCTGGATCACCGTGCTGGTGAGCGCGCCCAGTTGGCGGTAGGTCCAGCGCGCGTCGTCAGCGATGAAGGCCACCCGGTCACCACCCCGGGCAATGGCCGAGACCACCAGATCACCGACGGTGCAGCCTTGGTACAGCGCGCCGTGTTGGGGGTCTTGCTGCGGGTGTTGTGGCGCATCGCTCATGGTGTGGCTCCGGGTCAGGACAGCTTGCTGGTTTTATTCATGAAGTTGGCGATGCGGGCATCCATGTCCGGGCCTCGCCCCTCGCTACGGTGGATTTCATGCGACAGCCCGGCCTGCAGCGGCAAGCCCTCGGTCTCGCGGTACAGCCGCTTGTTGGCGCGCAGGCTGAACCAGGAATTGGCCAGGATGCTGCCGGTGCAACTGGCCAGCTCAGCCTCAAATACCGCATCGGGCACACACCAGTTCACCAGCCCCATGGCCTGCGCTGCCAGGCCGCTGTAGGTGCGGGCGGTGTAGGTCATCTCCTGGGCGCGGGCCAGGCCCACCCGGCGGGGCAGGCGCTGGCTCATGCCCCACACCGGCGTCAAGGCCCAGCGGGCATGGGTGTCGGCAAACTTGGCTGATTCAGCGGCCACGATCAGGTCAGCAGCCAGCGCCAATTCCAGTGCGCCGGTGTAGCAATGGCCATGCACTGCGGCAATCACCGGCTGCGGCAAATTGGCCAGCAGCTCAATCGTGTCGGCCTGAAAGTGCGGCGCAGGCGGATGCTCACCCTGCGCGATATCGGCCAGGTCATGGCCGGCCGAGAAACACTTGCCCGCGCCCCGCAGCAGCACCAGGCCCACGCTGTCCGTCTGCAGCGCCAATTGCTGCACATGGGTGCGCAGTTGCTGGAACATGCCCACGGTCAGCGCGTTCAGCTTGTCGGGCCGGTTCAGGGTCAGGATGGCAAGGCCATCACGGTCCTCGCGTTGCACCAGGGTGGACATATGGTCTCCTTGTCACCAGGCCGGCGCCCAGCGCTGGCAACAGGCAATTGGCCACTGTAGCCACCGGTGCTGGCGCCGGCTTGTCGCCAAGGAGTCCGGATGATGCGCGCCGGCGCTGGCCTGGCGGTGCTGTCCCCTATCCTTGCGGCGCCGTCAAAACACCCCGGTTTGCGCTCCATGCCCCCATCCATCCAAGCTGCCACCCCGCCGGCACAGCCAGCGCGCCGGGTGCTGGTGCTGGGCGCCACCGGCACCATCGGCCGCGCCACCGTGCAGGCGCTGCTGCAGCGCGGCCACCAGGTGGTGTGCCTGGTGCGGCCGCAGGCGGGTGTGGGCGGCACGCTGGCAGCGGCGGACAGCGCCCGCCTGCTGGCCGGCGCCACGCTGCGGTTTGGTGATGCCACTGACCCGACCTCACTGGCGCGTGACGGTTTCAAGGGCGAGCGCTTTGATGTGCTGCTGTCCTGCCTGGCCTCACGCACCGGCGCACCCAAAGACGCCTGGGCAATTGACCACCAAGCGCATCTGCACGCCCTGGCCGCAGCGCAAGCTGCGGGGGTCACGCAGATGGTGCTGCTGTCGGCCATCTGCGTGCAAAGGCCGCTGCTGGCGTTTCAACAAGCCAAGCTGGCGTTTGAGGCGGCGCTGGTGGCGTCGGGCCTCCGCTATTCCATCGTGCGGCCCACCGCGTTTTTCAAATCCCTGTCCGGCCAGATCAGCCGGGTGCAACGGGGCCAGCCGTTTTTGGTGTTTGGCGACGGCACCCTGACGGCCTGCAAACCCATCAGCGACGCCGACCTGGGTGACTATCTGGCCGGCTGCCTGGACGACTCCAGCCGCCACAACCGGGTGCTGCCCATCGGTGGCCCCGGCCCGGCCATCAGCCCACGCCAACAGGGTGAAGCCTTGTTTGCACTGCTGGGCAAACCCGCCCGGTTCAAACAGGTGCCGGTGGCGCTGCTGGACACCATCATCCGCGTGCTGGCCCTGGCCGGCCGGCTGGTGCCGGCACTGGCGGCCAAGGCCGAACTGGCGCGCATCGGCCGTTATTACGCCACTGAATCGATGTTGGTCCACGACCCGGCCACTGGTCTGTATGACGCCGCCGCTACACCGTCCACCGGCAGCCAGACCTTGTTTGATTTTTATGCCCAGCAACTGCGCGGCGCGGCAGCGCCGGAGCGTGGCGACCATGCGGTGTTTTGAGCGCCTTACATGGCGCCGCCGCTGGCCTTCGCCACAAACAGCGACAGTGCGTTGATCTGTTCATCGCTCAGCCTGCCGCTGTACGACGGCATTTGCCCCAAGCCGTTGCGCAAGGCCTTGGCCACCGGTGTCGCATCGGGTTTCAGCTCGTCCAGCACCGGGCCAACAGCGCCTTCCGCACCGGCGGCCTGCAAGGTGTGGCACAAGGCACACGGCGGCGCAGCGCCCTGCAGAAACAGCTTTTTGCCCAAGGCAAGCTGTGCGCTATCGTCAGCCGTGCGCCCTGAAAGGCTGGCCAACAGCAGCGCGGCGGCGGCCAGGGGCCACAAACGGCAGACGGTGATGGGGTTCATGGGGGTCGTCTTCATGCTCAAGCCACCGTCACTTTCACAGCGTGGTCCACCCAACTGGTGTTGTTGTAGCCACCGGCGTTTTCCAGGCGTTGTGCGGGTTGCACAAGCCCCGCCGTGTCGGTGGCGCGGCTGGCCAGGGTGTGCTTGCCGGCCGGCAAACTGACGGCCAGCACAAACTGGCGCCAGGCAAAGCGGCCCAGGTCCGGGCCCACAAAACGGGCCTCAGCCCAAGTGGTGCCGCCGTCAACCGATACCTCCACCCGTTTGACGCCCTGCAGCCCGCCAAACGCAACCCCCAAGACCTGCACCAGCCCAGCCCGGACCTTGCCGGCATCGGGCGCAGGCGTGTTGATCCATGACTTGACGCTCATCTCCTGCACCGACGGCTGGCTGGGGTCACCCTTGGCACCCGGCGGTGACAGGCGGTAGCCGTGCGACATGATGTGGGCCTGGGTCTCTTGCGCGGTAAAGGCCAGGCGCTTGATGTACTTGATGTTGTTCACCCCCGTGTAGCCCGGCACGATCAGGCGCAGCGGGCCGCCGTGGGCCAGTGAGATGGGCACGCCGTTCATCTCCCAGGCCAGCAAGGCATCGGCCATGGCAGCGGCAGGCACCGAGCGTTCAACGATCACGCTCAGCGGGTCCAGGCCTTCCGGCAGTTTTTCGCCACCGGTGCCGGTGAGATACACCGCGCCAGGCAGCACCCCGCCCAGGGCGTCGGCCAGCACCCGCACCGGTACACCGCTCCACACCACGCAGCCGGCAGCCCCCACCGCCCAGGGCGTGCCGCTGGGTTTGTTGGGGAAAAACCCGCGGCCATTGCCCGAACACTGCAACACCATGGCGGTGGTCTCCACGCCCAGTGTCTTCAGCTCGCGCAGTGTCAGCTGGCGGGGGTTCTTGACACCCTCAACGCCCAAGGTCCAGGCGTCGCGGTCGGCCAGGATGGCCACATCCGGAGGCGGCAGGTTGTTGCGGATGTAGAGCTGCTCGGCCGGTGTGATCACACTGGTGCCAAAGGCCGCGCGCCGGGTCTCGATGGTGCTGCTGCTGTGCATGATGACGCTGGTCGGGTCTTTCCAGCCCACATAAGCCGGCAGGGGTTTGGGCGCAGCGGGCTGGGCTGTGGCGCTGCGGCCAAACGTGGCCAGGCCAGCTGCCACCAAGGCGCTGGCGCTGGCGGCCAGCACCTGGCGGCGTGGCAGAGAGGTCAAGATCGGGTGCATCGTGTCGCTTTCGTGGTCAGGATGTGGGGGAGGGGTTGCGGATGCCAGTGGGTGGCTAGGCCGGCAGCGGGGTGGCCGGCCAAGTCAGCCAGGTGGCTTGCCAAACTGCTGCAGCGCCACCGCCAGGGCCTGCTGTTTTTGCGCCACCAGCACCAGCGGTTTGCCGTCACGTGAGGTGATGACCTTCCAGTAAACATTGCCCCACCAGCCACTGCCCTCGGTCAACACCACGGCCTTGTCAAAGGCAAACACGGTGACCATGCCGCCCTTCTCAAAGAAGGTGGTGAGGTGGTGGACCAGGTGGCCGTCGATGTCACACGGCCGCATCAACTGCGGGAACCCGGGCACCACCTGCTGGGCGCTCAGGCCCAGGTGCTGCAGCAGCGGCGCGCTGTCCATAAAACTGCCACGCAATGTGCGCTCGTGGTATTCATGGTCAATGGCGCCACGCACCAGCTCGGGCGGGCGCATGGCCAACACCGCGCCCGCGCCGCTGCCAGCCAGCACCAAGGTCAGCACCAGCCGCTGGACAGCCCGCCGCGCCAACAACGGTGGTGGCTTGCGGTACAAGTGGGCGGGTGCATCGGTGGCTTCAAGGGCCAGCGCCAATTCGGCACGGGCACGCAGGTCAAACGCGCTGTCCTGGGGGTCAGCGGGGTCACCACGGTCAGGCTTGGTGGTCATGGGCTCGCCTTTCTCAGCGGGGTGACACGAGCACCGGCAACGGGCTGCGCCGGCACACCCATGGCCAGCTTCAAGGCATCACGCGCCCTGGCCAGCCGCGACAGCACGGTGCCGGGCGCAATCTCCAGCGCCTCGGCCATTTGTGCGGTGGGCATGTCATCAAAATAAAACAGCACCAACACCTCGCGGTGGATGGGCGCCAGCCGCGCCAGTGCCCGCACTACATCGAGCTTGTCGTCCAGCCCGCTGTCGGGGGCGGCCTGCTCGGGCAGCGCGTCGTCGTCCAGCGACTGCATGGCCGGCAGCGCCTGGCGGTAGGCCGCACGGCGCATGATCTTGAACAACCAGGCGCGTGCCAGCGTGGCGTCACGCAATTGCTCGCGGTACTTCCAGGCGCTGGCAAAGCAGTCTTGCACCACGTCTTCGGCCACCGCGCGTGAGCCCGTCAAGGCCCACGCACTGCGCAGCAGAAAGCGGTAGTGCGCACGCACCCATTGGTTGTAGCGGGATTCGGCGGTCTGGAACAGCATGGTGATCAAGAGCGCGCTGGCGGCAGCCGCATTCCCGACTTGGGGAAACTACGGGGCCAGCCCAAAGCAGCCCAAGTCGTCCGCAAAGCGCACCGGCCCTTTGTAGGCACGGGCGATGTCGGCCTGCAGCGCAGCCTCTTTGCCCAGGGTCTCGGGCCGCCGGTGCGCCAGCACCAACTGCCCCACCCGCGCCTCGGCGGCGATGTCGCCAATCAAGGCCGGTGGGGCGTGCAGCGACCGCTCACCAAAGTGAAACGTGTCGTCAATGGCCAGGTGTGCCACCAGCAGGTGTGCCCCCGCTGCCAGTGTTTGCAGATTGCCGTTGTTGCCATTGCCGTCGCCGCTGAAGGCGATTTTTTTGCCCTGCACCTCTATCAAAAAAGCCAGCGCCGGCACCTTGGCATGGACCACGGGCGTGGCGCTGATGCGCAGCCCGTCCTGATCATGGATGACACGGGTTTCATGCGCCTGCAAGGCCACATCGTGCGGCTCAAATGGGTAGGCCATCTCATTGCCAGCCGGCCCGAGATAGCGGAACACACCAGTCTTGGCCGCAAACAGGCCGTCCAGGAATTCAGTGGTGGACGGATACAGCACCGTGCCGGTGGGGCCGTACACCGGCAGGCTGCGTTTGCGTGGCCGCGCTTCAAAGTGCGACGACTTCACCAGCACCGGAAAGTCCGCGCTGTGGTCGCTGTGCAAATGGCTGAACAGCACGGCGTCGATGTCGGCCACCAGCGCACCCGATTCACCAAAGCGCAAGGCCGAGCCACCGCCTGCATCCACCAGCACACGGGCTTTGCCGTCCACCCAGACCAGATAACTGGCCGATGCGCGACCGCGCATTTCAGGCCCACCCGAGCCCAGCACCTGCACCGCCACACCTTGGCCGCCACAGCCTGGTGCGGCAGCGTTTGCAGGCAGGGCCGTGGCCACCAGCAGAGCAAAGCCCAGCAAGGCGGCCGACAAACTGGAATGTTCACGCATGGGATGTCCTGTCAAAGTGGGTTGTCAACGCCGCCGGTGCCACGCCTCATGGGCCACGTGTGCCGCCCAGCGCGGGGAACTCGGCTGCATCGGCTGCACCCGCCGCAGCCGCGCTGCGCCGCAGCAGCGCCAGCCGCCGCGTCATGCTGTCAATCTCCACCGTCTGCCCGGCGATGATCGCCTCGGCCAGTTGGCGGGTGGCAGGGTCGCGGCCGTGCTGCAGCACCAGGCGGGCCATGTCCACCGCGCCGACATGGTGTGGAATCATCATCACCAAAAAATCGATGTCAGCCTGGCCTGCATAACCCGGCCCATGCATGGCCTGCATCATGCGCGCCATGGCGCTGTCCATCTCATGTTGAAAGGCCTGCTGGGCGACACCGATTGGCACCCTCTTGCTCACGCTGTCTGCCCCTTGGCGCCCACCCGCAGATACACCAGGTTGATGCTTTTTTTGTTGCGCAAAACACCCGACGGCAGCGCCAGGTGGCCCAGCGGGATTTGGCTGATGAAGGCCGGCCGCAGCGGATCGGTCACATCAAACGCGCTGCACACGGTCTGGCCGGCATTGGGAGTGCCGGGCAACTCATCTTGTTCATGCGCCACATACAGCAGCGTGTTCTCGGGGTTGGTCCACAGCCCGTGGGCCTCACGGCCCCGGCTAAAGAAGGTGCTCACCACCTTGCGTTGCCCTGCCGCTGCGTTGCGGTCAATGATGGCGATGGGGCTGGCCGCCACACCACCGGGCCCACCGTCATCGATACGGGCCAGGCTGGCGTAGACGACGTTGCCCCGCGCATTGTTGACAAACTCCACATGGTTGGGCCGTGCGCCTTGGCCCAGGGCCACGCTGTCCAGCAGCTCAAAACCACCCTGGGTGGACCGGCAAGACAGCGCATCAGCCAGCTTGTGTGAGCACCACAACTCGGCGCCATCGGGCGTGGTCTTGATGAAGGGGGTGAAGCCGGGCTTGTCCTGCGCACTGATGTCCAGCGTGCGCAAGCGCTGCGGCTGGCTGTGGCCGTCGGCGCCGGGGTTGACCTGGAACACGTCAATCTGGGCCACCTTTTGGCTGGCCACAAACGCCAGCGTGCCCTCGCGGTTGAACCAGACCTGAGCCGGGCCGTTGAGCGTGGGCAGCCACTGGCGGATCGCACTGCTGCCCGGGCCATCAGCGCCCTGCAACTGGCGCACCGCGCGGTCTACATCCAGGATGGCGATGCGGTCCTCACCGCGCAGCGTGACCCACAACTCACGGCCGTTGCGGCTGAAACTGGGCTCATGCGGCTCTCGGCCCAGCAGCAGGCCGCTGCTCAGGCGCTCCGGGTTGGTGGTGGGCCCGGCGGCCGGGTTGGGCGTGTTGCCAATGACACGCCGCTGGGCCGCGTCGATCAGGTAGATGTTGCTGGAGCCCCGCCCGCTGGTGGCCAGCAAGCGGCCATCGGGCGACGGCACAGCGCCATGCGCGTCAATGCAGCCGTGGTAAGGCGGCTTGTGGATCATGGCCGCATGCGCGGGTGCCACGCCAGCGGTGATGTAGCGGAACGGTGGCCGCGGGTCTTCGTCAAAACTGGTCAGGTTGATGGTTGACTCCACCGTGTTGCTGCGCGGGTCGATCACCACCAGCGTGTTGGAGTCTTCGTTGGTGATGAACACCCGGTCACGCGCATCAATGCCCGCCGGCGCGGCACCGCCTTGTGCCATGGCGGTGGGCGCGGCGGCAGCGGCGGTTGCCGCCAGGCTGTGTTTGAGAAAATCGCGTCGATCGTGGCTCATGGGTTTTGTGCAGGGTGAGGGGTGATGCGCCCGCATGCCGGGCACACCACACGGTCAGGGCGGGAGGCTGTTTTGGCGGCCAATCTCAAGACAAGAGACGCGCGCCGTGGTTTTCATTCCATCGCAGGCACAACACAAGCCGGTCACCGGTGTTGATGAGGGCGGCGCCCGAGCGTGGCGCCATTTGCCTTACTAAGTAAGCCAAATTATCATGATGTCTCCACCGCTGCCATCACACCCGCCATGTCAACACTGCTGATGTCCTCAAAAGGCCAAATCGTGCTGCCCGCTGCACTGCGCCGCAGGTTGGGGCTGGGTGCGGGCGCCGAGATCGAGGTGCTTGAAGAAGCAGACGGGCTGAAATTGCGCGTCATTCGCCCAGTCCACACTGCCGATCTGAGCGGTTTGGCTGGCATGGTCAAAGCGCCAGCGCAGGGCGTGCCACGCCGCCTGCAAGACTTTGACCCCGCCTTGATGTTGGCCCGGCCACGGCCCGGCAAGCCATGAGGGCGCTGGACACCAACGTGCTCGCGCGATTTTTCATCGACGACGCCGATGATGCGCAAGCAGTCCGGCAGCGGCCTGCCGCCATGGCCGCGCTGTCTGCGCGGGCATTTGTGTCAGTGACCGTGCTGCTGGAGTTGGAGTGGGTCATGCGCGGCTTCTACCGCCTGGCCACAGCCGACACGGCCCGGGTGTTGCGCGCCCTGGCGGGCATTGAGCACATCACGCTGGAAGACCGTCATGCGGTGCTGCTGGCGCTGGACGCATTCGAGCAAGGGCTGGACTTTGCCGATGCGCTGCATCTGGCGCGCAGCACCCGCGCCTCGGCGTTTGCCACCTTTGACCAACGGCTGGCCAAGCGGGCCAAGGGCCTCAAACTGACACCGCCGGTGGAATTGCTGCGCTGACGCAGCCGGGACAGGGTGGCCACGCCACCTTTCAGCGTGTCAGCGTGTCAGCCCATCAACAACCCGCCGTACACCGCCCCGCAGCATCAAATTCCATCGTCTTGCCCGACAGCGGAATATGCATCGGCGCCTTGACCGCCTTGATGAACGCCTCCGTCTTGCTGCCAGGGCGCAGTTTGCCGCCCACCGTGCCCACCTCGTTGGCATGTGACGCAATCACCGATGCGGGTTTGACCAGCTCATTCATCACGTAGGCCGCTTCGGCCGGCCCGGTGGTAAAGCCATCACCCATGTTCATGACCGCCAGCTTGGCGTTGTAGTGGCCGCGCACCACCAGGTCTTGATCGGCAGTGATGCCGGTGTCGCCCGACAGGTAGGCCACCAGGCCGTTGCTGAAGCGCAGCACATAACCGGTGGCCAGCCCCACGTCACCGGTTATGCCGGCGTCTTTCATGGCCTTGCCCAGGTCACCAGGGATGAAGTCAGGGTCCACACCGTTGCTGTGCAGCGCCGCCACGGTGGCAATGCGCACACCGCCCACGGTGACGCTGCCGCCAAAGCGGGCCAACATCGAATCGGCCGGGTTGCCGCCGTTGGCCTTGAGCTTGGCGGCAAAAAACGGCGGCATCTCACTGCCGGTGACGATCTTGGATTTTTTGGCCAGCGCGATGTTGACCACGCTGGAATTGGGCATGGCCGACACCGACACGTCAGGCTTGTCACAAGCCCCGCTGTTGGGGGCTTTGTTGTGCGCGTTGCCGATGTGGTCCCCATGCATGTGGCTGACCAGGATGATGTCGATCTTGCCCAGCCGCGGGTCGTCCGCGCCGGCCACGGTGCGGCCCGGGTCATACAGCACCCGGGTGCCGTTGGGGTCTTCAAACACCAGGGCGCGGTCTTGCGGACAGAACTCACCGTCAATGCCGCCCAGCGGGGTCACCTTCACGGTCTGGGCCTGGGCAGGCAAACTCACAGCGCTGATCAATGCCGTGCTCACGGCGGCGATCCAGGGCAACAATTTCATGGCGGGTTTCCTTGTTTCAGTGCTGGGGTTGGTGGGTCAGTGGGTAGGCCATGATGCAGGGTTTTGTCACACCAGCAGGCAGATCAGCATGAAAGCCAGTGCCGTACACCCACCCAATGCCACCACCTCTGCAACAAGCCCTGTGCTGCTGCGCCGTTGGGTATGTGCTGTGGCCACCGTGTTGCTGGCCGGCTGCGCCGCCAGCACGGCGGACCCCCGCACGGTTGGGGTGGCCGCCGTGCTGGCTGAACTGGGCAGGCCCGGCAAGCTGCGTGCCGCCATCAATTTTGGCAACCCCATCCTGGCCAACCGGGATGCGGCAGGCCAGGCCCACGGGGTGTCGGTCGATCTGGCGCGTGAGGCCGCCCGCCGGCTGGGCCTGCCAGTGGACCTGGTGCTGTTCAACTCGGCCGGCGCGGTGGTGGACGCGGTCAGGGCCGGCCAGGTGGACCTGGCGTTTGTGGCAATTGACCCGGTGCGTGCGGCCGACATGCACTACACCGCGCCCTATGTGGTCATCGAAGGTGCGTACCTGGTGCGCCAAGATTCTGCGTTGCAGCACAACGCCGAGGTGGACCGGCCCGGCACCCGGGTGGCGGTTGGCCTGGGCAGCGCGTATGACCTGTTTTTGACACGTGCGCTCAAAGCCGCCACGTTGGTGCGGGCGGCCACATCGCCCACAGTGACTGACTTGTTTGTAGCGCAAGGCCTGGAGGTGGCCGCCGGCGTCAAACAGCAATTGCAGGCCGATGCAGGCAGAGTCGGTGGTGTGCGCCTGCTGCCTGGCCACTTCATGGTGATCAACCAGGCCATGGGTGTGCCCAAAGGCCGCACGGCCACCCAGGCCTGGCTGAGCGCTTTCATTGAAGAGATGAAGACCACGGGTTTTGTGGCCAGCGCGCTGCAGCGGCACGGCATCCAGGGTGCAGCGGTGGCGCCGCCTGCGGCACGGTGAGCACGGCGCAACGCCCACTGAGCCACCACTGAGCCACCACAGCGCACGGCGGCAATCCGCTGCAATCCGCTGCAAGCTGCCCCACAGCGGCATCACAGCGGCCGCAATTGCTGCAACAGCGTGGGCACCAGCTCGGACACCGTGGGGTGGATATGCACCGCACGCGCGATCACGGTGTAGGGCTGGTCGGCCGCCATCATGTCCAGCAGGCCGTGGATCACCTCGTCCCCGTTGAGCCCAAGAATGGCCGCGCCCAACAGGCGTTGGGTGTCTGCGTCCACCAGCACTTTCATGAAGCCCTGGGTCTCACCTGCTTCCCTCGCCCGGCCCACACGCTGCATCCGCATCTTGGCCTGCAGCACCTTGCGGCCGCTGGCACGGGCCTCGGTCTCCGTCATGCCAATGCGGCCCAGCGCCGGGTCAATGAACAGTGCGTAACAGGCAATGCGGTCAGTGATGCGGCGGGGGTCACTGTCAAACAGGTTGGCCACCACAATTTCATGGTCGTTCCAGGCGGTGTGGGTAAAAGCGCCACGGCCATTGCAATCACCCACCGCCCACACCCCATCCGCGCTGGTGCGGCATTGCGCATCCACCTCGATGTAGCCGCGCGCATCCATTCGGATGCCGGCCTGGTCCAGGCCCAAGCCGTCGGTGTTGGGGCGCCGGCCCATGGCCAGCAGCACATGGCTGCCCAGCACGGCGGGTCGGTTGTCAGCACAAGCCACGCCCACGCTGATCTGTTGGCCAACAGGTGCCAATGACAAACAATCGGCGCCCAGCGCAAACCGCACCCCTTCGGCCTCCAGGATGGCGCGCACGCCGTCGGCCACATCGGCATCCTCACGCGGCAGCAGGCGTGCAGCGCGCTCCACCACTGTCACTGCCGCGCCAAAACGCCGCATCATTTGCGCAAACTCCAGCCCTATGTAGCTACCGCCAACAATTACCAGGTGCTCAGGTACCTGCGTCAGCTCCATGATGGAAATGTTGTCAAGGCAGGGCACGTCGGGAAGGCCCGGCAGATCTGGCACAACGGACCTGCCGCCGACATTGATGAATATTTTGGGGGCGGTCAGCGTACGACCGGCAACCTGGACGGTATGCGGGCCGGTAAATACCGCACTGCCCAAAATAATCTCTGTGTTTTTAAGGCCTTGCATCCACTGGATGACACCGTTACGCGACTGGTGAACGATGTCGTCCTTACGGGCCTTGATGCGCGCCATGTTGACTACGATGCTTCCCGCAGAAAATCCAAACTCTTCGCCACGCCTGGCCAGATGAATAGCCCGCGCGCTGGCGACCATCGTTTTGGTCGGAACACAGCCCACGTTGACGCATGTGCCGCCAAAATGGCCCCTTTCAATCATGGCGGTACGAAGCCCCTCTTTGCTGCAGCGCGCTGCCAGGGCTGGCCCGGCTTGCCCTGCACCTATGACGATTGCATCGAAAGATTCAAGGTTCATGAAGTTCTCCTGTCTTGGCACTGTCACATAGGGTGGGCGGGCATCGGTTACGGGTTAATTGTCGCGCAGCAAACCTGCACGGCAGGCAAATAGTGTGAACAGGCCCCTGCCTAAATCCTCAACTTCAGCTTTCTGAAGTTGATATTAAAAACCTGATGTTCAACCTTGTCCAGGTATGCGCCCGAAGGTGCTGAACCCATAGGCACCGAAAACAGTTTGAAGGCGTTGGAC
>JAYVLI010000081.1:0-18904 GCA_043759535.1 Betaproteobacteria bacterium | reverse complement strand
CGCGCAGGCGGCGCGTCTCCACCCGCACGATGGTGTCAAGCCGGGGGTCAAAGCGGGCGGGCGGGCGACCAAACACCTCCACCGCAATCACCGACTCTTTCAACGATGTCAGATCACCGGCCAGCCAGCGCGTCACCAAATGGCGCAGCAGGGCGCGGTGGCGGGCCGACGGCTTGAAGGCGGCGCTGTGCTCTACCTGGGCCAGCGAGAAGGCGATTTGCTCTGGCGGCAGCGGCCCGTGGGCATCAGCCGGCAGTGGCATGGGCGCACCGGGCGGTGCAACCAGCGGGTGGGTCTCGCGGTCCATGGGGCGCGGTGTTGGGTGGGCGGCGGCGCGCAAAGCGCCAAAACCGGTCACTCTACGGCAGGGCCGGCGGGCGGGCGCCCCCGCAATCGCGGCAGTGCCAGTGCCAGCTCAGGCAAAGATCGCCCGGTAGGCCTCAGGGATAGGCACTGACTTTTGTGCTTTGAAATCCGTCCACACCACCGTGGCGCCACCGCTGGCGCACACCTCACCGGGTCGGTCCACCCGCTCCAGCGTGGCGTAGGTGTCCAGCGTGCTGCGGCCCATGCTGCCGGTGTAATGGCGGGCCAGCACATCACCCGGGTATTCCAACTGCCGGATAAAGCTGCAAAAGGCATTGATGATGACCGGCCCCACACCACCCGGGTTGCTCAGGCAGCCGATGTGGCGAAACCAGTCGATGCGCAAGGTTTCGAGGTAGCGAAAGTAACTGGCGTTGTTGACATGGCCCATCGCGTCCATGTCGCCCCAGCGGATGGGGATGACCATCTCAAACTGCAGCTTCTTGTCGTCAGGCAGGTCTAAACGCATGGTGGGTGTGGGCTCAGGCGGCGGGGTTGCCGGCGGCATCGGTCGGTATTTCAACCGGTGTCGCAGCCGGTGTTGCAGCAACCACCTCGGTGTTGATGCCCAGCTCACCGGCCATGCGCAAGACCAGTGTGCGCAGCGCCGCCAGTTCATTGGCCTGGCGCGTCAACTCAGACTTGAGGGCCACCAGTTCACCCACGCTCACCGCGTCGCTGTCGGCGCTGCCGTGCGGCTCACGTGGCGCGGTCATCTGCACCTCACCACACAGCAGGTGGGCCCAGCGCGGCTCGCGTGCGCCGGGTGCGCGTGGCAGCAGCAGGGTGCGGGGCGGGAAGCGGTCAGCCAACTCGGTCAAGGCAGCCTCTACCGCCGCAATGTCGGCAAAGCGGTGCAGCCGCTCGACATTGGCGCGCAGCTCGGCCGATGTTTGCGGGCCACGCAGCATCAGCACCGTCAGCAAGGCCACGGCCGGTGCCGGCACGTTCAGGCCTCGGCCGGCGTTGTGCTCATAGCGTGTCACCCGGCTGCTGCTGCCTTCAAACACCAGGCTCATGCTTTTCAAGCCGTCCACCGCTGACAACACCTCAGCGTCAGTGGCGGCCATCACCGGGTCACGGGTGGTCTTTTGGTTGCAACCGGCCACCAGGGTGTTGAGCGACAGCGGATAGGTGTCCGGCACAGTGGCGTGTTTTTCCACCAGCACACCCAGCACACGGGCTTCCAGCGGTGTCAGGGCGCGGGCCATTGTTTGCTTTTTTCTCTATTGAGCGTGGACGATTTCCGTCGCGAGCGCGCCGAGGTCGGGTTGAGGAGCGGAGCCGTACACCTGTACGGTGAGCACCGCAGGCCCGAGATCGGCGGGCGCAGCAGGAAAGCGCCCACGCTCAGGCACCGAAGCCATCGTCGGCCGACAGGATGGCGCCGTTGATGAAGTGGCTCTCGTTGGCGCACAACATCATCAGCGCCAAGTCCAGGTCTTTGGGCTGGCCGACACGCTTGCGGGGCAAGATGTTGATGAGCTTTTGGCCGGCCTCGGTCTGCCAGTGCTGGTGGTTGATCTCGGTGTCGATGTAGCCCGGGCACAGCGCGTTGACGTTGATGCCGAATTTGCCCCACTCCAGCGCCATGGCCTTGGTCATGTGGATAACGGCGGCTTTGCTCATGGCGTACACGCCGATCTGGCTGAGCGGGCGCAGGCCTGCCATTGACGCCACGTTGACGATGCGCCCCCCAGTGAAGGTGCCGGGTGCGGCGCCACGCGACCGCGCAATCATGCGTTTGGCCACTTCTTGCGCCACAAAAAACGCACCGCGGGTGTTGGTGTCCATCACGTAGTCGTAGTCGTCGGGCGACACGTCCACCAGCTTTTGGGTGGTGCTGACACCCGAGTTGTTGACCAGGATGTCGATGGTGCCCATGTCGGTTTCGGCATGGGCGATGGCCGCCTTGATGCTGTCGGGATCGGTCACGTCCATCGCCACCACATGGGCGTCACCGCCTTGCGATTCGATCTCGGCGCGCAAGGTCTTGAGCCGGTCCAACCGGCGTGCGGCCAGCACCACGCTGGCACCGGCTTGGCTCAAGGTGCGGGCAAATTGCTCACCCAGGCCGCTGGACGCACCAGACACAAAGGCCACGCGGCCGGACAGATCGATGTTGTAGCTCATGGGGCAATCAGGTCAGTGAATACACAAGTGGCGGGTCCGGGGGCAAGCCCAAATTTGACGCAAACAGCCCGAATGACGATAGCACGCTGGTCGGGCGGCCAGCCCTGCCCAGCCCACCTGCGCCGCTGCCAAGCCTACGCCGCGCGGGCTTGGGGCCATCGCTGGATGAGGCCTTGAAAACACCGGCGGCGCGCCACTGTTCTGGCTGATTTGGGATAACGTTGCAAAAAAGCACGATCGTTCTATTTTTCAAGACCCCTGGGTAGAATGCGCGGCTTTTGCGTGATTTCAAAGGCCAAGCATCGGCCAAGCATCGGCCAAACAGCGACCAACCGCCCACACCACCAACAACAGGACAGACCGGGATGACAGCACAGGAGATCCTCAGCCAATACGGCCCACGCGAGGCCATGGAATACGACGTGGTGATCGTCGGTGGTGGCCCTGGCGGCATGGCCGCTGCCATCCGCCTGAAGCAGGTGGCCGCAGTGCAGGGCCGCGACATCTCGGTGGTGGTGCTGGAAAAAGGCAGCGAGCCTGGTGCCCACATCCTGTCCGGCGCGGTGATGGACCCGATTGCGCTGAATGAGCTGATCCCCAACTGGCGTGATTTGGGTGCTCCTCTCAAGCAGCCCGTTACCGGGGACCTGCTGCTGCAACTGACCGAAGACGGCACGTCCACCATTCCCGACTGGCTGATGCCCGAGAACTTTCACAACCACGGCAACTTTGTCATCAGCCTGGGCGCTGTGGTCAAGTGGCTGGGTGAGCAGGCTGAAGCGCTGGGGGTGGAGGTGTTCCCCGGCTTCACCGGCGCTGAGGTGTTGTACGACGACAAAGGCGCAGTGCGGGGTGTGGCCACCGGCAACTTAGGCGTCGGCAAAAACGGTGAACCCACCGACAACTTCCAACTGGGCATGGAACTGGTCGGCAAATACACCCTGTTTGCTGAAGGCGCCCGTGGCCACCTGGGCAAACAACTGATCGCTAAATACAAGCTCGACGAAGGGCGTGACCCGGCCAGTTGGTCCATCGGCATCAAAGAGCTGTGGGAGATCCCGGCTGACAAGGCCCAGCCCGGCTTGGTGGTCCACACCAGCGGCTGGCCGCTGACCGACGGCAGCTTTGGCGGTGGGTTTTTGTACCACCTGGAGGGTAACAAGGTGACGCTGGGCTACGTGCTGGGGCTGGACTACCAAAACCCCTGGATGAGCCCGTTTGAGGAAATGCAGCGCTGGAAAACCCACCACGCCATCCGCGCCCACATCGAGGGTGGTAAGCGCATTGGCTACGGCGCCCGCGCCATCAACAACGGCAGCCCACAGTGCATGCCCAAGCTGGTGTTCGCTGGCGGCGCGCTGATCGGCTGTGAGGCCGGCATGATGAACGCGGCCCGCATCAAGGGCAGCCATGCCGCCATCAAGAGCGGCATGCTGGCGGCCGAAGCCGCTGCCGAGGCGCTGGCCACCGGCCGCAGCGCTGATGAACTGGTGGCCTACCCGGCCGCTTTTGAGGCCAGTTGGTTGAATGCCGAGTTGCAGCGCACCCGCAACTTCAAGCCCTGGTTCCACAAAGGCCAACTGGTGGGCACGCTGATGACCGGCATCGAGCAGTGGCTGATGCCCAAGCTGGGCATCAAGACACCACCCTGGACCATGCACCGGCACACCGCCGACCACCTGGCGCTGAAACCCGCCGCCGAGTGCGTCAAGATCGAGTATCCCAAGCCCGATGGCAAGCTGACGTTTGACCGGCTCAGCTCGGTCTTCATCAGCAACACCAACCATGAAGAAAACCAGCCTGCGCACCTGACGCTCAAAGACGCCAGCGTGCCGGTGGCCATCAACCTGGCCACCTATGCCGGCCCTGAGAGCCGCTACTGCCCGGCCGGGGTGTACGAGTTTGTGAAGAACGATGACAACAGCGACCGGCTGCAGATCAACGCGCAGAACTGCGTGCATTGCAAAACCTGCGACATCAAAGACCCGACGCAGAACATCGTCTGGGTCACACCCGAGGGCGGTGGTGGGCCCAACTACGCTGGCATGTGACGGGGTGGCCGGCCGCTGCGGCGGGCCGGGCCGGCGGGCGCGGTAGGCTGATACCGGCGCGCACCAGCAGGCACACAACAGCGGTTGAAACACCGCGCTGATGTGCCAATAGGCCACGCCGCCGTGGCCAACAATCCCCACGCATCATGCAAGCGCTCCGCCTCAATGAGGTGCTGGCGCGTGTGGTGGCGTGGCACAACCGCCACCCGCTGGCGCGCCGCATCAACCCCACCCAGGTGCACAGCATCGGCGCGGTGGCGTTGCCGTTTGCTACCGACACCCTGGGGCCTGTGGCCAGCATGGGTGCCGGGCCCGCGCTGCAACAAGCAGCAGCAATCGCGACAACGGCGCGGCCGCTCACCGTCAGCGAGTTGCTGGACATGGCGCCCGCCGCCGTGGCGCCACCCATGCGGCGGGCATTGCCAGCCACACCGGCCGCGCCAGCCGAGACCAGCGCGGTGGCCAACGAGGTGCTGGCGGCGGCGGACAACGCAGCAGATGCAGAAACCGCCACCGGTGGCGACGGCGACGGCAATGCCGATGCCGATGCCGATGCCGATGCGCTGACCGCCGCGACGGCGGACGCCGCTGCCCAGCCCCTGCCAGACCACGCGCCCGGCCCATCAACCGACGCAGCGACCGCAGCCAGCGCATCACCCACCGACCTGACCACAGCTGCGGATGACGACCCGTTTGCGCTGGCAGAGGCCGACATGGCCGCTGAAGCCGCAGCGCTGGCCGCTGCAGCCGCGCTGCAGCCGGCGCCGGCGCCGGCGCCGGTGCCGGTGCCGGTGCCAGACAGTCCACCGCATACCGACGCAGGGCCGGGTGATGGCCTGCAGACCAGCACCGATTGCGTTGACCTGGCGCTGTCATTCACAGCACCGCAGCCCGCAGCAATACCTGCCGCACCACCCGCCACACCACCTGCCACACCACCCGCCACACCGCCTGCCGCACCGCCGGCAACGCTGGCCGCCGCCGCATCCACCACCGCATGCACCACCACTGCCACCACCACCACCGGCGGCCAGACCTGGTGGCAGCGCTTGCTGGCACGGCTGCGTGGCAGCAGGCCGTCCAGGCCCAAGCTGCAGCCGGTGTTCAGCCGCAGCTTTGTCTGGCCGCTGCGCACTGGCCGTGTGGCACGCTGGGCACGCCGGCATGGCCAGGTGCAGCCGCTGGCACCGACCGACTGGCCGCACCGGCTGGTGGACGTGGAAACCCCGCTGCGCGCTGCGGCCCGCCAGCGTGGCCTGGCGCTGGATGTGCAACTGCACTTGCTGACCGCCGCCGTCGGCGTGGGCGACCGCCGTATCCGGCTGTTGATCGGCGCCGATGGCCAGATCCTGGGCCCACGCGCCTACAGCCGTTGCCGGGTGGCCACAGCGGCCGGTGTGCTGGTGCTGGCAGGAACGGTGTCTGGCTGGGCATTGCGGCCTGTGCCGGCGGCGCCTGACACAGCGGCCGTTGTGGCTGTTGTGGCAGCGGCAGCGGTCGATGCAGCGGCTTCGGCAGCAGACAACGCTGCCGCCACCGCCGACGCAGCGTCGGCACCCGCTGCCGCTTCCGCAGCGGTGCTGGCTGCAGACACGGTGGCGTCTGCAGCCGCGTCGGACCACAGCATGGCCACCAGCAGCGCTGCGCCGGACCCGGCCGGTCCAGTCAACCAAGGCGTCAACCAAGCCGTCGGCCACAGCAACGGCCAAACCACCAACCCGGTGGCCGCCGATCTCGCGGCAGCCACACCACAGGGCAAGCCGGCCAACGCCGACCCCGCTGCCAGCACAGCGGTGGACGCACCGGCACCGCTGGCCCCGCTGGCCATCTGGCCCAGTCTGAAAACCGCCAAGGGCGCCCAGGCACCGTTGATGGCCAGCGCCGGGTCAGCGCCGCTGGGCCGTATCCGGCCCAGCCTGGCCGACGACGAGCGCCTGTCTGCACGCCAGCAGGCTGCGGCGCTGCGTGGCACACCGCTGGACGCCGCGATGGGCGGTGCCACAACAACACAAGCCGCTGCGGTATCCGGGCCCACCAGCCCGCCGGTGTTTGCGGTGGTGGTGCGGCCTCGGCGCTTCCGCCAGACGGCAGCAGACGACCTGAAGGTGTTGAAAAGCGCCGTCACCAAACTCAGCGGTCCGGTGCCTGCCCACGGTGAGCTGCTGAACAAGGACGGCGCCTGGCATGCCGCCTGGTGGCCGTTTGACAGCGAGGCCGACGCCGAACGTGCCCGCGTGCTGCTGGCCGGCCGCGGTTTGAAGGCGGACGTGGTGGCGTTCTAAAACCCGGGTTGGCGCAGCACTGCGCCAACCCGAACAACGGCGCTCAGGCGCTCAGGCCACGTTCACCGGAATGCCGGCAATGCGCGCCTTCCACTCGGCCGGGCCAGTGTTGTGAACGCTGGTGCCAGCACTGTCCACCGCCACGGTCACCGGCATGTCTTTGACATCAAACTCGTAGATGGCTTCCATGCCCAAATCGGCAAAGCCCACCACTTTGGCGCCTTTGATGGCCTTGGCCACCAGGTAGGCGGCGCCGCCCACAGCCATCAGGTAGGCGCTTTTGTGCTGCTTGATGGACTCGATGGCGATGGGCCCACGCTCGGCCTTGCCCACCATGCTGATCAGGCCGGTTTTGGCCAACATCATTTCGGTGAACTTGTCCATGCGGGTGGCGGTGGTGGGGCCGGCCGGGCCCACCACTTCGTCGCGCACCGGGTCCACCGGGCCAACGTAGTAGATGACCCGGTTGGTGAAGTCCACCGGCAACTGCTCACCCTTGGCCAGCATGTCGGCAATGCGCTTGTGGGCGGCGTCGCGGCCGGTCAGCATCTTGCCGTTCAGCAGCAGGGTGTCGCCGGGTTTCCAGCTGGCCACCTCGGCCGGGGTCAGGGTGTTCAGATTCACTTTTTTGCTCTTGTTGTAGTCGGGCGCCCAATGCACATCGGGCCACAAGTCCAGGCTGGGCGGGTCGAGGTAGACCGCGCCCGAGCCGTCCATCACAAAGTGCGCATGCCGCGTGGCGGCGCAGTTGGGAATCATGGCCACCGGCAAGCCAGCAGCGTGGGTGGGGTAGGTCTTGATCTTCACATCCAGCACCGTGGTCAAGCCACCCAGGCCTTGCGCGCCAATGCCCAGTGCGTTGACCTTCTCGTACAGCTCGATGCGCATTGCTTCCAGCTTGTTGGCCGGACCACGCGCCAGCAGCTCGTGCATGTCGATGTCGTCCATCAACACTTCTTTGGCCATCAGCACCGCCTTCTCGGCGGTGCCGCCCACACCGATGCCCAACATGCCCGGCGGGCACCAGCCAGCGCCCATGGTGGGTACGGTCTTGAGCACCCAATCGACGATGGAGTCGCTCGGGTTGAGCATTTGCAACTTGCTCTTGTTCTCGCTGCCACCGCCTTTTGCCGCCACCGTCACATCCAGCTTGTCACCGGGCACCACCGTCATGTGGATCACCGCCGGCGTGTTGTCGCCGGTGTTTTTGCGCGCAAAGATCGGGTCGGCCAGGATGGACGCCCGCAGCACGTTGTCGGGATTGAGGTAGCCCTGGCGCACACCGGCGTTCACGGCGTCTTCAATCGAGCCGGTAAAACCGTCCCAGCGCACGTCCATGCCGATGTTCAAGAACACGTTGATGATGCCGGTGTCCTGGCAGATGGGGCGGTGGCCCTCAGCGCACATGCGGCTGTTGGTCAGGATTTGGGCGATCGCGTCTTTGGCGGCCGGGCCTTGTTCACGCTCGTAAGCCCGCGCCAGGTGGGCGATGAAATCAGCCGGGTGGTAATAGCTGATGTACTGCAGCGCAGCGGCAATGCTTTCGATCAGGTCGGCCTGGCGGATGGTGGTGGTCATGGGCACTCGCGGTGTGGCAGGGCGGTGAAGGGCTTCACAGGACAGTACTGGGTTACCCTGACCACCCAAGTTTACCGAAGCCGCCCTGCGTGAAGCCTGACGCCCATCACCCCACCACGCCCGCATTTCTGGCTTTTTTTGCGCACGAATCGGCGGCCGGCATCGTGCTGGCGATTGCCGCGCTGGCGGCCTTGCTCATCAGCAATTCAGCCTGGCAGCCGGCCTACCAAAGCCTGGTGCAAGCGCCGGTGGAATTGCGCATCAGCACCTGGCTGGTGCTGACCAAACCGCTGGTGGTATGGGTCAATGACTTGTGGATGGCGGTGTTTTTTTTGCTGGTGGGGCTGGAGATCAAACGCGAGCTGCTGGTGGGTGAGCTGGCCGACCGCCGCCAGGCCAGGCTGCCCGCTGTGGCGGCATTGGGCGGCATGGTGGTGCCGGCCTTGGTGTATGGCGCCTTCAACTTGGGTGACCCGGCGGCGCTGCGCGGCTGGGCCATTCCTGCGGCCACTGACATCGCGTTTGCCATCGGCATCGTCACGCTGCTGGGGCCGCGGGTGCCAGCCTCGTTGAAGGTGTTTTTGACAGCGGTGGCCATCATGGATGATCTGGGCGCCATCGTTGTCATCGCCGCGTTTTACACCGCCGAGTTGTCACTGCCGATGCTGGCCGCTGCCGGCCTGGGCATTGCGGTGTTGGTGGCACTCAACCGGGCCGGCGTGGCGCGGGTGGATGTGTACCTGGCGGTGGGCTTGCTGGTGTGGCTGTGTGTGTTGAAGTCGGGTGTGCATGCCACGCTGGCCGGAGTGGTCACAGCGCTGGCCATCCCGCTGCGGGTGGCACATGACAGCCACCGGTCACCGGCCCAAGACCTGGAGCATGCCCTGCACCCCTGGGTGGCATTTTTGGTGTTGCCGGTATTTGCCTTCACCAACGCCGGGGTGGCGCTGGCTGGGGTGCAACTGTCCACGCTGGCCCAGGGCATCCCGATGGGCATCACCGCCGGCCTGCTGTTGGGCAAGGCATTGGGCGTGTTTGGTTGCCTGTGGGGGATGGTGCGGCTGGGCTGGGCAACCCTGCCAACAGGCGCCAGTTGGTTGCAGTGTTTTGGCGTGGCGGTGCTGTGTGGCATTGGCTTCACGATGAGTTTGTTCATCGGTGGCCTGGCCTTTGCGGGGCTGGACGGGTCTTACGAGACCCGCCTCAAACTGGGTGTGCTGGTGGGCTCACTGCTGTCCGGCGCGGCCGGCGCGGCCATCCTGGCGGCAGCACACCGGCGGCGCTAAAACCAAGCTGTCAGTGCGCAGCCGGCGGGTGCATGATCCGGTCCGCGTAGGCGATGGCCAGGGCCGAGAACAAAAAAGCGATGTGGATGATGGTCTGCCACATCAGCACCTTGTCGGTGTAGTTGGCCGCGTTGATGAAGGTCTTGAGCAGATGGATAGAGCTGATGCCGATGATGGCCGTGGCCAGCTTGACCTTCAACACCGACGCGTTGACCTGGTCCAGCCACTCGGGCTGGTCGGGGTGGCCGTCCAGCCGCAGGCGCGACACAAAGGTTTCATAGCCGCCGATGATCACCATGATCAGCAGGTTGCTGATCATCACCACATCAATCAGCGCCAGCACCACCAGCATGATGATGGTTTCGTTGAGGTGGGTGATGGGCTCATAACCAAGGATGCTTTTGCCATCCGGCGCCAGGATGGCCGCCGCCTGGTAACCGCTGCTCTTGACCAGGGTGAGCAGCGCGGCCTGGTTGCCAAACGCGGCCTCGATCAAATGCACCAGTTCAATCCAGAACTGGAACACATACACCCCTTGTGCCAGGATCAGCCCCAGGTAGAGCGGCAATTGCAGCCAGCGGCTGGCGAAGATGACACCCGACAGCGGTGACATGTTGGGTGAAACACTTTTGGGCGGATGTGCCATGTTGGATGGGCTGCCAAGGGGGAAGTCCTGTGGATTCTAGGCAGCGGCTGTGTCAGGCTGGCACTTGACGGCGTTCACGGCCCGTCAAGCGCGCTGACCCGAAAGTTGCCAACAAGCCGAGAAAGTAAGCGGTTCGTAAGAGCCCCTGCCTAAGGTGCAGGGCAACCAAAAACAGCCAACAACATCCACCCGCATCCACCCCGCAGGAGACATCCATGAGCACAGACCTGAACCAGGCCGGCCCCACCGTCTTGAAAACCTACCTCCCCTCCGCCGCGTCGGTGGCTGGGGCGCATGTGCAGGGCATGGCCGCCTACCAAGCGCTGGTGCAAGAGGCCGAGACCGACTACCAAGGCTTTTGGGCCCGCCAGGCGCGTGAGTTGCTGCGCTGGAAAACCCCCTTCACCCAGGCGCTGGACGACAGCGACGCGCCGTTTTTCAAATGGTTTGCCGACGGCACCCTGAACGCCAGCGACAACTGCCTGGACCGCAACATCGAGCGCGGCCTGGGCGACAAGACCGCCATCATTTTTGAAGCCGATGGCGGTGAGGTCACCCACGTCAGCTACAGCGAATTGCTGGCCAAGACCTGCCAGATCGCCAATGGGCTGAAGCGCTTGGGCGTGGCCAAGGGCGACCGGGTCATCATCTACATCTCGATGTCGGTGGATGGTGTGGCGGCCATGCAGGCCTGCGCCCGCATCGGCGCCATCCATTCGGTGGTGTTTGGCGGTTTCTCGGCGCAAAGCGTGCGGGACCGCATTGCCGACACCGGCGCCAAGGTGGTGATCACCGCCGACCACCAGGTGCGGGGTGGCAAGCAGTTGCCGCTCAAAAGCATTGTTGATGAAGCGTTGGCACTGGGTGGCTGCGAGACGGTGACCAACGTGCTGGTGGTCAAACGCTCGGGCTCGCCCATCGCCATGACTGCGCCGCGGGATGTGTGGATGGCTGACCTGGTGGACACTTTGCCAACAGTGTGTGAACCCGAGTGGGTGGGCGCCGAACATCCGCTGTTTTTGCTGTACACGTCTGGGTCCACCGGCAAACCAAAGGGTGTGCAACACAGCACTGGTGGCTACCTGCTGCATGCCGCACTCACCACCAAGCTGACCTTTGACCTGAAGGCGGATGATGTGTTTTGGTGTACCGCCGACATCGGCTGGGTCACCGGCCACACCTACATCACCTACGGCCCGCTGGCCTTAGGCTGCACCGAGGTGGTGTTTGAGGGCGTGCCCACCTACCCGGACGCCGGTCGCTTCTGGAAGATGATCCAGGACCACAAGGTGACGGTGTTTTACACAGCACCCACCGCCATCCGCAGCCTGATCAAGGCGGCCGAGGCCAATGACGCAGTCCACCCCAAGAGCTACAACTTGAGCAGCCTGCGCATTCTGGGCTCGGTGGGTGAGCCGATCAACCCTGCTGCCTGGGAGTGGTACCACAAGCATGTGGGCGGCAGCCGCTGCCCCATTGTGGACACCTTCTGGCAGACCGAAACCGGCGGCCACATGATCACCCCGCTGCCGGGCGCCACGCCGCTGGTGCCGGGCTCTTGCACCCTGCCCTTCCCCGGCATCATGGCCGACGTGGTGGACGAGACCGGCAAGGATGTGCCCTGGGGCCAGGGTGGCATCCTGGTGGTCAAAAAGCCCTGGCCCAGCATGATCCGCACCATCTGGGGTGACCCGGAGCGCTTCAAGAAAAGCTATTACCCTGATGATTTTCAGGGTCGGTATTACCTGGCGGGCGACGGCGCCATCCGGGATGCCGAGACCGGTTACTTCACCATCACCGGCCGCATTGACGACGTGCTGAACGTGTCGGGCCACCGCATGGGCACGATGGAGATTGAGAGCGCCCTGGTCAGCTGCACCGAGCTGGTGGCCGAGGCCGCCGTGGTGGGCCGGCCGGACGACACCACCGGTGAGGCGATTTGCGCCTTTGTGGTGCTGAAACGCTCGCGACCGGTGGGCGACGAGGCCAAGGCCATCGCCAAGCAGTTGCGTGATTGGGTGGGCAAAGAGATCGGCCCCATCGCCAAGCCCAAGGACATCCGCTTTGGCGACAACCTGCCCAAAACCCGCAGCGGCAAGATCATGCGGCGCTTGTTGCGGTCGGTGGCCAAGGGCGAGGCGATCACCCAAGACACCTCAACTTTAGAAAACCCGGCGATCCTGGATCAGCTGTCGGAGAACAACTGATTCTTGCGGCGCATCAGCGCCGGCGGCGCCACAAGGCAAAGGCTTGCTGTTGCAGGCCTTTTTTTAGTCAACCCGTCAAGCGCTCCAGCGCCCACTGCAAAGCCAGCGCGTCACTGCTGGCGCGGTGGCGGGCGATGCCCAGCACCTCAAACGCCTCGCGCTGCCGCGCGTCCAGTTGCAGCAATCGGGCGTCGTCCAGCAGCGCCCGCACCGACTCTAGGCGGAAATGCGGCGTTAAATCTGCCGCCTCAAACAGCGCACCCAGCCAGGTGTAGTCGTGCGCCCAGCCGTCGCAATAGGCGGTGCAACCAGCCAAGTCGGTGTTCAGCCGCTGCGCCACCTCGTGTACCGGTCGGCCGTGTTGCATCAGCAAAGCACGTGGGATGCCGTGCAAGCGCTCGGCCGCCGCATCCCAGTGTTGCCAACCGTCGGCGGGCAACACCAGGCTGCACCAGGCATGGCCGTCTTGCCGCACAAAACCCACCTCGATGGGATAGCTGTGCCGGCCCAAGCCCGAGGCCTCAATGTCGATCACGCAGTGGCGCGTGGGGTTCATCCCATCACTTGATGGACAACACCCAGGCGGCCAGCTTTTTGGCGTCGTCCGCGCTGACCTGCGGGTTGGCCGGCATGGGCACACCTTTGGGGTCACTGGCGCCACTCCACACCGTGCCGCCGGTGGCGTCAGTGCCTTTCATGATGCGGTCGGCCAGCCGGGCTGCCGCACCGTTTTGGCTGGCATAGCGGGCGGCAATGTCTTTGTAGGCTGGGCCAATGACCTTTTTGTCGGTGGCATGGCAGGCCAGGCAGTATTTGGCCTTGGCCAGGTCAGCATCGGCCACCGCCGGTGCAGTTGCCGACGCAGCAGCAACCAGGACAAACAGGCACGCGAATTTGGTCATGAAAGAGCTCTCAGGAATGAACAACAGGCCAGCGCCGACTACAGTCTGGCCAATTGAGTTTAGTGCGCTTGGGTGATCACCCTTTGGCCGACCACCGCAGTTCAAACGGCCCACACGGTGGCAATCAACAACAGGACTTCAACGCATGTGGCTGGTCGTGGTGGGCGTGATAACCCTGGGGCTCAAGCTGACCGGCCTGTTTGGCGCAGCGGCCTGGTCGTGGTGGCTGGTGCTGGCGCCTTTTGGCGCTGCTGCGCTGTGGTGGCAAATTGCCGACAGCGCCGGCTGGACCCAGCGTGCCGCCATGCGCCGCCAGGAAGTGCGTGTGCAGCGCCGCCGCGATGAGCGCATGGACGCACTGGGTTTGCGGCGCACACCGCAGCGCGGCAGTGCCGACAAAGACCCGACCCAGCAACAGGCGGGGCGAGGCGATGCACGGGACGACAGCCGCAACGACAGCCGCAACGACAACCGCAGCGAGACCCGCCAAGACCCGTCCAAGCGCCCGCCTGAGGCTTGAGCGCCTGGCGCTGCGGCCAGGCGCGCGCTACACGCTATTCAAACTTGTCCAGCACCGCACCAAAACTGGCGCTGGCCGCGTTGTGCGCAAACTTGGCCAACACGCCCCGGGAGTAACGCGGTTTGGGTTGCACCCAGGCGGCACGGCGGCGGGCTATTTCAGCGTCATCCACCTGCAGTTGCAGCAGCAACTGGTGGGCGTCGATGGTGATGGTGTCGCCCTCTTGCACCAGCGCAATCAGGCCGCCGGCATAGGCCTCCGGCGCCACATGGCCCACCACCATGCCCCAGGTGCCGCCGGAGAAGCGGCCGTCGGTCACCAGGCCCACGCTCTCCCCCAGGCCCTGGCCGATCAGCGCGCCGGTGGGCGCCAGCATTTCGGGCATGCCCGGTCCGCCCTTGGGGCCCAGGTAGCGCAACACCATGATGTCGCCGGCCTTGATCTGCTCGGCCATGATGGCGGCCATCGCGCTTTGCTCGTCCTCAAAAACCCGCGCCGGGCCGGTCATCACCGGGCTCTTCAGGCCGGTGATCTTGGCCACGCAGCCCTCAGGGCTGAGGTTGCCGCGCAGGATGGCCAGGTGGCCTTGCGCGTACATGGGGTTGTCCATGCTGCGGATGACCTGCTGGTCGGCGCGTGGCACGTCGGGCACATCGGCCAGGTTTTCAGCCACCGTTTTGCCGGTGATGGTCATGCAGTCGCCATGCAGCAGGCCGGCGTTCAGCAGCAACTTCATCACCTGCGGTACGCCGCCGGCGTGGTGCAGGTCGATGGCCAGGAAGCGGCCGCTGGGCTTCAGGTCGCACAGCACCGGCACGCGCTTGCGCATGCGCTCGAAGTCGTCGATGGTCCATTCCACTTCAGCGGCGTGCGCGATGGCCAGGAAGTGCAGCACGGCGTTGGTGCTGCCGCCGGTGGCCATGATCAGCGCCACGGCGTTTTCGATGGACTTCTTGGTCACGATGTCGCGCGGCTTCAGGTCGCGCTTCACGGCTTCAACCAGCGCCCGCGCCGCGTCTTGCGTGCGCGCCACGATGGGGTCTTCCACGTTGGCCATGGTGCTGGCGTAGGGCAGGCTCATGCCGAGTGCTTCAAAAGCAGACGACATGGTGTTGGCCGTGTACATGCCGCCGCACGAGCCGGTGCCCGGTATGGCGCGGCGTTCGATCTGGCAGAAGTCTTCTTCCGACATCTTGCCGGCGCTGAACTGGCCAACGGCCTCGAAGACGCTGACGATGTTCAGGTCCTGGCCCTTGTACTTGCCAGGCAGGATGGTGCCGCCATAGACGTAGATGGCCGGCACATTGGCGCGCAGCATGCCCATCATGCCGCCGGGCATGTTCTTGTCGCAGCCGCCGATGACCAGCACGCGCGCCGCTTCGCGCGTGTGCGCCACGATCTCGTCGTGCACGTTCGCCATCGTGCTGGAGTAGGGCAGGCTCATGCCCAACGCCTCGAAGGCCGAACTCATGGTGTTGGCCGTGTACATGCCGCCGCACGAACCGCTGCCGGGGATGGCGCGGCGCTCGATCTGGCAGAAGTCTTCTTCGCTCATGTTGCCAGCGCTGAACTGGCCGACGGCCTCGAACACGCTGACGATGTTGAGGTCCTTGTCCTTGTAGCGGCCGGGCAGGATGGTGCCACCGTAGACGTAGACCGCCGGCACGTTGGCACGCAGGATGCCCATCATGCCGCCGGGCATGTTCTTGTCGCAGCCGCCCACCACCAGCACGCCGTCCATCCACTGGCCGCCGACGCAGGTTTCGATGCAGTCGGCAATCACCTCGCGCGACACCAGGCTGTATTTCATGCCTTCGGTGCCCATGGCCATGCCGTCGCTGATGGTCGGTGTGCCGAAGATCTGCGCGTTGCCGCCGGCCGCCTCGATGCCGGCGACGGCCGCATCGGCAAGCTTCTGCAGGCCCGAGTTGCATGGCGTGATGGTCGAGTGGCCGTTGGCCACGCCGATCATCGGCTTCTTGAAGTCGCCCTCTTCGTAGCCGAGGGCGTAGTACATCGAACGGTTGGGCGCGCGGGCGACCCCTTCGGTGATGTTGGCGGAGCGGCGGTTGATCTTCATGGTGCGATGCTGGCGGTGGCTGGGGCGCACAGTATCCGGCGCGCGCGAGGGCTCGTCCAATATATGTGGGTGGCGTGATTGATATGCTCGGCAAATGAACGAGCCGTCGCCCGATCGAGCCTCACCCGGTATCGAACTGCGCATGTGGCGCCAGTTCCTGACCCTGGCCGAGACCTTGCACTTCGGGCGGGCGGCGCTGAAACTGCACATGACGCAGCCACCGTTGAGCCTGGCCATGCAGCAGCTCGAGCGCCGGCTCGGGCACGCGCTGTTCGAACGCAGCCGCCGCAGCGTGGCGCTCACCGCGGCCGGCGCGGCGCTGGTCGAGCCGGTGCGGCAGTTGCTGCGCCAGGCCGCGGCACTGCCTGCGGTGGCCAGTGCGGCGTCGCAAGGCGAAGTGGGGCGGGTCCGGCTCGGGTTCGTCTCGACCGTGGGATTCGGGCCCTTGCCGGGTTGGCTGCTGCAGTTTCGTGACGCCCATCCCGGGGTGTCGGTGGACCTGCGCGAGGCCACTGGCGACGTGCAACTCGCCGCGTTCGCGCAACGTGAGCTCGATGCCGGCTTTCTGTTGCATGCCCCGGGCATGGCACCGGACGGGCCGAATGGTCTGCGACGCTTGTCGCTGGGCGTGGAGCCGCTGGTGCTGGCGCTGCCCCAGGGAGCGCCCTGGTCGGCCGCGCCCCGGCTGCGGCCGGCAAGCTTGCTGGCCCAGCCGCTGGTGATCTTTCCGCGCCTGATTGCACCCTCGTTGTACGACGCCGTGCTGGCGTTCTACCACCGCCATGGGATCACGCCGAGCATCGCGCAAGAGGCGATCCAGATGCAGACCATCGTCAACCTCGTCTCCGCCGGCCTCGGCCTGGCGTGGGTGCCCGAGTCGATGAAGTTCCTGCAACGGGCCGGCGTCGTCTACCGGCCGCTGCCAGCCGCGCTGGCCAAAGCTGCACCGCGCAGCGAGACCAGCCTCGTCTGGCCCGGCGATGCACCGCCCGCGGTGCTGCGCTTCGTCGACTTCGTGCGCGAGCGCGTTGCGAGGCCGGGTTCGAGCTGAGTCGGGTATCGTTCGCGCTGCATCGCCTTCACCCACCCCATGCTTGTTCACCCTCAGTTCAGCCCCATCGCCCTGCAGCTCGGCCCGGTCGCGATCCACTGGTACGGTCTGACCTATCTGGTGGCCTTCGGGCTTTTCATCTGGCTCGGCGCGCAGCGCGTGAAGCTGCCGCACTTCGCACAGACCGGCTGGACGCGCCGCGACGTCGAGGACCTGTTGTTCTACGGCGTGCTCGGCGTCGTGATCGGCGGGCGACTCGGTTATGTGCTGTTCTACAAGCCCGGCTACTACGCCGCCAACCCGCTAGAAATCCTTGCAGTCTGGAAAGGCGGCATGGCCTTTCACGGTGGGCTGCTGGGCGTGCTGGTGGCGATGGCGTGGTTCGCACGCTCCAAGGGGCGGCCGTTCCTGAACGTCACCGACCTGATCGCGCCTTGCGTGCCCACCGGGCTGGCGTCAGGCCGCATCGGCAACTTCATCAACGGCGAACTGTGGGGCCGCGCGGCCGACCCCAGCCTGCCGTGGGCCATGCGCTTCCCGCAATCGGGTACCGACATCGCACGCCACCCGTCCCCGCTGTACCAATTTGCGCTCGAAGGCCTGCTGCTGTTCGTGCTGCTGTGGTGGTACGCGAAGAAGCCACGCGGGCTGGGCCAGGTTTCGGGCATGTTCCTGATCGGCTACGGCGTGTTCCGCTTCATCGCCGAGTACTTCCGCGAGCCCGACAGCTTTCTCGGCCTGCTGGCGCTGAACATGAGCATGGGGCAGTGGTTGTGCGTGCCCATGGTCCTGGCTGGCGCCTGGCTGTGGTGGCGCGGTCGGGGCGCCGCATGAGGCAGATCTTTCTGGACACCGAAACCACCGGCCTGAGTGCCGAAGCCGGCGACCGCGTGATCGAGATCGGCTGCGTGGAAATGCTGAACCGGCGCCTGTCCGGCAACAACCTGCATTTCTACCTGAACCCGGAGCGCCCCAACAGCGAAGGCGCGTTCGCGGTGCACGGCCTCAGCGACGAGTTCCTGGCCGACAAGCCGCTGTTCGCCAGCGTCGCCGACGAGCTGCTCGAATACCTGCGCGGTGCCGAGGTGATCATCCACAACGCGGCCTTCGACATCGGCTTTCTGAACCACGAACTGCGCCGCATCGGCCGCCCCAAGCTCGACAACGTGATCGCCCAGGTCACCGACAGCCTGTTCATGGCGCGCGAGATGTTCCCCGGCAAGGCCAACTCGCTCGACGCGTTGTGCCGCCGGCTCGAGGTGGACAGCGCGCACCGCGAACTGCACGGCGCGCTGCTCGACGCGGGGCTGCTGGCCGAGGTCTACATCCGCATGACGCGGGGCCAGGACTCGCTGGTGATCGACGCTGTCGAGTCGCACACGGCCGAGCTGCGTGTCGAGGTGGTCGACTTCAGCCTGCTCGAACTGCTCGTGATCGAGGCCGACGAGGCCGAGGCCGCTGCCCACGCCCAGATGCTGGTCGAGCTCGACAAAGCCAGCGGCGGCAAGACGGCGTGGCGGGTGCTGGCGGCCGGCGCTGTGGCATAATCCAAGGCTGTTTTTGAAGTACCGAATACACCGAACAGCCCCTGCCTCAGGACGCGTTCAGGGTGGTTAGCTCAGCGGTAGAGCACTGCCTTCACACGGCAGGGGTCGCAGGTTCAAACCCTGCACCACCCACCACATCGGCAGCCCGGCATTGCGTTTGCAGTGCCGGGCTTTTGTTTGTGTGCGGCGCTGGGGCCGCGCGGTGGCAGGAGGCAAGCGCATGTTCGATCTGAAAGGCAAGGTCGCGCTGGTGAC